>JANQUV010000039.1:0-28288 GCA_030730585.1 Haliea sp.
TTTAGCCGCCGTTAAGCGCCTTCGCCTGCCGCCGACGCGCATGCAGCACGGGCTCTGTGTAGCCGTTGGGCTGTTCGCATCCCTTGATGACCAGCTCGAGAGCGGCCTGAAAGGCAATGCTGTCGTTGAAGCCGGGCGCCATGTTGCGGTAGGCCGGGTCGCCTGCGTTTTGCGCATCAACCACCGCCGCCATTTTCTCCAGCGTGGCGTGCACTTGCGCCTCTGTGCACACCCCGTGGCGTAACCAATTGGCAATGTGCTGGCTCGAAATACGCAGTGTTGCTCGGTCTTCCATCAGGCCAACATCATGGATGTCGGGCACCTTGGAGCAGCCTACGCCCTGATCAATCCAACGCACCACGTAGCCAAGAATCCCCTGCGCGTTGTTGTCCAATTCTTCTTGAATAGCCTCCGGGCTGAGGCCGCTAGCCCCCTTCAAGGGAATGGCCAGGATGTCATCGAGGGAGGCACGGGCACGTGAGCGCAGGGTGTCCTGCCGTTCACGCACATTGATTTCGTGATAGTGCGTCGCGTGCAGCGTTGCGGCGGTGGGTGAGGGCACCCAAGCGGTGCTGGCCCCGGCCTGTGGGTGGCCGCTTTTTGCCGTCAGCATGTCTGCCATGAGGTCTGGCATGGCCCACATGCCTTTGCCAATTTGCGCTTTGCCCTGCAGCCCGCAGGCCAGCCCGACATCCACGTTCCAGTCTTCATAGGCGTGAATCCACGGCTCTTGTTTCATCGCGCCCTTGGGGGTCATGGCGCCGGCTTCCATGCTGGTGTGTATTTCGTCGCCGGTGCGGTCGAGGAAGCCGGTGTTGATAAACACCAGGCGTGCTTTGGCGCGCTCGATGCAGGCTTTCAGGTTGATTGTGGTGCGCCGTTCTTCGTCCATGATGCCCAGCTTTAGCGTGTTGCGTGGCAGCGCCAGGGCATCCTCAATGCGGTCGAACAAATCACAGGTGAAATCCACCTCTTCCGGGCCGTGCATTTTAGGTTTGACAATATAAATGCTCCCGGTGCGGGAGTTGCGCGAGGCGTGATTGCCGCGCAGGTCGTGCAGGGCAATCATGGCGGTAAACATGCCATCCATGATGCCCTCGGGGATTTCGTGGCCGTCCGCGTCGATGATCGCGTCGTTGGTCATCAAATGCCCCACGTTGCGCACGAACATCACGCTGCGGCCGGGCAGTACAAGTTCACCACTGTTGGCTGCGGTAAATACCCGGTCCGGGTTGAGGCGGCGGGTGAGGGTGCCTGAGCCTTTGCGCACCACTTCTTCGAGATCGCCGCGCATCAGGCCCAGCCAGTTGCGGTACACGACAACTTTGTCTGCCGCATCGACCGCGGCGACAGAGTCTTCGCAATCTTGAATGGTGGTCAGTGCCGATTCCAGCACCAGGTCCTTGACGCCGGCGGGGTCGGTCGCGCCGATCGCGCTTAGCGGGTCAATCTGGATTTCAATATGCAGGCCATTGTGGCGCAGCAAGATGCTGCCAGGCGCGTTGCCTTCGCCGGTGTAACCGCGAAACTGAGCGGCATCGGCCAGCGAGGTGATTTGCCCGCCGTCCAGTACCACCTGTAAAGCCCCGTTCACCACGGTGTAGGCGGTTGCCTGGCTGTGATTGCCCGCAGACAGCGGGCAGTGGCGGTTGAGGAACTGCCGTGCCCAGACAATGACGCGCTCCCCGCGTACAGGGTTATAGGCGCCTGCGCGCTCGGCGCCGCCGTCTTCGGGGATTGCATCAGTCCCATACAGTGCATCGTACAGGCTGCCCCAGCGGGCGTTGGCGGCGTTCAGCGCGTAGCGCGCATTCATGACTGGAACGACTAGCTGGGGCCCTGCCAGCGTCGCGATTTCAGCATCGACACTGTCGGTGGTAATGGTGAAATCGCCGGGCTCAGGCAGTAGGTAGCCGATGCGTTGCAGGAAGGCCTTGTAGGTTGACCGGTCGTAGTCATCCCCCGGGTTGGCCTGGTGCCAAGTGTCAATTTCCTGTTGCATGGCATTGCGCGTCGCCAGCAGCGAGCGATTGCGCGGGGCGAAATCTCTCACGATTGCGTCCAATCCCTGCCAGAACTGTTGCGCGGTGACGCCGGTGCCGGGGGCAATATCCTGCTCCAGAAGCCTGTGCAGTTCAGCGGCAATGATCAGGCCGCCTTCCGTAATGCGCTCGCTCATGGGTCTTGGTTCCTTGCGTGTCTGTTGGGCGCGCTCTGCATGCCCGGAGAAGAAAGCACTAGTCTACGGTGAGCCGGCTTAATTTATCCAATTTATCGTTTTTATCGTGGCCATTTTTGTAGTGAATAGAGGCTCGCGTGCAGCAGGCCTAGGGAAGGGGTGGCTTGTTGTCCATTTCGCGCGCCGTGTCGGCAATCAGCTTGCGCAACCAGCGATTGGCGGGGTTGTGCTGCAGTAGCGGGCTCCAGGCCATTTTTAATTCCAGCGGTGGAATATCCAGCGGTGGGTTACGCAGCACCACGCGGGGGTTATTGCGTTTGAGCAACGCGGCGCGGGTGGGTAGGGTTACAATGAGATCATTTTGCTCGGCGAGGGTCATGGCCGCCTGATAATGCCGGGTAAACACGCGTATTTGGCGTTTTTTGCCGAGCCGGGCGAGGGCGCTGTCAACCCACCCCAAGCGCTGTACGTCGTCCGGGTCCACCCCGACGCCAACCCCCATTCCTGTTTTGCTTACCCAAATGTGTTTGGCTAGCAGGTAATTTTCCAGCGTGAAGTCTTCCAATACCGGGTTTTCAGGGCTGAGCAGGCAAGAAAAGCTGTCGTTCCACAGGTGAATTTGGTGAAACGATTGGGGCATGGAATCGAAACGGTTGATCACCATGTCGACTTTGCCGCGTTCCACGTCCAGGAAACTGACATCCGAGGGGGTCATGATGTCCAGCGTTAGGCCCGGCGCCTGTAACCGAAGCTTGCCCAGCACTGCGGGCAGCAGAGTGGATTCGGCGTAGTCGCTGGCCATGATGCGGAACACCCGCTGCGCCTGCTCGGGCGCGAAGGCGGAGCGGGGCTGTACGGCCTGCTCGATATGCATCAACACCTCTCGCACTTGCGGTTCCAGTTCCAGCGCCCGCTCGGTGGGTGTCATGCCATCGGACGTGCGCACCAGCAAGGGGTCATCAAATAGATCTCGCAGCCGTCGCAACCCATTGCTCATGGCAGGCTGAGATAAATTGAGCTGGTGGGCGGCCTGGGTGACGTTCCGCTCGCGCAGCAAGGCGTCGAGGTAAACCAGCAGATTGAGGTCGATGCGGTGCAGTTGGGTCGACATGGTGTATTCACTGTGAGAATGGCGGAGATGGATCCGATAGATTAGGAAAATTATAGTCCCTTCGCTAGAATTGCCAAGCGGCATTTTTGCCCATGCAAGTTGGTGCAGCCCCTGCCGCTGGTGCGCACCCGTTATAATTTGCAGTATCCACGCCCCACGCTACAAGGAAGCCATCGCCATGAGCACATATCGCGCCCCGGTCGAGGACATGACCTTTTTGATCGATGAGTTATTACAGGTTGGGGAGACGCTGGGCGGCCTCCCCGCATTTGCAGATCTCGAGGTTGGCCCGGAACTCAGTACCGCCTTGCTTGATGAGGGTGCAAGGCTGGCAGGTGATGTGCTGGCGCCTCTGCGGCGTGTTGGGGATGATCATCCGGCCACCTGCCAGGACGGAGCGGTGACCCTGAGCCCGGGTTACGGCGAAGCGCTACAGCAGCTTGGCGCCGGGGGGTGGATGGGGATTTCCTCGGATCCCGTCTACGGTGGCCAGGGGTTGCCGGAATTGTATGCCACCGCCGCTTGCGAGATGTGGAATAGCGCCAACCTGGCGTTTGGCCTGGCGCCTATGCTGAGCGCGGGCGCTGCGCTGGCCATTCACGCGCACGCCAGCGAAGCTTTGAAGCAGCGGTATCTGCCCAAAATGCACTCCGGTGAATGGGCCGGCACCATGAACCTGACCGAGTCTGGCGCCGGTTCCGACTTGGGCGTCATGAAAACGCGGGCCATTCCAGACGGCACGCAATACCGTATTCATGGCCAGAAAATCTACATCACCTGGGGTGATCACGACGCCACTGATAACATCATCCACCTTGTGTTGGCGAAACTGCCTGATGCCCCCGAGGGTAGCCGCGGTATTTCCTTGTTTCTGGTGCCGAAGTTTCTGGTGAACGAGGATGGCAGCTTGGGTGAGCGCAACGATGTTTACCCCGTATCCACCGAGCACAAGCTGGGGATCCACGGGAGCCCTACTTGTGTGATGGCCTTTGGTGATACAGCGGGTGCCGTGGGCTACTTGGTCGGTGAACAGAACCGTGGCCTGGCCTGCATGTTCACGATGATGAATGAGGCGCGCCTTAAGGTGGGTGTGCAGGGCTTGGGTGCTGCAGAAGGTTCCTACCAGCAAGCAGTCGTCTACGCCCGTGACCGTGTTCAGGGTGGCGTGGCGATCATTGAGCACCCGGATGTGCGGCGTATGCTGTTGACCATGCGAGCACTGATTGAGGCAATGCGTGCCCTGGTTTACACCGAAGCGGTGACCATGGACCTCGCGCATCGGGGCCCGCCGAGTGACCGCGCCCGGCACCAGTTCCGCATCGACCTGATGATTCCGGTGATTAAGGCCTGGCTGACCGAAGTAGGCCAAGAGCTGACCTCTTTGGGTGTGCAGGTACATGGCGGCATGGGTTACATCGAGGAAACCGGTGCTGCCCAGTTCCTGCGCGATGTACGTATTACGTCAATCTATGAAGGTACCAATGGCATCCAGGCGGCCGACTTGGTGTCCCGCAAGCTGGGCCGTGATCAAGGTGGAGCCATGCGTGATGCGCTGGCAGATGTGGCGGCGACGGTGGCGTCGTTAGGCGAATCGTCGGAGCCTGCGCTGGTTGCCATTGCGCGGCAGCTGGCTTGCGCTCTGGCAGGGGTTGAGGCAAGCACCGACCACCTAATTGCCGCGTTGGAGTCGGCGCCGGAGGAGGCACTGGGCGCATCTTTCGATTACCTCATGCAATGTGGCTACTTGTTTGGTGGTTGGCATCTGGCGCGCTCGGCGCTGGTTGCGCAGCAGCGGCTTGCCGAGGGAGCGCACAACCTGTTTTATGTGCGCAAAGTCGCCACTGCCGGTTTTTACGCTGAACAGGTGCTGCCTCGCTGTGCCGCGCATGGCGGCGCTATCGCTGGCGGGTCGGCGGCGTTGGTCAGCTATCCGGCGGAGTGGCTGTAGGTGGATGTCGTGCCGCAGTTTTCAACCGCTGACCTGACCGATGCCGCGCCGGAAGCCGCGGTGATCGAGTTACCGTTGCGCAATTTTGGCGCCCATTTCCGCTTTGCCGGGCAAGCGGTGACGATCAAATGCCACGAGGACAACTCGCTGGTGAAAGAGGCCGTTGCTGAGGCAGGTGGCGGCCGCGTTTTAGTGGTGGACGGCGGCGGTTCGCTGCGCCGCGCCTTGTTGGGCGACATGTTGGCAGAGCAGGCGGCCAGAAATGGCTGGTCTGGCCTGGTCATCAATGGTGCTGTGCGTGACGTGGACGAGATAGCCGTAATGCCGTTGGGGGTCAAGGCATTGGATGCCAGCCCCCTTAAAACCGAGAAGCGAGGCGAAGGCCAGCGCGATGTGCCGCTGCAGTTTGGCGGCGCTCGCATCGCTCCCGGTGATTATGTCTACGCCGACAATAATGGGGTAATTATCAGCAGACGTTCGTTGCTTTAGGCGTTAAACATTGAAACTGGAGGACGTCCGCATGCTGCTGCCCTCAGTCCAGCAGGCGCATGGAGAGGTCCAGCGCGCGGGTGTCCTTGGTCAGGGCACCAATTGAAATAAAGTCCACCCCGGTTTCCGCCACGCTGCGAAGATTCGCCTCGGTGATATTGCCCGAGGCTTCCAGCTCCAGTTGTTTTGCGACCAGAGCCACGGCATCCCGCATCGCCTGCAGGCTGAAGTTGTCCAGCATGACCCGGTTGGCTCCCGCCGCCAGGGCTTGCTCCAATTCGGCGAGGTTTTCCACTTCGACTTCTACCGGCTTGCCCGGCGCGGTTGCATGGGCTGCACGCACGGCAGCGCCAATGCCGCCACAGGCGCTAATATGGTTCTCCTTGATCAGGAAAGCGTCATACAGGCCAATGCGATGATTGTGGCACCCGCCGCAATGCACGGCATACTTCTGCGCTTTGCGTAAACCGGGAATGGTTTTGCGCGTGTCCAACAGTCGGACGCCAGTGCCTGCCACGAGGGCTGCGTAGTGATGGCAGCGTGTTGCGGTGCCCGACAGCAGCTGTAGAAAATTGAGCGCACTGCGCTCTGCGGTTAACAGGGCTCTTGCGGGCCCGCGCACGGTGAACAGGATGCTGTTGGCGGCAATGGGGTCGCCATCCTGAACTGACCAATCCGGTTGCAGTGCAGGGTCGAGCGCTGCAAATACCGCATCTACCCAGGCACGGCCACAGAGTATGCCGTCTTCACGCGTGATCACCCTGGCGGTTGCCGTGGCGCTGGCGGGAATCAGCGCCGCCGTAATGTCCCCGCTACCGATATCTTCCGCCAGTGCAGCGCGCACGTTGTCCTGTATGTCAGTATCGGTGAGCGCGGTCATAGGTCAGGTATCCACAATGGGCCAGAAAAGTTCAATTGTAGCAGCCTGCTGCAAGCTGCGTCGCATGCGTTGAGCGTCTGCGGCCACTGGACTATGATGGCGGCTTACGCGATGGGGCTTGCATGCGCTATACACTCGACAATGGCTGGATCCAGCAGGCACGAGCAGTGCCATCGCCCAACTGTGGGCCGCGGCCGGGAGACGCACCCGTGGAGCTGCTTGTCATTCATAATATTTCCCTGCCACCGGGTTGTTTCGGCGGCGACGCCATCGAGCACTTGTTTACCAATTGTCTCGATAGCACAGCGCATCCTTATTACGCAGAAATTTGCGGACTGCAAGTGTCGGCGCATTTTTTGATTCGCCGCTGCGGTGAACTGGTGCAGTTTGTGGCGACTGGTGCTCGCGCCTGGCATGCGGGTGTGTCGTGCTGGCGTGGGCGGGATAACTGCAACGATTTCAGTATCGGGGTGGAACTCGAAGGTTGTGACGATGTGTCCTATGCCGATGCCCAATACGCAACCTTGGCGGTGCTGACTGACACATTGATTGCCGCCTACCCCGAGCTACACAGTGATCATCTCGCCGGGCATGTCGATATTGCACCCGGACGTAAAACCGACCCCGGTCCAGCTTTTGATTGGGCGCGCTATCGCGCCAGCTTGGCACCCGTAGGAGAATCGGCATGAGCTTCCTGGCCTTGATTATCGCGCTCTCGATGCGTCAGCTGTGGGGTGCGGAACCCTGGTTGCATCGCGATAGCTGGTGGTACGGCTATCGCGAGCGGGTGGCGGCGCTGGGCGTGTCGGGATGGATTCAGCTAGGGCTTGCCGTAGTGTTGCCCGCCCTGTTGCTGGGGATCTTTCTCGATGTGTTGGCGCCGGTGCTGTTCGGGCTTCCCTGGATACTGCTGGCGGCGGTAGTCCTGCTTTACAGTTTTGGCCGCGGTGATTTTCAAGCGCGTATTGCACAGTACCGAGGGCACTGTGAACGTGGCAACTACGAGGCGGCCTGGCTCTATTTGTGTGGTGAGCTTGAGGCAGATGACCTCGCTGTGGCCTCGGGCAGTGCCAGCGCCGATGCGGCTGACCTGCGCCTGCAGGAGCGGCTGCTTTACGACGGTTACCAGCGCTGGTTTGCAGTGGTGTTCTGGTTCGTCCTGTTGGGCCCTGCCTGGGCGTTCGGCTACCGCTTATTGCAGATGTCTGTGCACGGTGTGAGCCCCAGCCCTTGCGCGGCTCAGCTGTTGCATTGGGTCGACTGGCTGCCCGTGCGCGTGTTAGCCATTACTTTCACCCTCGCTGGAGATTTTGTGCGCAGCCATAATGCACTGCGCGAGGCTGTGGTCGATACCTCCAGCGACGCCCCTTCTGTGCTGCGTGCCGTTGGCGCCTCTGCGGCGTATGCTTGGGAAGGCGCTGCTGATTCAGCGGCTGAGGCTGCGATTGGTGTAGCTGGCGAGATGATTCCTGCACTCAGCAGTCTGCTCACGCGCAGTGGCGTTGTGTGGGTGGTTGCCATTGCGCTGGTAGCGATTATCGACTGAGGTGTTCGGCTGTTCTGAATTACATCAAATGGCGCTCACCCCGGCAGAGTCTCGCATCAGCTGCTAAACTTAAGACAAGTCAGCTGAGCTACACGCACTTCAGGTCTGTCTATGTCGGAACACATTCGCACTGATGCGACGCTGCCGTCGGTTTTTGCGCGGTTAACTGCTACCCCAGCGCGTCGTATGTATGCGCTCACGATAGTGTTTCATCCGGACGTACAGAGAATTGGTGAGCGCTGTTTGCTGCGTGCCACCACACGCAAAGCCTGCGTACTGGGGCGCGAGCAGCTGGCTTTTCGGCGCGCGACCGAAGCCATCGAACGTACCCTCGACGACCCGCATCTCAGTCGTCAGGCGCTGCGCATCCGGTTCGGCGAAGGTGGGGTTACACTGACGCCGTTGCCCGGGGCCTGTCGTTGTCGCCTGAATGGCGAGTGGGTGCAGGAGGCCTGCGATTTTTCGGCCGAGGCGCTGCGCAAGGGTATTATTATACAGCTGGCTCACAGCGTGGTTTTGCTGCTGCGTGAGCTGTCTGTGCCTCCCGCCGCCTCTGTGTCTGCGCCGTTGGGTGACGATGGCGACGGCTTGCAGGGCAGTAGTGACTATATGCAATCGCTGCGCGCCAACATAGCGCGTAGTGCGCGCTGCGGGCTCGATGTCCTTATTCGCGGCGAAACCGGCAGCGGCAAGGAGCTGGTGGCGCGAGCACTACATGCCCAAAGCGAGCGGGCCTCTGGGCCGCTCGTCTCAGTGAATATGGCGGCAATCCCTGCGGGCGTGGCGGCTGCGGTGCTTTTTGGCAGTGTACGTGGCGCCTTTACCGGTGCCGAGCGCAACAGCGAGGGTTATTTCCAGCAAGCCGCCGGCGGCAGCCTTTTTCTTGACGAGGTGGGCGACACGCCGGAAGAGGTGCAACCTCAGCTATTGCGCGCACTGCAAGAGCGCGAGGTGCAACCGGTGGGAGGCCCTATGCGCAAGGTGGATGTGCGGGTAATTTCTGCGACAGACGCCATTTTGGAGGGCCCGGACAGCAACTTTCGCCGTTCACTTCTGCACCGGCTGGGGAGCGCTGAAGTACGGGTCGCTCCCTTGCGCGAGCACCCGGAAGACATCGCTGAACTGCTCTGCCATTTTTTACGCTCCGCGTGTGTTGAAACCGGCTACCCTGCCGTGCTCCCCTCAGTAACGGACGATGCCTTGCAGATAGCGCAATGGGCAGAGCTATTTTTTCTCTGTCAGGGCCACGACTGGCCCGGCAATGTACGTGAGCTGGCCAACTGCGCGCGGCAAATTGTGCTGCGAGGAGAAGGTAACCTGTTGCCGCCGTTGAGGTTTGATCAGCCGGGTGATTCTGGTGTGGCAGATTCTCCTGGATTGGCTGTGCCGGCGGCCGCTGTGGAGCTAGGTGACGATGCGCTGCGAGCGCTACTGGAACAGGAGCGTTATGAGGTCAGTGCAGCGGCACGGCGAGCGGGCATGAGTCGTCAGGCGGTGTATCGGCGTTTGCCTGGTTTGGGCCTTCGGCTGGCTTCACAGATACCTCAGGAAGAGCTGCAGCAAACATTTGCGCGCTGTAATTATGATGTCGCGGCAGCTGCTAAGGCATTACGTGTATCTGCGAGAGGGCTGCGCAATCGCTTGGCGCACCAGGGGAGCGATCCGACAGCCGGGGCAAGCCCTCCATGAAAGGCAGCGACCGCATTGGTCCTTACCGCATTTTGCGCCTCATTCGACGCGGTGGTGCGGGGTCTGTGTATCTGGGTATTGATGACCGCCTGGGTCGGCGCGTTGTAGCGAAAATTTACGCGCTACCCGAGGAGCCAGCGCGCAGCCGGATGGTGCTGCGTGAAGCTCAGACCATCGCCGCGCTCGACAGTATGCGTGTGGTTAAAATTCACGATGTGATTGTTGGAGACACTCATCTCGCCATGATCATGGAATATGTGGCGGGCTGTGATCTGGAAGAACTGCTGGCAGAACGCGATTTGTCGCTGGCAAGTATTCTTATTGTGGCTAACGATGTTGCCGCCGCCATCGCTGTGGCGCGCCAAAGCGGCATTGTGCACGGCGACATCAAACCCGGAAACGTGCTGATTACTCGCGAAGGCCGGGTCAAGCTCACTGACTTTGGCCTGGCGGCACCGCAGGGTGACAGTGCGACGGCGCAGGGTAGCCTGAGCTGCATCTCGCCAGAGCAGCTACTCGGCAAGCCCCGCGATGTGCGCTCCGACCTGTTTGCGCTGGGTTGTCTGCTCTATCGCCTGCTTACCGGCCGGCATCCCTTTCAGGGTCGTCAGGGGCTGAACTCGGAGGCGCTGTTGCAGGGCGCGGCGCCCCCATTGCCCGCTGTGCTTGCCGATGGTACAGCTCTGCCCAACGGGCTGGGTGCGCTGGTGGAACGCTTGCTCGCCGCCGATCCTGAGCAGCGGCCGGGTAATACCCATGCTGTGCGTCACCAGTTGCAGGCCATCGCGGCAGAGCTCCCACGGCAGTTGCGCTCGCCTTTACGCGATGAAGCTGAGCCGGTTTTCCGCGATGAGGCCGTAGATGATCTTCCACTGCAAATACCGCCTGGCCTGAGCCGTCAAGGCCGCTCGCGGATGCCTGCACAAGATCAAAAGTGGGCTCTGTTCGCCACATGGCACCGTTGGCAACGCCGGCACTGGATCGCTGCAACGACCACGGCGTTGTGTGCATTGGGCGCGCTCTTGTGGGGCCTGTGGCCTCACGATCAGCGGGTATTCGTGCCACGCCCTGTGGTTGCGCTCGAGCCTCCAAAGGCGGCATTTCCCGAAAACGTTGACTCGGATATTTTGTTCGAAGTCTTGCGCGAGCAGATTCTGGCGGTGCGGCCTGACGCGCTGCTGCACGGGGAAGCTGCTCCTTTCCTGCCCGCTGCTCTGGACCCTGCGTTACCGCCGCCGCCGGAGACTCTGCGCATTGCTTTGCAGTGTTCTCAAACACTGTGCGTGCTTGGTTTGGAGCGGGAGCGCGCAGGGAGCTTTCGTTATCGTCAGGCTGTGATGCCTGCGGGTGCCCCAGAGCATCGCTGGCAGGCCTTGACTGCCGAGGCCGTCGCCGAGCTGTTTGCCGTAAATCTCTAGCGGTTTCGGCCCAAGGTTTGGCTCGTTTCGAGCTCGCGCACGGCGTTCAGTAAAGACCTGTTGCGTGGTGTTGCGATGTGCAGGCGTTCTGCGGTGGCTACGAGGTGTCCGGTGAGGTAGTCAATTTCCGTCGGGCGCCCCGCGCTGATGTCCTGCAGCATGGAGGAGCGGTTGTTTGCCGTGGCCCTGATGACCTCCATGACCGATGTGTGCAAATGAGTTGCGGCCTCCGGGTGGCCGGCCGCTTCTGTGACGGTGGCAATTTCCACACATAGCTCGCGCACGGCCAGTGCCAACTCGTGACGTTCTGCCAGCGCTCCGTTGAGGCAGTGGTGCAGGGCGGTGAGAGGGTTGATGGCACAGTTGATCGCCAGCTTTCGCCACAGCACTGCGTCCATGTCGCTGGTCCAGACGCAGTGTGCGTCGATCTCCTGCCAGTCACTGAACCAGTCCGGTGCGCCAAGTTCGCTTGCCCCAAACCAGGTTATGCCGCGCCCGGCACGCTGCACTTCACGGTTTTGCCCATGGTGTGTTGCACGAAAAGCGCCCTCGGTGGTGCTGCCGCTGACAACCGTGAAGCGCGGCCATTGCTCGGCAATACGCTGCTGGTAGCCAAGGCCGTTGGCGAGCAACACGATCACCGCATCTGGTGCCAGGCGCGGCAGCACACTGGCGATGCTCTCCTCCAGGTCGTATGCCTTGGTACACACCAGTAGCTGGTGGATGGGTGCGGCTGAGGCAGGGCTGCCAAGCGCAAAATTATGCCTGTTTGTCACGCTGCCTTCGCGCAGCAGGATGTCCAGGCTGCCCCGCTCGAGTGCGGGGTCAGATGGCCTCAGCACGAGCGAGCAGCCCACGCCTGCTTGATCAAGCAAGCAAGCAAATAAGCTTCCGATCGACCCGGCGCCAAGGATATGCCAGTGGCGTGAATCCATTCAGCGCGCGCTGGGGATTGCAATGCGTTGTCGGCGGATTACCATGGTGCTCCTGACTTATTGCTGAAACTGAGGAAACGCACTATGCCATCTTTCGACGTTGTATCGGAAGTCGACCTGCACCAGTTGACCAATGCAGTCGACCAGGCTTCGCGTATTGTGACCAATCGATTTGACTTCAAAGGGATTGATGCGGGCTTCGCGCGCGAGGAGCGCACCGTTGCGCTGCACGCCGAAGCCGAGTTTCAGTTGACGCAGATGGAGGATATGTTGCGCAGTGCGTTGATCAAGTGTGATATCGATCCGCAGGCGATGGAGTGTGGTGAGCCGGTGGCCAGCGGTAAACTGGTGCGCCAGAATGTGACGCTGCGCCATGGCCTGGATGCGGCGCAGTGTAAAACGTTGGTCAAACAGCTCAAGGAAGCCAAACTCAAGGTGCAGGCGCAGATCCAGGGTGATCAAGTGCGCGTGACTGGCAAGAAGCGCGATGACTTGCAGGAGGCTATCGCGCTGTTGCGCGCCAGCGATATCGGCTTGCCGCTGCAATTTTCCAACTTTCGCGACTAGCTAATAGTCATGTGGCCGCAGCACCGAGATACGGCCGGCCACGAGTAGCGCGGCGAAGGCCCGCCCTTTAGTGAGTGGGCGTGCTCACTTGTGGCTACAGAGACCCTGTTCCATGTAGGCGGGTAGACGATGCAAGGCAGCCCTGCAGGCGAGCTAGCTTGAGGGTGAGTGGCGCGGCGGCGGGCTCCGTGTTTGTGGTCACATGCCAGAGCCACTCGAGATAGCGGTAAATGCATTCAAAGCTGCCGAGTTGCTCCTGGTCACTGGCGGTGGCGGGGCGCTGCAGGTAACTCATGAGCAGGTCATCGCGCCCGTCGTTATTCAGCTCGTCGCCTGCGCAGGTTGCGGCGAGGTCAAACCACACCGGCCCCATTGCCGCATACTCCCAATCTATTGCCCATAGCTTATGGGTACTCATAATACGATTGGACTGCAGCAGGTCGTTGTGGCAGAGCGCGGATGCAGTGCCTGGCTCCAGCCGATCTATCAGCTGCTTGATGAGGGGTGCAGCCGAGTCGACTAACGGACGCAGCTGTCGCGCGATTTGCGGGGTTGCGTTGGCAAGTGCGTGCTCGGCTGCAGCGCAGCGCTCACCGATGTCGAGTGTCTCTGCGATGGGCGGCAGTGCATGTATACGTCGCATCAAAGCGCCAACGGCAGCGGGGCTGGCCTGTTGCTGCGCGTCCGGGGGGACGTAGTCGCACACCAGGACTCCTTGCTGCTCATCCAGAAAGCGTGGTGCCGGCGCCAGCCCGGCAGCGTGCGCGTGCGTCATCGCCTGCCATTCGGCTAAGCGGTGCAGCCCGTGGCTGACGGTTGCTGCGCCGCTTAAGCGCAGCACAAACTGCGCGCTGCCCGCCTCCACCAGGAAGCTGTGGTTGCTGAGGCCTTGCCCCAGAGGCCTTATCAGCTTGGGGCTGCCCTGTAAGGCCGCAGTGTGCCACTGCGGCCATTGTTGCAGCGCCTGGTTTAAACGTAGGCGGGTTGCAGGTGGTAGTGCTTGCGCCATTGCAGATACCCGAAGATCACGATGACCAGATAGACGGCGAACAGTCCCGCGGTCAGCAGGAGCCCGCGGTCCCAGTAAAGGTAAATCGAAATGCTGTCGATGACCAACCAATAGAGCCAGTTTTCGAGGACTTTTCGGGCGACCATCCAGGTGGTCAGAATACTGCCCCAGGTGGTGAAAGAGTCGGCATAGGGGAGGGCGGCATCGGTGTATTGATCCAGCAGAAAGCCGCTGCCCGCGCTGGCTGCCAATACGCTGGCAAGCGCCAGTAGATGCCAGTGCACGGGCCAGGTAGTAATAGCCAGCCTGCGCGGTTCACCACCACTGCTGCTGCCGGCGTCACTGCCGCGCCATTGGCTCCAGCCGTATATCGCCATCGCCAGGTAGTACAGCTGCAGCGCTGACTCCATGAGCAGCCCCACCTGCCAAAAAAGCCAGAGGAAGATGGCAGTGCTGGCGAATGCGGCGTACCAGCACCAAAGGCTTTCTCGCACTGCCAGTATCAGGTAGGCGATGCCCAAGGCGACGGCTGCGAGCTCCCAGCCTGACCACGCCGTGGCTGCGGCCACGAGCTGCTCTAACAGTGTTTCTGTTGTCATGCGGGGCGAATCGGCAACAGGCCGGGGATGAATTTACACACCAGCACCTGCTTGCCAAAATCGCGATAACTCGCCTCCAGCGCGGCCTGCACCAGAGCGAATACCGGGCCCGCTGCTCCGCTGATTTGTGTGCTCATGGCGTTGGTGACCACGATCACGTTCTGGCTTGCGGCCAGTTGGGTAATAAAGCTGTCAATGACCCGGATGTAGTCTTTCTGCAACGGGTACAGGCTGAGTTCAGCGGTGATATCCATGGCGGTGTCCCTCGGTTTAAAACTGGTAGCTGGCGCTTAAGCCGACACTGCGCGGCTCCCCAAATTGATAATAGGGCTCGACGACATAGCCCTTGCGCGGGTCGTTGCCAAAGCTGCCAAACCCACGCGTGGTGTAATCCCGGTCGGCCACATTGCGTGCCCACAACGCCACCTCCCAGTTTTCCTCTGCCCAGCCCAGCCGCAAGTGGACCAGTTCATAGGCAGCGGAGCGCAGATCGTGCCGGTCAGAAAAGTAAAAACTGTCGCGCGCTTCAAGGTCGATGCGCGCATATATCTGCTGGGTGAGCGCGAGCCTGCCGCCCAATGCGGCTTGGTAGCCGGGGGCGTGGGCCTGATCGCGGCCGGCCAGGTCGACGCCATCAGCATTGACGTAGCGGTCGAAACTGGCCTCCAGCAGCCCCAGGTTGGCGTAGAGCTCCAGCGACTCGGCCGCCAGCCAGTCGACCTCCAGTTCCAGCCCGTAGTTGTGACCGCGCGCCGCGTTGTTGGTGAAGTCGATAAACGCGGTGCTGCCATCTTCCCGCGGCAGTACCAGTGAGCCCTTGACCTGCTGGTCGTCCCGGTCCATGTAAAACAGCGCGAGGCGCCCCCGCAGGCTGCCACCCAGGGCCTGGGCTTTGTACCCGGCCTCGTAGTTGAGCAATGTCTCTTCATCAAAGCTACCGAGGCTGGCCAGTATGGCCTGCTCACCGGCATCGCTGGTGGCACCGGCGCTGGCCAGAATGCCGGCGTTGACGCCATTGCCGCGATAGCCGCGCGACACACTGGCATACCAGAGCGCGCCGTCATTTTGCTGGTACTCAAGCGCTAGCCTGGCGCCCCAGAGTGTCCTGCTCACACGGTCGGCCACGGCATTATTGTCGCGGTAGCGAGTTCGTCGCTCCTCCACCCGAAGGCCAGTAACCAGCGTCAGTGCATCGCTCAATCGTGTGTCCAGCTGCCCAAACAGAGCGCCGGTGTCGGTGTCATAGTCGCTGCTAAAGGTCTGCTCCAGATAGGTATATTCACGTCGGAGATCTTCGCGTTCGCTCAGGTAGTAAAGGCCCGCAGCCCAGTCCGTGCGGCCGCCAAACAGGCGTGAGTGATCATTGGATAACAGGCGCAGCTCGCCACTGACGCTGTCGCGGTCGCGCAGGTACTGGTCGAAGGAGCTGTATTCCAGCTCCGGCGCAATGCCGATGAAACTCCAGTCCTCATCGAAGCTGTATTCGGTGCTGGTAGTCGCCGCCGTAAGCAGGGTCTCGATATCAAAGGCGGTGCGTGATGCTGCCCAGTTCAGGTTGACCGCGCTGGTTTCCTGACGATCGCGGCCGGGCTCATCGGACAGGGTGCGACGTGTGTTGTCCAATGAAAAAGCATCGTACCCGTTGTCGATATCGACAAACACGAAACCCAGGTCCACGGCATCAGTTGCGGTGGGTAGCCAGCGCAGGCGCGCGCGCACGGTGGTTTCATCGCGTTGGTTGGTGTCTTCCCTGCCCAGAAAGTCGTTGCGATAGTAGCCATCACTGCCAAATTGTTGCACCGCCACGCGATACAGCAAGTGCTCGCCCGCCAGAGGGCCTGTTCCAACAACGCCCAGGCTGTGGGTGTTGTAGTCAGCCAGTGTGGCCTCCACGCGCAACCCCGGTGTTGCTTCCGGCGCTGCGCTGCGGATATTGATCAGCCCGGCGAGCGCGTTCGCGCCGTGCAGCGTGCCCTGTGGGCCGCGCAACACCTCGACCTGGGCCACGTCGAATACAGTGCCGAGTGTACCCAGTCCGCTAAAATCGATGCCATCAATCAGCAACCCGACGGATGCGTTGAGAGGTTCCTGAAACTGGCTGCGCTCACCGATACCGCGAATTTGGAAAAATCGCGCTCGGGAGGAGCCGCTGGCATAGTTGAGGTTGGGTATAACATTAAGCACTTCTTCCAAGTGCTGTGCCGCCCGCTCGCGCAGCCCATCGCTGGTGATCACGCTGGTCGATACCGACTGGCTGAGGAGTGGGGTGTCTCGCCATTCAGCGGTGACAATGATCTCACTGAGTTCCTGGGCGCTGACCGAGGCGGCCAATAGCAGGACGGGAGTACAAAAAAAACAAACAGGTTTCATCAGGTTCTCCTTTGAGGAAAGCAAGAGAACCGGTTGGATATGCGGAATGGATTAGGAAACATGCACCTATCCCTACGCCGGTCCTAACCGGGTCAGGTTCAAAGGGTTTACCGCGCGCGGTATCTCAGGCCGTAGCCACCCCCAGGTCTGCAAACAAAAACCACCGGCGGTAACATTTCGTTACATTGCAGCGCAGCTCTTGTTTGCAACGCAAGTATAGGCCGCTTACACTCAACTCTCAATTAATAAGTCTTGAGTGCCGGATGTTGGCGTCCGGTTAACGGCGGAATTTTGAATGTCGGATGACTCTTGGTACGACGCACTCCCCGGTGAGGAAATCGAAGCCGCACCAGCGCCAGAAAGCCTCGCTGAAATCCGTGAGAAGCGCTTGTCAGAAACCATTCACCTTAACCGTTGGTTGGTTGATCAGGCCCGGCAGATGCAGCAGATGATGCTTGAAGCGCCAGACCTTGGCGCTTTGCTCGAAGTCTTGCTGGTGAGTATGCCGCGTCACTTCGGCTTTCGTATTGCGGAACTTTGGCTTGACGATCCCGAGAATGTCCTTGCCGGTCTGATGACGTCTGGCCATCGGTACGGCCAGTATTTGCAATTGCATCACGACGTGTTTGAGATGCAGGAGTTGTATGACATGGAGCCGCAGGTCATGCTGCTCGATGCAACCGACTCGCGCATGTTCGATGTCTTGAAGACCGACCAGGGCATCCAGCACGCGCTGTTGGTGCCCTTGCTTGATTCCGGCCGTTTATTGGGCAGCTACCATTGTGGCCTTGTGGAGCAACCGGCGGAGACTTCGCCAGCGGATCTTGAGGTGGTAACGCACCTCGCGTCGATTGGCTCTCTGAGTTTCAAGAATGCGGTAAGCCGGCAGCAAATTTCTCGCCTCACCATGCTTGATCCCCTGACGCAAATCAGTAACTTGCGCGGTTTCGAGAAAGACATTGCACGGGAAATTGCTCGAGCTCGTCGGGGCAACGAGGCTTTGTCGGTGCTTATGTTAGAGGTCGACGAATTCGAAGAGTTGTACCAGCATTATGGAGAGATCACTGGCCGCTTCGTCCTTAAAAAGGTGTCCGAACGCGTGTCCTCCGGGCTGCGTGCCACGGATTATCTGGCTCGGCTTTCCGAGTCGCGTTTGGCCATATTGTTACCAGCCACCTGTGAGGCCCCTGCTATCGATGTCGCCGAGCGGCTTCGTAAAGATGTTGAAAACCTCCTTATTGATGATGGCCGCGGTGCAGTGCTGCAGGTTACGCTTAGTTTAGGCCTTGTAACTTGGGAGCCAGAGCGTTACCCAGCTGTCGACATGGCTCAGTTGGCGCGGCATATCCAGAGCGCCTGCTCGAAAGCGGTGCAAAGCGCGGTTGCCGGCAACGGGAATAAACTGAAGCTCGGCCGCCTCTCGGCCTTAATGATTTAGTGCTGGAGACAGTCGGCCTTTGAGGAGTATTGACGAGCTTTTCAGCAACAATCGCGCTTGGGCGCACTCCGTAAAGACCTCCGACCCCGGTTTTTTCGAGAAGCTGGCTAATCAGCAAAGTCCGGAGTATTTGTGGATTGGGTGCTCTGATAGCCGGGTGCCCGCCAACCAGATCGTTGGCCTACTGCCGGGTGAGGTTTTTGTTCATCGCAATGTGGCCAACATGGTCGTACATACCGACTTTAACTGTCTCACCGTGCTGCAATATGCGGTGGACGTGCTGCGCGTGAAGCATGTTCTGGTGGTTGGGCATTACAATTGCGGGGGAGTACGGGCAGCCTTTGAAAACCGTGATAATGGCCTAATCGACAACTGGCTGCGCAATATCAAAGATGTTCAGCAGCGGCATCGGCGTCGTATTGCGGCGCTCGACAACGACGAAGAACGCGTCAATCTTCTTTGCGAGCTGAACGTGATCAGCCAGGTATCGAATGTGTGTCACACCACAATTGTGCAGAACGCGTGGGCCCGCGGCCAACCGCTGTCGGTGCATGGCTGGGTGTACAGCCTGCAGGACGGTTTGATTCAGGACCTGAAGTGTACCGTGACGAGTCCAGACCAGATATCTGAGGTGTATCGGGTACAACCGGATAGCGGGAATGTCTGATCCCCCGAACGGGTGACCCGCCACAGCCCGTGCTGCGTTAAACTAAAGACCCCACCATAACGACAGCAGAGGTACGCCATGCCAGTTCAACCTGTAGCGATTGCGGGTAGTAAAATTCTGATTACGGGCCCCACCGGCCAGGTGGCGGCACCGGTCATTGATGCGTGGGCTGGCACAGCCGAACTTACCGCCTTGGCACGTTTCAGTGATCCGGCGCAGCGCAGCGCGCTGGAAGAGAAAGGCGTTCGCTGCCTGGCGGCAGACTTGGCGGACCCCACGGCGCTGCAGGGGCTGCCCGATGACTTTGATTATGTTGTGAACCTGGCCGTGGTCAAGACAGACAGCTTTGACTACGACCTGGCAGCGAACGCAGAAGGCTTGGGACGTTTGATGTTGCACTGCCGAAACGTGCGCGCCTTCCTGCATATGTCGTCTACGGCGGTGTACGAATACGCGGGCCATGAGCCGCGCGCCGAAGGCGCACCATTGGGAGACAACCACCGCACAATGTTCCCAACCTACAGTATCAGCAAAATTGCCGCCGAAACCGTGTGCCGTTTCGTGGCCCGCCAATTTGGTATTCCAGCGACCATTGCACGCCTCAGTGTGCCCTATGGCAATAACGGTGGCTGGCCCTGGTATCACCTGCTGATGATGGAGCAGGGTATGCCCATCGATGTCCACCCGGAGCGGCCGAACTTGTACAACCTGTTGCATGCCGACGATTATGTTGAAAAGCTCCCACTGCTGTTGGCCGCCGCCACTACCGACGTCACCACGGTTAACTTTGGTGGCTCGCAGGCTGTTGGCATCGAGGAGTGGTGCGCCTTTCTCTCCGAGCTGACCGGGCTGGAGCCAGAGTTTCGCGATAACCCCGCAGCCTTTGGAAGCCTGGCCATTGATTCTCAGCGAATGCACGACCTGATAGGCCCCACCCGGGTGGACTGGCGAGAGGGTGTGCGCAACATGGTTACCACGCTTTCCCCGCAGCTGCTTAAGCCCGGCACCTAAGCCAATGTTCACAGCCGGGTGGAGTGCTGGATGAGCAATTTACTTGTTCTGCTGGCGGTGCTGTTTGGTGCAGTGGCGCTGATGGTGATTTTGGGCGAGCGTTTTGCGCGGCCCATACCGGCAGAGCGAATGCAACGCATACAACGTTGGCTGCTGCCGTTGGTAGGCCTTATGTTGCTGCTGTCTGTTGCCCATCACTACTGGTAGGTCGTCTGGCATTGGCAGGCCGGCAGGAGTGGGACGCTAGCGGCAGTTCAGTGTGCTCCTTAAGATCACCCTGGAGGGTGATGCGCCGGGCCTGCAAACGGAGCACACTGGCTGGCAGCGGTCAGTGAGACAACAATTATTCTGAGAGGGCTAGTGCCATGTCGACATCCGAGCTTGATGCATTACGCAGCGGCCAGCTATGGGAGGACTTTTGCGAGTCGCTGAAGAGTGCCGGCGCGGAAGTGCTTGCGGCTGGCACCCCAGAGGATGACCTCACTCGCGCCGAGGGTTATCGCTACCTGACTCGTTTGCTGCGCTTGAGTCTTGAAAAGCACCTTGAATTCAGTGACCCAAACTGCCCGCAGTTCTATTCCCTGTCTCATGAAACCGCGAAAATCGGTAACGACAATCCAGACAATTTCTATCAGAATTGCGCCGTCGATGGGCGGCGCAGTTACCGTATCACCGGAAATGCAGGCCACGCCGAGTACCTGAGCATTGAAACCAAGGCGGGCTCTTTCGCCGGGCAGGGAAATATGGCGCCGACCGGCCACATTACCCTTGAGGACCTGGAGCTTGGCCCCGAGGGTGAATTTGCGCTGTTGGTCAGCGCCACCCGCCAGCCGGGTAACTGGTTGCCTATGACGGAAGCTTCGGACAATATTCTGGTGCGACAGACATTCCGTGACCGGGCGCTTGAGCCCAAGATTGACCTGCGTATTGAGTGTCTTGATCCACAGGATGCACCGGTACTTGACCCTACGGAATTTGCCGCGCAGCTCAAGCGTGTGGTGCCCTTCGTGAACGGCACCGCCGGGCTCTTTCGCAACTGGATGCTTGGGTTTTCTGAGCACATTAATGCGTTACCGCCGAACGACCAGAAAATGTGCCTGCAGGCGGGTGGGGACCCGGCTATTTATTACCATAACAGCTACTGGCAGTTGGCGCCGGAGGAGGCGCTGCTGATCGAGTTTATGCCGCCAAAGGATTGTCGTACCTGGAATTTTCAGTTGTCCAACTTTTGGATGGAGTCGCTCGACTACCGCTTCCATCGTATTCACTTGAATCGCAGCAGCGCTCACTACGAGCAAGACGGCAGTGTGCGCATTGTGGTCGCCGCGACAGACCCAGGCGGTGCATTTCCCAACTGGTTGACTACGGCGGGCCAAAGCGGCGGCAGTATGCTGCTGCGTTATGTGGAAGCCTCCGATTTTCCGCCCGTTAAAACACGGGTTATTGCCCTGCAGCAACTCGCTTCTGGAAGGATACATTAAAATGGACAAATTGCGCCTGGACGCCGATGCACTGGTGGCCGCCGCGAAAGCGGTAGACGGGTTAGATGACTTTGGTGACGACAGCTATCGGGAGCCGCTGGAAAAGCTGCTCTGGTCGCTGGTTCACGAAGCGGATCTTAACGCCATTGGCCGGCCAGCCATGGCCCAGCGTATGTTGGATATCTTGTCGACGCGTCTGCGGGTGCAGGAGTGGTTGCGTCGCCACCCGGAAATCCGCGACGAGGAGATAGTCGCACCGCTGGTTATTGTCGGCTTGCCGCGCACCGGCACAACCATGTTGCACCGCACCATTGCTGCAGATGTTCGTATGTATGCACCGCTGTGGTACGAGGTTCGCTATCCCTGTCCTGACCTCAACTGGGATTTTACGGCAGCCGGGGACCGACGCATACGCGATGCGAAAGCGGAAGTGCAGATGATGGTCGACAGTAACCCGGACCTGCTTTCAGTGCATCCGCTGGACGCGATGGAGCCTGACGAAGACATCATGCTGTTGGAGCAGTCTTTCTACAGCTTCAATATCCAGGCCCTGGCGCATGTACCTTCGTTTGATGCCTGGGTCGAGGCGCAGGACCATACCGCGGGTTACGAATACTTGAAACTGCTGCTGCAATTTTTGCAGTGGCAGAAAAGGCGCAGCGGGCAGAGCGGTGAGCGCTGGGCACTCAAGGCGCCTCATCACCTGCACTACATGGACCTTGTGTTCCGCATGTTCCCGAATGCCCGCGTGGTACAATCGCACCGTGACCCGGTGGAAACGATTCCATCACTGGCGAGCATGATCGCCAACGTGTGGCAGGTGTATTCGGATTCCGCCGACCCGGTTGAGGTTGGCAAGCAGTGGGCGCGCAAGTTCGCCACAGGAATGCAGCGCACGATTGATGTGCGCCGTGAAGTGGGCGAGGAGCACTTTCTCGACCTCTGGTTTAAAGACACGGTGAGCCAGCCGCTGGTAGAAATCGGCCGGGTCTATGATTTTTTAGGCATGGACCTGACTCCCCAGGCCAGCGTGGAGATGGCGCGCTGGCAGGATTCCAACCGCCGCGAGCTACGCCCTGCCCACGCCTATACCCTCGAGCAGTTTGGCTTGACCGAAGAGGGCTTGAAGGAACAGTTCAAGGGCTACCGGGAGGCCTTTATCCTCGGACACTAACATTCTTGCTGTACATAACGGCGAGCAACCTGGCGACTAGCACGAGAGAGCACACATGGCAGAGCAGAAAGCGACCAACGTCCACTGGCACGAGGGCGACATTACCCGCGAGCACCGGGAGAAACTGTTAGGGCATAAAGGCGCAACCCTGTGGTTCACCGGCTTATCCGGCAGCGGTAAAAGTACGGTAGCCGTTGAGCTGGAAGGGCGCCTCAACGAGATGGGCGTTCTCGCCTACCGGCTGGATGGCGACAACGTACGCCTGGGTATCAACCGCAATCTGGGCTTCAGCGCGGATGACCGCACCGAGAACATCCGTCGCATCGGTGAAATTGCCAAGTTATTCGTGGATAGCGGTATTGTCACCTTAAGCAGCTTCATCAGCCCTTATGCGAGTGACCGCAATCAAGTGCGTGAATTGCACGAAGCAGCCGGCATGGACTTTATCGAAGTCTTTGTTGACTGTTCACTGGCGGCAGCCGAAGCGCGTGACCCGAAAGGCCTGTATAAGAAAGCTCGCGCAGGAGAAATCAAGAATTTTACGGGTATTGATGACCCTTATGAGGCGCCGTTTAAACCCGAGGTGCATCTGCATTCAGATCAGCAGACCCTGACGGAAGAGGTAGACACCATTATCGACCTGCTGTGCGAGCGCGGCATTATCCAGCGTTGAATCATAATCAACTGTCGAACCTACTTACCAACTGGAGACTACGATGATCAAGCCACACGGCTCTGATGAGCTGCGCCCCTTGTACGTTGCTGATGCGCTGCGTCGCGCAGCGTTATTGAAAGAAGCGGAACAAATGCCCTCGTTGTTACTGAACTCAGCAGCTGCTGCGAATGCGGTGATGTTGGGTGCGGGTTACTTCAACCCGCTCACCGGCTATATGAACTTGTCCGACTGTCTGAGCGTGGCGGATAAATTGCAAACTGTGGACGGGCTCTTTTGGCCTGTGCCCATCGTCAACCTGACAGAAGCGACTGATATTGCGCCGGGCAGCCGGATTGCGCTGCGCGACCCCAATGCCGAAGGCCACCCGGTGCTTGCGATCATGCAGGTCGAGGCGGCAGAAACGGTTGCTGATGAACAGATCGATTTCATCGCCGAGAAAGTTTTCCGCACCCTGGATCCGTCACACCCGGGCGTAGCTACTTTTAAATCCCTCGGCCGCACACTGTTGTCGGGCCCGATTGAAGTGTTGAGCTTTTCCTATTTCCCTGCTGAGTTTCCCGATACGTTTCGCACCGCGGTTGAAATTCGCGACGAAATTGCCTCTCGCGGCTGGAACACTGTGGTTGCCTTCCAGACTCGCAACCCCATGCACCGCGCCCATGAAGAACTTTGCCGAATGGCCATGGAAGACCTGCATGCCGATGGCATTCTGATTCACATGCTTCTGGGCCAGCTCAAGCCAGGTGATATTCCCGCGGACGTGCGTGATGCCTCTATCCGTAAAATGGTTGATGTCTACTTCCCGCCAAACTCGGTGATGGTTACGGGTTACGGCTTCGATATGCTCTACGCAGGCCCGAGGGAAGCTGTGCTGCACGCTGTGTTCCGGCAAAACTGTGGTTGTACGCATCTGATTGTGGGGCGTGACCACGCGGGTGTGGGCGACTATTACGGCGGCTTCGATGCGCAGACCATCTTCGATGAAGAAGTGCCGGCTGGCGCTCTGCAGCTGGAAATTTACCGGGCAGATCACACGGCTTACAGCAAGAAGCTAGACCGCGTGGTAATGATGCGTGATGCGCCTGACCACAGCCCGGAAGATTTCGTGTTGTTGTCAGGTACTCGAGTCCGCGAAATGTTGGGCAACGGCATTGCGCCGCCGCCTGAATTTTCGCGCCCGGAAGTGGCCAAGATCTTGATGGATTACTATCAAAGCCTTTAGTCGATAGAGTGTTGTCTGCACGGGGATTTGCTCGCCATTACGAGCCAATTTCCCGTTGCGCCTTGCAGGTTTACCTCAGTGGGTTACGCCGTTATCCGAGTTTGCGGTGACGGCGAGCAACGACTCCAATGTTTGCGGCCCAATGAGCGTGGCCAAAAGCTCACCGGCAGGATTGATAATGATCGTGGTGGGCAAAACATTCGGTCTATTAATTCCCAGCAGCGCTGCGGGATCTTCCCGCAGCGTGCGGAATTGCACATCCAGTGTGTCCAGCTGTGCCTGCAATGCTTCGCCTGTTGCGCCGTCATAGTTCACGCCAAGCACGGTGACCGTGCCGTGCTCGCGGTCCAGCGCATTCAATTCCGGAATCTCCTTGATGCAGGGCTTGCACCATTCGGCCCAATAATTGATAACGACCCACTGGCCTCGCAGGCCCTCCAGTATTGCTGCATTGCTTTCGGGGGCAGGGGGCTGGCAAGCAGCCAGCGTAATGAATAACAGGCTAAAACAGGCAATTCTCACGGGTGTACGCTCCTTTCTCGCGCTTGATGAACGGGTCCAGTGCCCCGGGGCGCGTAGTATGCCATGTTTGCTGTGCAGCGCCGCGGGAACTCGTTTTGCTATAATATACGGCCTCGGCCCCTCTGGAGTTTCCTGTGAGCCAGTATCTGATATACCACAATCCACGCTGCTCCAAGTCACGCGCTACCCTCGCCCTGTTGCGCGAGCATGGCGTGGAACCCGAGATCGTGTTGTATTTGCAGCAGCCTTTGTCAGTGGCGGCACTCAAACGCCTGCTGGGTAAACTGGGTATCACCGCTGCCGAGTGGGTGCGTCACGGCGAACCCGAGTTCAAGGCGGCAGGCTTGCAGGCGGGCAGCAGTGCGGTGCAGATTCTCAACGCCATGGCGGCGCACCCCAAGTTGATAGAGCGACCGGTTGTTGTGCGCGGTGAGCGCGCCGTGCTGGGCAGGCCTCCGGAAAACGTATTGGGGCTGTTTGACTGATGCTGGAACCGTACGTTTTAGTGCTTTATTACAGCCGGCACGGTGCAACTGCCGCAATGGCTTCACAGATAGCGCGGGGCGTTGAGTCGGTGCCGGGTATGACGGCAAGAATCCGTACCGTGCCTGCGGTCTCAGCCCGCTGTGAGGCAGTAGAAGACGGCATTCCTGCAGACGGGCCACTTTACTGTGAGCTGGACGAGCTGGCGGACTGTGCCGGCCTGGTGTTGGGTACCCCGACCCGGTTTGGCAACATGGCGGCTCCGCTAAAATACTTCATTGATCAGACGTCCGGGCTCTGGCTTAGTGGCGCGCTGATCAACAAGCCGGCTGCGGTGTTTACGTCAACCTCCAGCCTCCACGGTGGGCAAGAGTCGACATTGCTGAGTATGTTGCTGCCCTTGCTGCATCACGGGATGTTGGCGGTCGGGCTGCCTTACAGCGAGCCCGGCCTGATGACATCGACCAGTGGCGGCACACCCTACGGCGCGTCCCACTGGGGTGGCTCGGATAACGACAAGCGCCTCGACACGCAGGAAGCCGCCCTGTGCCGGGCCTTGGGAGCTCGTGTCGGCCGTTTAGCCACCGCTTTGGGCGACGTATGATGTTACCTGTAACGCCTGCGGTTGAGCGCAGTCGCCGAAGCCTGTGGTGTTGGCGCCTGACGTGGTTTAGCTGGGCCATGTTGTTGGGGCAGACGACGGTGTCGCTGGCGCTTACGCAGCCGCCCTTGATTATCTGGCTGGGAATTTTGTTACCCTTAGCGTTATTTGTGCACGGAATGTTGCATGATCGCATGCGCAGCTTTATCTGGCTGTGCCTCGTGTCGCTGCCTTATTTTGTGGTGATGGTGGAGCGTTTGTTTGCGACGCCGCAGGCGTTGTTGCCCTGGGTGGGTATGGTTGCCGTTGTGGCTCTGTACTGCAGTGCCATGTTGTACGTTCGCTGGCGTGGCCCTGAGCTGCGCGCCGCTGCCCCCGTAGCCGTTTCGGAGTCTTTGTCATGAGTCGCCCTTCTTTAATTCGCCGCATCTTCTCTGGCTTTTGGCGCGGCCTTACCTGGTTTCGTTTGGCTCTCTCTAACCTGTTGTTTTTGGCATTTTTAGGCCTGATTTATGTGCTGTACTTCAGCGGCGGCCCACCGCCCCAGCCTGAGAAAGCGGCTCTCTTGTTGAATCTCAGCGGCATTATCGTCGATGAGAAATCGCAGGTGAACCCGCTGCAGGCGCTGGCGGGTGAGGCTTCACCTGCCGATCGTGAAATATTGCTGCGTGATGTCCTCGATGCGGTGCACGAGGCCGCTAAGGACCCCGCGATTACCGCATTAGTGATGGAACTTGATTTTCTGGTGTCGGCGGGAATCAGTAAAAGCCTGGAGATCGCCTCGGCCATTGATGAATTCAAGGCGAGCGGTAAACCCGTGCTGGCACTAGGTGATTATTTCAGCCAAGACCAATACTTGCTTGCCAGCCAGGCGGATGAGGTGATCTTGCATCCCATGGGCGCGGTGCCGCTTGAGGGGTTTGCCAGCTATCGCAACCACTTCCGCGAAGCACTGGAAAAGGCTTCTATTTCCATGCATGTGTTTCGTGCCGGTGAGCACAAATCCATGGCCGAACCTTTCTTGCGTGACGACATGTCAGCAGAAGAAAAGGCCATCACCGCACGCTGGCTTGAAGATCTTTGGCAGGAGTACGCCAGTACTGTCGAGGCGCGCCGCAGCCTCCCACCGGGAGCGATTAATCGCTATATCGACGGTTACTCTGAGTATTTGACTGCCGCCGGTGGCAACGCTGCGCTAATGGCGCAGGAACAGGGGTTGGTGGATACCTTGCTGTCGCGTAGCGATGCCAACGACTATCTGGTTGAACAAGTAGGCGCTGCCGATGCTGAGGGCTTCTATGAAGCAGTGTTCTTTGAATCGTATATTGGTAACAAGCGTCCGATGGTGTTCACGCCAATGACCGAAGACCGCGTAGCGGTAGTAACCGCCGAAGGCAATATGCTGACCGGCGAGCAAGCCCCAGGCACCATAGGGGGTGACTCGCTGTCACGCCTGCTGCGCCAGACCGCTGAACAGCCTGGCGTGAAGGCGATTGTGCTGCGGGTGAATACCGGCGGCGGCAGTGTACTGGCGGCGGAACGTATCCGACAGACCATCGCGCGAATTCGTGAACAGGGCATGCCGATAGTGGTATCGATGGGATCGATTGCCGCGTCAGGAGGCTACTACATTGCAGCAGAGGCCGACGAGATTTGGGCGACACCTACGACATTAACCGGCAGTATCGGTGTCTTTGCTGCATTTCCAACGTTTGAGCGTTTGCTTGAGCGTGTGGGCGTCTACACCGATGGCGTGGGTACCACCCCTCTGGCGGGCTCTCTGCGCTTCGATCGGCCGCTGAATCCGCAAGTGGCGCAAACGCTTGCCAGCAGCGTAAATTTTACCTATGAGGGATTCCTCGAGCTGGTCTCCGCCGGGCGCGGGCTTTCACCAGAGGCGGTCGCCGCAGTGGCAGGAGGGCGCGTCTGGAGTGCAGCCGACGCTCTGGAAGTGGGTTTGATTGATGAGCTTGGGTCGCTAGCGCAAGCCGTTGCAGCGGCGGCGGAGTTGGCTGGTCTGGATAGCGCCAGTCATACGGTGGAGTATGTACATCAGGCGCTTTCGCCCCGTGAGCTATTGTTGCAACAGTTGGCGTCGCGCGTGGGCATGGTGGGTTGGTGGCCGGGGTTGGATGTGGGCATGCAGTTGCTGCGGCCGGTAGCTACGGCAGCTCGCACACTCACTGAGCTTAACGACCCGGCTTACCTGTACATGCGTTGCTTTGGCTGCACACCGCCCTGATATTTCAGCGACTGCGACTGCGACTGCGACT
>JANQUV010000039.1:28388-87389 GCA_030730585.1 Haliea sp.
CCAGCGCTTGGCATCCAGCAGAATCATATATAGTGCAGGCACGAGCAACAGCGTAATCACCGTCGCAAACACGATGCCGAAGGCCAGCGACACGGCCATCGGCACGATTTCTTGTGCCTGAGCACTGCGCTCCAGCAACATGGGTGCCAGGCCAAAGAAGGTGGTCAGCGAGGTTAGCAGAATGGCGCGGAAGCGCTGTGTGCATGACTCCACCACGGCCCGCAGGGGCTCTACGCCGCTCTTGACCGCATTGTTAATATGATCAACGAGGATCAGACTGTCGTTCACCACAACACCACTCAATGCAATAACGCCCATCATGGACATCATGCTTAAAGGGTATCCGGTGAGCCAGTGGCCGACCACCGCGCCGATGACGCCAAACGGAATCACGCCCATAATAATCAACGGCTGTAGATAGGAGCGCGTGGGGATCGCCAATAGAGCATAAATACCGAACAGGGCGAGACCGAACCCGATCATCATGCTTTTCACTATCTTGCTCTCCTCGTCGGCCATACCGGCAACGGCGTAGCTGAGCCCAGGGTAGCTTTGCAATAGCCCCGGGAGGACTTCGGCCTCCAGATCGGCAACGATACGCGAAGGCTCTACCACGTCCTTATTGGCTTCCGCAGTGACTTCTGCTGCGCGCTGGTAGTTGATATGGGTCACTTTACGCAGCCCCTGCCGAACTTCCAGGCTTGCCACCGTCTCGAAGGGCAGCTCTCGTCCATCCGGTGTGCGTATGTACATATCTTGTAGTGTATTGATCGTTTCGCGGTCGGCACGAGGGTAGCGCACCATGACTTTAACTTCATCGAGCCCGCGCTGCATGCGCTGGGCCTCGGCACCGTAGAAGGCGTGACGCACCTGAGTGGCAACCTCGTAGCGGGTCAGCCCGAGTGCCTCCCCCTCCGGCAGCAGCTCAATATTGAACTCGTCCGCCGTATCGCTGGCGCCATTACGCACGTCATAGATACCGTCGTAGCGGTGAATGGCAGTTTCCAGCTCGGCGGCCGCTGCTCGCAACAGGGTGAAGTCGCGGTGCATCAGGTCGAAAGCAATCGCCGGTCCAAATGAGGGCCCGTCAGCGCTACTAATAGACAGCACTTTGGTGCCGTGCAGGTTACCCACAGCTTCGCGCCAGCGCCGCTCGACTTCTCGCGTGGAAACGCTGCGCTGATCCTCCTTGGTGAGTTCGATTTCAACTCCGCCTGTAGTCCGGCCACTGCCATAGGCGAAGACATGATTGACGAGGTGTTCCTCGCCTCCCGTAGCATCGCTGTGCGACTTATCGACATGCTCAAGTGCAGTCACGATATGTTCGATAACCGCTAGGGTGCGTTCCTCGGGGGTGCCTTCGGTCATTTCTAGTTGCATCGAAATAAATTCACCGGGCACATCGGGTGCAATAACCGTGCGCACAATGCCGCCGGCCACTAGCCCGCTGCACAGGATCAACAGTGCAACAAAGGAGGCCAGGGTCGCGTAGCGATTGCGAATGCAGCGCTGCATTAATGGGCTGTAGCGCTCATGGATAAACCGTTTGAGGGTGTGGTTGACGCGCTGTTGTTGCCGGTCAACAGCGAGCAATAGCCGATTACGTGTGGGTTTGCTGTGGGCCAAGTGTGCGGGCAGAATCCATTTGGATTCGATCAGCGAAAACACCAAACACAATATGACAACCCAACCACAGGCTTCTGGAAAAGCAGCGAAAACCCCCTCCATAAACAAGGTGGGCGCAAAAGCGACAATGGTGGTAAGCACGCCAAAGGTGGCAGGCACTGCCACTTTATTGACACCATCGACCACACTTTGAATGCTGTGCCCAAAACGTTCCTGTTCGGTGTAGGCGCTTTCTCCCATAATAATGGCATCGTCAACCACGATGCCCAGCACCAAGATAAAACCGAACAAGCTGATCATGTTCAGGCTAGCGTGAATATAGGGAGTGTTAATGAGTGCCATGGCGCCCAAGAAGCACACGGGAATACCCAGCATGACCCAGAAGGCCAGCTTGATCTCCAAAAACAGCGCCAGCACGATGAAAACCAGCAAAGCACCCATCGCAAGGTTTTTCAGCATCATGCCCAAGCGCCCTTCCAGATAGAAGGTGATATCTGACCAGATGTCCAGCGTGACTGCAGACGGCAATTGAAGCTGCTTTTGTTCAACCCAGGCGCGAGTGGCCTCGGCTGTATCCATAATATCCTGCTCACCCATGGCGAACACTTGAATGCCCAGCGAGTAGCTGCCGTTGAAGCGGGCGAAACCGCTGTCCTCTACAAAGCCATCGTTTACCGTCGCGATATCCCCCAGCAGCAGCCTCGTGCCATCAGGGAAACTGCGTAAAACGATGGACTCAAAGTCCTGCTGCACGTAGGCCTGGCCTTGCGTGCGCAACAAAATATCGCCCTGACGGGTGCGCAGTGAACCGGCAGGCAGGTCCAGAGATGAGCGCGCTATAACATCGGCAACCTCGTGCAGTGTGAGGTGATACTCACGCAGCAACGGCTCGGAAATTTCGATGGAGACCTCGTAGTCGCGCGCGCCCACGACCTCAGCCGCAGACACTTCGGGCAGGGTCAGTAAATCGCGCCGGATATCTTCTGCCAGTATTTTCATGCTGCGCTCGTCCAACTCCCCGGAAAGCTGCAGCTGAAGCGCAGGAAATTGCAGTTCCGGCTGGCTGATGATCGCGCTCTCGGCGTTGGCCGGAAAGTGTTGGATGGAATCGATGCGGTTTTTGATTTCACTGAGCAGGGCGTTGAGGTCGGTGCCTTCCTGGGGTTCCACCATTACCCTGGCATGAGAGTCCAGGGCATCGGACTCCACGCGTTTGATGCCATCGAGGTCGTTGATCGCCTCCTCGATTTTTAACACGATGCCTTGTTCAACCTCTTCCGGAGAGGCGCCGGGATAGGACATATTGATAAAAATCAGTTCGATATCGAAGCTGGGGAACATGGACCGCTGGATATTAAATGCGGACCCGAGGCCGACCACCAGAATGATGGCCATGAGCAGGTTGGCCGCTACCGGGTTGTGTGCAAACCAGGCGATAACTCCGCCCTGATGGTGCGTGCTCATGGTGAAGGCGCCTCACCGGTTATCGATTGCGCTTTATCCTCGGCAAGGTCGCTGTTGAGGGGGAGCGGTGAGTTTTTGATATGCTCCTGCTCGCGGAGCTCGCGACTGCTAACCCGCGATACCACACTCACTTCAGCACCGGTCAGTGCGTTGTCCAAAGTGGTGAGAATGACCTCGTCGCCGTCTTCCAACCCTGAAGAAACGTAGACAAAATCACCCCCGGTGCGCAGCGTGATAACCGCGCGATTGCGCACCAGATTGTTGTCATCGACCACTGCAACATTGTCGCCCGCGCGCATGACGTAGCGTGGCAGAGCCACCAATCCTGGCATTGGCCGCCCCTCGATGTTGGCGGTGACAAAGGTCCCCACGCGCAAGGCTGCGCGCTCCGGCTGGTTGAGGCCATAGGGGTCGTCAATACGCGCAACAGCAAACAGCGACCGCGAGCGTTCGTCGAAGACACCCTCACTGCGATGCAGCCGGGCAGGCCAATGACTGACGTCGCCGTTCACGTCCGTATAGAGGTCAATGGTCGCACCAGCGTCGTCGCTGCGTACTCCGGGTAAGTCGAGATAAGCCAGTCGGGTCTGCGGGATAGGCAAGCGCACCTCGGCGATATCGACTGAGAAGATCTCGGCGAGTTGCGCGCCGGGTGTGACGAATTGCCCCAGTTCACTGTGTTTGGCGCTAATCAACGCCGAATACGGTGCGCGCACACTGGTTCTGTCGAGGTCATTCTGCGCTGTTTGCAGGTCAGCGCGCGCGGCGAGGAGTTGTCCTTCAGCTTGCGCCAGCTGTGGCTTGCGCAGGTACAGGTCGCGGGCCTCTGGTGATCTCTGGCTGCCGGCGGGAAGCTTTTCCCATTCTCGCCGTGCAACATCGGCTCGCCCTTGCTCCTGCAGCAATTCACTTTCTGCTGCACGGATTGCGGCCTCAGCGCGCGCCTGCCGGGCTTGATAGTCTCGCGGGTCAATGCGCAGCAGCACTTCGTCTTTCTGTAAAAAACCGCCCACGTTAAAAGTCGGTGAGACCTCGACGATGCGGCCCTGAACTTCTGCCAGCAAGGTCGTTTGTTGCAGCGGTGAGACCGTACCCTGTGCTTGCATTGGGATACGAATGGTTTCCTTTTCAGCGACCACCACATCCACAGTAACGGGCGCGTAGATTGGCTCGGTAATATCTGTGTCAGGCCGCAGTGAATAGAGCAGTGCTGTGATGAGGGCTGCTACCAGCAAGAGTGCGATAGCGATGATAGATTGGCTTTTTACCGTGGACACATTGAATACCAGTTCGGTGCACTGGCCCGCAACACCCAGTGTGCGAGCCCGTGCAAACGGAAAGTTATCTTTATATCACATAGGCAGATTTGCGCTCTGTGAAATACTGGTAATACGCTACCAGAATCAGGCTTTTGTGGGGCTGTGTACGTCCATTTGCGGGAAGGGAATAGTGATTCCGGCTTCGTCAAACCTCAGCTTTACGGCCTCAATGGTGTCCCAGGAGACGGCCCAATAGTCTTCTGATTTCACCCAGGGCCGAACCAGAAACTTAACGCTTGAGTCCGCGAGTTCGCCAACGGCTATGGTGGGTGCCGGATCCAACAGTATCCGCTCGTCGGCAGCAATAATGTCCTCCAGCAGTTTCTTCGCCTTGCGTAGGTCATCCCCGTAGGAGACGCCAAAGACGAGGTCGACACGGCGTGTCGGGCGAGCTGAGTAGTTGGTGATGTTGTTGCCGATTACGGCACTGTTGGGCACGGTCACTTCTTTGTTGTCGGGAGTGGTCAGTATGGTGGTGAAAATACTGATGCTCTGAACAACGCCCATGGCGCCACCGGCTTCAACGAAGTTACCCTTCGTGAAAGGGCGAAAGATGATCAGCAATACGCCTGCGGCGAGGTTTGACAGGGAGCTTTGCAAAGACAGCCCGATGGCCAGGCCCGCGGCACCGAGTAGCGCCACCATTGACGTTGTGTCAATGCCGAGTTGGCTGAGTGCCGCGATGATCACAAACAGCAGCAATATCCAATGTAGAATGGACGTGAGGAACTTCACCAGCACCTCGTCCATTTGACGCGCTCGCATGAATTTATCAACCCATCCGGCGACGACCTTCACCACTGTGCGGCCGATATAAAAAATAGCCAATGCAAAAATGATGCGTGTGCCCCAAGGTATCACGTAGCCTTGCAGCAGTTCGTTTAAGTCAAGATTTTCGAACATGTTCGGTCTCCTGTTTTGTTACCTTGCCAATATACCGTACCTCCTCGCCTCGTGCAGGCTCTGCTCCGTCATGTGCGCTGCCTTGGTTCTGGTGAGAAACATTGAACCAGTGCCGCTGCTCAGGTATTGGAGGGGTGGTATAGTTCTTGATCCAACGTAAAGCTAGAGGACGCAGTAACATGACGATGATATTTGAAACTCCCGCTGCTTTATTGGGCAGCGATGGCACTTCACTGGGCTGCACTGATTGGCTTGAGATCGAACAACGCCGCATCGATTTGTTTGCAGAAGCGACCGGTGATCATCAGTGGATTCACGTCGATCCTGAACGTGCAGCTAAAGGGCCTTTCGGTAAGACGATTGCCCACGGCTACCTAACGCTGTCCCTTGCCAATTTGTTTTTGCCGCAGTTATTGCAGGTGAGTAATGTGTCAATGGGCGTTAATTACGGCTGTGACAAGGTTCGCTTCCCAGCGCCTGTACCGGTCGGCAGTCGAGTTCGCGGTTGCGGCGAAATTGTTACGGCTGAATCCGTGAAAGGCGGCGTACAAGTGGTAGTGAGAGTGACGATTGAAGTGGAAGGCAGCGACCGCCCGGCTTGTGTGATTGACACCATCAGCCGTTTTTTCCCCTAAAGCTCCGTCGAGGTTGCGTGTATGTTGGAAATGGGTGTAGGCGAGGTTCCAATTTATCCCTCTGCCACGGTGGTGCCAGTGCGCGACGGTCCAAAGGGCCTGGAGGTGCTGCTTTTGCAGCGTAACGCCGCGCTGAAGCATATGGGGGGCGAATGGGTATTTCCAGGCGGCCGCGTAGATCCTGCGGATTATACGGTGCCGGGCGATCATGATCTGGCTGCGCTACAGGCGGCAATCCGCGAAACACAGGAGGAAGCGGGCGTACAGATTGCCGCTAAGCAGTTATGTTCTTTGTCGCATTGGACCACACCGGAGGGCGCCAAGCGGCGCTACAGCACCTGGTTTTTCCTCGCTGTGTTGGCAGCTGACCAGGAGGTGCGTGTGGATGGTGGTGAAATTTCTGCCTATCGCTGGGTGCGTCCTGCCGATGCTTTTGCCGACATTCGCAATACAGAGAGCCCGTTCCGTTTGATGCCGCCGACCTATGTCAGTTTGGTCGAGCTAGCCGCCTATGCTGACACGGCCGCGGCACAGTGTGCCTTGCGTGCGCGAGCGCCGCTGCGCTTTGCGCCGCGCATGGTGATGCTCGAGGGAGGCGTATGCTTTTTGTACGAGGATGATGCGGGTTACCAGAGCCTGTTGGAGGATGCTTCCGGGCCCCGGCATCGCACCTATATGGTTAATAATCAGCTTGAGTATATTCGAGACGTGCCGGGGTGAGTGAGCCCCTGTTGCGCCGACGGGAGTTATTGGCCGGGCTGGGTGCGGGATCCGCAGGCCTGTTGCTACCCGGCCAGGCAGCGGCCGTGTCGCGGCAGGATATTCGTTCTTGGGATGATACGACCGATGTACTGGTTGCGGGGTCGGGTTCTGCGGCCTGCAGTGCGGCCATTGAGGCTCGGCGCAAAGGTGTACCCGTATTGCTGATTGAGTCGTTACCCCAATTTGGCGGCTCCTCGGCAATGTCTGGCGGCGTTGTGTATGCGGGTGGCGGTACTGCCCTGCAGCGTGCGGGGGGGTTTGAAGATGGCGTTGAGGATATGTATCGCTTCATAGCCGGCAATAGTGGTTCCCACCCGCAACTGAGAAAAATACAACGTTATTGTGAGGAGAGTGCGGCGCACTTCGATTGGATGGTCGCTTTGGGTGTGCCCTACAACGAGCGCTTCACATCCGCAAAAGAGCTGAGCCTTGGCGACGAATCTCTGTATTACTCGGGCAATGAACTGGCGTGGCCGGCTTGCGACAATGCGCGTCCGGTGCCGCGTGGCCATGTGCCCGGCCGACGGGTGGGCGCGCTTTGATGGAAGTGCTGTTGGCGCAGACAGCGGCTGCAGGAGCCGTGCTGCGTTCTGGTGTTACAGGGCGGCGTTTAATTGTAGAGCGCGATGGCCGGGTGGTCGGCATGCAGGTGCTGGCAGAGGGCGTTACTCGCAATATTCGAGCGCTGCGAGGCGTGGTGCTTGCCTGTGGTGGCTTCATACACAACCGCCAGATGGTACAACGCCATGCTCCGGCGCTGTTTGACGGCTCAGCGCCCTGGGGTAGCGCCGGTGAACTTGGCGAAGGTATTGCGATGGGTTCAGCCGTCGGTGGCGAAACCTTGCAGATGCATGAGGGGCTTGCCATCACTCCCATTTACCCACCCGAATCCGCGCTGGCGGGCATTGTGGTGAACGCCACTGCTCAGCGCTTTTTGGCTGAAGACAGTTACTACGGCGTACTGGGCGATGCTATCGCTTACCAGCAACAGGGGCAGGCCTGGCTAATTACTGATGCGAGCAGCAGCTTTAATTTTCCTCAAGACAATTTTTTGCCGGTAGCCGAAGGCTCTACTATTGGTGAAGCCATTCACGGGCTGTTTGCGGCAGGCCGCACGGTGGCGGGCTTGCCGGTTGCGCCTTATATAGCCAGCGGGTTCTCGGTGGGTGATTGCACCTTCTTTGGCCGCCGCGCCGGTATCGCGGCGGCCAGTGAGATACCCTCATGATTCATATTGTCTGGAGCCCGCAGTTATTGTTCCTGTGGCTGGAAGATCCTTTTGCCATGTTCCCTGGCACCATGATGATGGCGCGCGGTATCCCCGACCCGCAGCAACGATCCGATCTGGTCGCTTATCTGAAGCGCGCTTCTGTGCGCAGTGTAGAAGAGGAGTAACAATGACAGTCAGACCACGTACGGCGCTGTATATGCCGGGATCTAATTTGCGCGCGATGGATAAGGCGCGCCGCCTGCCGGCGGATGCCATTATTTTTGACCTTGAGGACGCTGTGGCACCAGATGCAAAGCCTGCTGCACGCGCTCAAGTATTGGAGCAACTCGCCGCAGGGGGTTACGGAGCACGCCAGCTGGTGGTGCGCTGCAACGCACTGACCTCACCTTGGGGGCATGAAGATCTGCAGGCCATGGCCAGGTCGTCGCTTGGAGTTATCTGCCTGCCGAAGGTGGAGTCCGTCGAGCAATTACAGGCTGTGGTGGCCCTTTTGGACGATCTGGGCCGCGAAGATATCGTGATCTGGGCCATGATCGAGACGCCAATGGGCGTCGCCAATGTCGAGCAGATCGCAGGTTTCACGCGTGTGAGTGCGTTGCTCATGGGCACCACAGACTTGTGTGCGGAGCTGCGCTTGCCGCCAGATCCATTGCGGCAGGGTTTGCTCTATGCACTGCAACGCTGTGTGCTTGCAGCGCGGTTAGCCGGCATCATGGTGCTGGATGGTGTGTATCTGGATATTGGTGATAAGCCTGGGTTGCAGGCGGTGTGCGAACAGGGGCGCGCCCTTGGATTCGACGGCAAGACGCTGATTCACCCGGGGCAGATTGAGGCTACCAATCTCGTTTTCGGCCCTGCTCCCGGTGCGGTGGAACACGCACAGCGTTTGCTGGCCTTATGGGAGGAAACCGCGTCGGCGGGCAAAGCAGTTGCCGTATTGGACGGTAAGTTGATTGAGTCGATGCATGTTGACGAGGCGTTGCGCGTTCTCGCTACAGCCGAACATATCGCCCGGCTGCAGCAAGAATAGTCTGCGCTAGTAGGCTTTTAGCGTTTAATGATCACCGAGCTACCGTGGCCGAACAGCCCCTGATTGGCCGTGATGCCGACGCGCGCGCCCTGCACCTGCCGATCACCGCACTCGCCGCGTAACTGCCAAACGAGTTCGCAGACCTGAGCGAGTGCCTGTGCAGGCACGGCTTCACCGAAGCAGGCCAGGCCACCGGAGGGGTTGACAGGAATCTTGCCACCTACCGCTGTGTCGCCGCGGCGCAGATAGTGTGCCGCTTCGCCGCGTGGCGTGAGTTGAAGGTCCTCAATCCAGTCGAGCTCGAGAGCGGTAGACAGGTCATACACTTCCGCGAGGTCCACATCTTCAGGCCCAATTCCAGCCTCTTCATAGGCCTTTACCGGAAGTGCGGCGCGGAAGCTGTGTGCTTCAATGCCGGCTGCGGCTGCCGAGTCGGTGGCGATATCAGGCATCTCCACGACGGCGCTGGCAAAGCTTGGCGTCACGGTAGAAATAGCCGCGATGCGCGGGGCATCAGCCTTGCCAATGCGCCGTGCGTACTCCGCGCTGCACAAGATGAGTGCAGCACCGCCATCACTGGTGGCACAGATGTCCATCAACCGCAGAGGGTCTGCGACCATCGCTGATGCAGCAACGTCCTCCGCGGTAAAGCACTTGCGATAGCGTGCGCGGGGATTCTTGCTGCCAATCAGCGAGTTCTTCACTTTGACCGCAGCGAAGTCTTCCAGCGTATCACCGTACACGTCCATGCGGCGCCGGGCATACAAGGCAAAGTAGGTGGGGTTGGTGATGCCAAGGTAAAAACGCACCCAGTCGGGATCTTCGGGGCGGTAGCCGCCGGCCGGCGCCAGGAATCCTTTTGGTGTCGTGTCTGCACCGATCACCACCGCAACATCACAGGCCCCGGCGAGGATCTTGTTGCGCGCGGCGGCCAGAGCCTGAGACCCGGAAGCGCAAGCGGCGTAAGAGGTGTTGACCTCACAGCCCTGCCAACCCAGCGCTTGGGCGAAAGTCGCACCCGCTACGTAACCAGGGTAACCACAGCGTACAGTGGCTCCGCCGGACACGAAGCCAACATCACGCCAGGGAATGCCTGCATCAGCCAGCGCCTCGCGGGCGGCGGCGACGCCGTACTCAACAAAATTGTGTCCCCATTTCCCCCAGGGGTGCATGCCGGCGCCAATGATCGCGACTTCATTACTCATTAGCGCTGCTCCCCTTGGTCGGCCATGGGCCGCCATTTCCAGGTCATTTTGATATCGTCTTCGGTTTCGTGCAGCGGTTCCAGTACCAATTCCATGGCCATTCCCACTTTTAGGTCAGCAACATTGACGCCCGTGACCACCTGCCCCAATACCGTCATTTTCTCGTGCTCGAGGGTCACTGCAGCCAAGGTATAAGGCTCGAACGGCTCTGCGGCCACAAAGGGAGCTGGCGGCTTGTAGCAGGCATTGGTGTAACTCCACACGTGGCCTGTTCTGCTGAGTTCGACCTCTTTAAACTCAGTACTGTCGCAGTCAGGGTTTCTGCAATAGCGGGTTTGTTTGGGAAAAAAGTAGGTGCTACAGGCGCAGCACTGGGTACCGATCAGTCGAGGCTGATCGTCCATTGTGAACCAGCCTTCAATAGCTGGCGCAAGGGGTTTTTGACTCATGGGATACTCCGCCAATGTTCGATGTTCAGGGTACTACCCGTCACCCGCTGCAGGCAACCGGGCAGGCAGGTCGGTGCGCTTCTCTAAGGTGGGGTATACCAATGCAGACCTATGAGAGATGGGCTTGGTATTCATGCGCCGTCCCCCGGTTCAGTAAGTTGAGCTTTGCTCTAGTGCGTTGCTCGGCGGTTAACACTTGGGAGGCACGAGGGGCCACAATACGGCTTTAACTGTGCAATCAGGGAGTATCAACATGAAACGTTATGCGATGACCGGCGGCGCTACGGGGATTGGCGCCGCGCTGCGCAAGCAGCTCAGTGCAGCGGGCCACGAAGTGATTTCAATCGACATTAAGGAAGGCGATATTATTGCGGATCTCTCGACGCAAGAGGGGCGTGATCGTGCGCTGGCGGAAGTGCACGCGCGTGCGGCAGACGGCCTCGACGGCTTTATTGCCTGCGCCGGGTTACCTCCCGTCGCGCCGCCGCGCATTATTGCCGCGGTAAACTACTTCGCGGCCGTGGTGATGGCGGCCGGGTTGCGCGATTTGGTCGGAAAGCGGCGTGGCACGGTACTGCTGGTGAGCTCAAACTCAGCGCCAATGATGCCCACAGCGCACCCCTTGGTACAGGCTTTTTTGGCCGACGATGAGGCCCCGGCCCTGGAAATTGCCGAGGGCGAAGCAGGTCAAACCGTGTATGCAGGGTCCAAACACGCGTTGACCGTGTGGATGCGTCGCAACGTGGTGAGCTGGGCCAAAGAAGGCGTTCGGCTCAATGCCATTGCCCCGGGCATTACCGACACACCGCTCACTCAGCAGGTATTTGCCGACGAGGATCTGGGCGATGTAATGCGTGATTTCAGTGCCAGCGTGCCTTGGGGCAAAACCGCTCAGCCAGAGCAGATCGCCAATGTCATGCGCTTCATGCTGAGCGACGAGGCCGACTTCGTCTGTGGTTCGGTATTCTTCGTTGATGGTGGCTCAGACGCGATGTTGCGCTCGGATCAGTTCTGAGCCGCGTCGCCGGCGTCTGCCGCACTGCGGATGACGTTGGCAATCTCCTCACTCAGCTTTTCAAGCAGCGTGCTGTAGGCGGCTGCCGTGGCACTGGCTTGCCAGTCGGGCCCTTGCACCGGCGTCGACCATCGACTGATTCTTTGTGCCAGCAATACATCGCTGTCGCGGCGTGTCACCCGCCACTCGGCTACCAGTTCCGCACTGCTGCTGCTGGCGTCCAATGCAAGTATGGACACTTGCACGGCAAAGTCGGGGAGGTCATCGCGCCGCCACGGGTGAGGGCGTATATCCTGAGTGTTCAGGCCAGTAGACAGGTTGAGGCCAAGCACGCGCTGTATGCCCGCTGGTAGTGGTTCAGCCCAGCGTTCGTAGCTAGCAACATGTAAGCGATTGCCACCTTCGCTGTAGACCATGGCGTTTCTGTTTAAGTATTCCGGAATCGTGATCGGGCCCACGCCTACTGATGGTGCATGGCCGGTGGCGGCAGCCTGCTGATTGCTGCTCAGCACATAGTGTTGGTGCTGGGGAGAGGTGCCACATGCCACTAAAAGCAGAGTTGTTGCAACGCACAACAGATGTTTGATGGAGTTCATTGGCTGTTCTCACTCTTGCCACGAAGCAGCGACTCAGGCTGCTCCTCTAGGGTTTTTGCCAGCATCTGAAGAGCGCGGCCCGCCAGCGTCAGCTCGTACAGCGCCTCGTTGAGCCGATAAGCGGTGGCAGAATCTTCAGACACCAGTCCGTCGATTTCGCCCATTGTGCTTTCAAAGCGCTCAGTGGCATTGCGCAAGGCGGTCATATTGTCTCGCAGCAGTGCGGTAAGCTGGGGTAATGTATTAGTAGCTTCTGCGACCAGCGCGTTGGAGCTTTTCAACATGCGGTCGATCTCAGTGCCTGCGCTGGATACGGTGGTTTCCAGCTGGGTGGTTAGAGCCTGGACGGCGACCAGGGTTTGCCCAATATCTGCAGGCAGCTGCTGGAAAGGCTCCTGCTTGACGAATGCGTTTACGTTGGAAGCAATACTCTGCAGGTCGGCGGCCATCTGCGCGAGATCGAGTGATTCGATTTGGCTGGTTATGCGCTCTAGCTCTGTGGGTATGGTGGGGATCTGCGTGTATTGAGTCTCAATGGAAGGCAGGTCGACGGGCGTCTCAGGGTGAAAGTCCAGTTGCACATACAGCAACCCTGTCAGCAGGCTTTGGGTGTTCAGTTGGGCGCGCAGGCCGCGGCCAATGAGGTCGTCGATGAGAGCGGCAGAGGATCGGTCGGTCATCTGTACGCTGTCGCCCGACAATTCAGCTTCGACCTGCATAATGAGTTTTGCCGTCGCGCTATCCAGCAACAAGTTAATGCCGGTAACCTGGCCGACTTCGACGCCTCGTAAGGTCACCGGTGCGCCTAAGCTCAAGCCTTTCACTGAGCTGTCAAAGATCATCACGACTTTGCTGCGGTCGCTGCCCAGGCCTGAACCCAGCACGAATAAAAGAGTCGCCACCACAATTAGCAGGGCACCTATAATGAAGCCGCCAATAGCGACACTGTGTGATCGTTCTTCAGACATTGCCCGGTGTCTCCCCTGCGGCGGCGCTGCGTGTCAGAAATTGTCGCACCACGGCCTGTTCGCTGTGTTCGCGCAATTCTTGCGGATTGCCATAGCCGATCATGGTGCGTGTGCTGGCATCCAGATATACGCTGTTGTTGGCAATGGCGAAAATGCTGGGTAGTTCGTGGGTCACCATGACGACAGTAGCGCCAATGGATTCCTTGAGCTGTAATATCAGGTCATCCAGCAGTTGCGAGCTTATGGGATCCAGCCCTGCGGAAGGTTCATCGAAAAACAGAATTTGCGGGTCTAGCGCAATGGCTCGTGCCAGTGCGGCACGTTTGTTCATGCCGCCGCTGATTTCTGAGGGGTAGTAGCTCTCGAAGCCACCCAAGCCTACCAAAGACAGTTTGTAGCGCACCACGTCCTTGATCTGTGCCGCAGAAAAATCGGTGTAGAGCTGCAAAGGGAGGCTAACATTTTGTTCCAGTGTCATGGCGCTGAACAAGCCCCCTGACTGGTAGGTGATGCCCCAGCCGCGCCGCATAACATTACGCTCGGTGGCGGTCGCGCTGGTAAAGCTGCTGCCAGCATAGCGTATTTCACCTTTGGCGGGTTCCAGTAGCCCCAGCATGTGCTTGAGCATGGTGCTCTTGCCGCAGCCGCTACCCCCCATGATGACAAAGATGTCACCCCGATATACCGAAAAGTTGAGGTCCCGCTGAATAACGGTGCTGCCAAACGCCATGGTCAGGTCGCTCACTTCGATATGGACTTCTCGTCTGTCGGTGCTCATCAGATATCCAGGTGTTGGAACAGGATATTGATGGCGGCATCCGCGACAATCAGGTACACCAGCGCCGTGACGACTGCCTCCGTCGCGGCTTTGCCAACGCCGGCGGAATTGCGTCCGGACTGCATGCCTGCGCGGCAGCCGGCAATTGCAATGAGTACGGCAAAGATAACGCTTTTTAGCAGCCCAATGCCTATGTGCGCGATATCTACGGCAGCGTTCGCCTGGTTTGCGTACTGCAGCAGTGAGATCCCCATGCCTCCAGCGACGATCCCGCCGCCGACAATGCCGAGCAGGTTTGCGTAGATCGTCAGCAACGGCATAGTGAGTATCAGGGCGAGCATGCGTGGAATGACGAGAAACTCGATGGGAGAAACGCCCAAGGTGCGTACTGCGTCGATTTCTTCGCTGGCCTGCATGGTGCCCAGCTGGGCTGCATAGGCCGCACCCGTGCGACCCGCCATGACTATGGCCGTCATCAGCGGCCCCATCTCGCGTAGCAGGCCGATAGTGACGAGGTCGGCCACATAAATGCCAGCACCAAACTGCTGCAACTGAACCGCACCCAGATAGCCTAGAATCATCCCCACCAAGATGCTGGTGAGGCTAATGATAGCAAAGGCGTCAGGGCCTGATTGGTAACAGAAGTTGCGGAAGTCAGAAAAGCGCGTATTGGCTTTGCCGGTGATGAGTGCTCCCAAGGCGATACAAATGTCGCCAAAGAAAGCCAGTGACTGACGCAGGTCGTCGATGATGCCTTGCAGCGCTTGTGTTGGGCTGCGTAGTCGCTCCCACCATGCTTTATTGGCTACCTGTTGCCGGCGGTGGGTAGGGACTGAAGTGGCAATTGACAACAGGCGTCGCGCGTTGTCGGGCAGTGCGCTGGTATCGAGTTCAATCTCGCGTTCGCTGCAGTAGCTTGCGCATTTCAACAGGAACGACATCAGCAGCGTGTTCCACTCGCCAAGTTGATCGCAATTCAGGCAAATGGTGCCAGCTCCGGCACCGTTGAGTTGTGCCTGCAGTGTGCGGAAGTCAGGTACTACCGCAGCGCTAACCCAGTCTCCTTGCAGCAACAGCGTTACAAGGTTGCGAGAGTTGTCGACCTGTAATTCGAAGCCGGTAGCCGGCCTATCCATTGCCTGAACACTCTGAATCTTTCGCGACGTAGCGTAACGCAAAGGCCACTTTATCGCCAGTCAGCGCTATGTGGGCGGCTATTGGAAGGGTAATGCAGGCCGCACCTTTTCAATGACTGCGCTTGCATCCCGGTAGATGTTTTCAACGGACTTTTGGTTGCCGGCCTGCTGTCGCCGCGAGATCATGGTCATGGGGAAGAGGTAATGGTCTGTTTGCTGGTAGCGCAATGCCCGACTGCGCCCGGCCTTGTCTTCATAAATCACCCAATGCAGGTCGAGCTCGCTGGCGAGCAGGTCACCCAGTACAAGGCCCATGGCCTGCAGTGCTCTAGCGTCTTCTGCGCCGACGATGCCCTGATCCAGAAGCCTTTGTAGCATGCGGATGTCGCGTCCGGGGTTGCCGCTGATGCCCTGCCCAAGACGACGGCGCGCCGTTTCATCGATGCTGGCGCGTTGTTGCGCCATAAAGGCAAGGTCGACCAGGGATAGTTTGCTGATCTCCACCGCCGGCGGTGCCGCGCCCGCCAAGGTGGGTAAGGCCAGCGCTATGATGACGGCCACAAGGCCAGTGCTAAGAAAGCGTTGGGTGGTCACGGAAGGTCTCATGGTATACTCCAGTGCTGAAGTCGGCTCGGGGCCGCGAGTGTGCAGTGTCATCGATTTTAGCGCATCGCGGTTGTCATCGTGTCCCCGGCATGGATAATTGCGCACTTCTTTACTCCGGCGTTCAGCGATAGTGGCCAACGCCCGGCACATTTCTGGAGATTTTCCGATGATAACCGGCAGTATTGTCGCGCTTGTAACGCCGATGCACCCGGATGGTAGCTTGGACTGGGACCGTCTGGAGCGTTTGTTGGATATGCATATCACGGCTGGCACCAGCGCGATCGGTGCTGTGGGGACCACCGGCGAGAGCGCAACACTTAGCGTGCCGGAGCACCTTGAGGTGATTCGTCACTGTGTACGTTACGTTAATGGCCGGATTCCGGTCATCGCTGGCACGGGCGCCAACTCGACGCGCGAGGCTATCGAGCTGACCAGTGTGGCGGCGCAAAACGGCGCCGATGCCTGCCTGCTGGTAACGCCGTACTACAACCGCCCCACACAGCGCGGCCTGTATGAGCATTTTAAAGCCATTGCTGCCGCTGTTAGCATACCGCAGATCCTGTACAACGTACCCGGGCGCACCGCTGTGGACATGGACAATGACACGGTCGTACGTTTATCCGAATTGGAGAACATTGTCGGTATCAAAGACGCTACCGGTGATCTGTCGCGGGTGCCAGATTACAAGGCCCGCTGTCCGCAAGATTTTGCGATCTACTCCGGCGACGATCCCACGGCGATGGAGCTGATGCTGGCGGGCGGTCATGGCAATGTGTCGGTGACCGCCAATATTGCCCCGCGCCCGTTGGCGGATGTATGTCGCCTGGCTCTGGAGGGTAAGCGGCCCGAGGCGGCTTTAATTAATGACCGCTTGTCTGGCCTCAACCGGGCTTTGTTTCTGGAAGCCAATCCGATTCCGGTGAAGTGGGCGATGCAGCAGCGTGGCTTGATCGAAGCGGGTATTCGGTTACCCTTGACGCCACTGGACGAGCGCTTTCATGCGCAGGTCCTGGCAGCTCTGGAGGCGGCAGGAATTTAATGATGAACTTTACAAAGCTGGCACTGCGTGCGGCACTGGCCGTTGGGCTTACCGCCTCGGCGGGCTGTAGTTACCTGTTCGGTGATGAGGGTATGTTCCCGGATACCTCACAGGACTACAAACAGGCACGTGAAATGGAACCTATTCGTGTTCCAGAGGGTGCGCTTGGCACCAATCTGCAGGAAATTTACCCCATCCCACCGATACAGGATGATCTGCTGCTGGAAGGTGAGTTTGAAGTGCCTCGTCCAACACCCCTGGTGGCGGGCGCAGGTGAGGACGTTGTCCGTATCCAGTCCCTCGGAGATGAGAGCTGGGCGCTGGTGGCTATGGCTCCCGGGCAGCTGTGGCCGCAGGTGCGCAGCTTTTTGACCTCGGCGGGGATTCAGGTGGGCCGTGTGGACGCGCAAGCCGGGATTATTGAAACCAGCTGGCTGGATCTGGAGGGTCAAACGATGTCCTCGCGCTTCCGCTTCCGCATTGAACAGGGGGTGCAACGCGGTAGCAGTGAGTTGCATGTGCTGCAGATGCGCCAGGCGGGCGACGTGTCCACGTGGCCCGCTGAGTCCACTGATGTTGGGCAGGAGCAGGAAATGTTGAAGGCGGTGGCGCAGTTCGTCGCCAACAGCGCCGATTCAGCCCCGGTGTCTATGCTGGCGGATCGCGCCATGAGTGCCGAAGGCAAGCTTGCGATGGAGGATGTTCCCGGTGGGGGCAGTGTGCTGCGTTTGGGTTTGCCGTTTACCCGCGGGTGGGCCTCAGTCGGCAAGGCGCTTGAAGAGTCGCGCTTTGAGGTGACCGACCGTGACCGCAGTGAGGGTATTTACTATGTGCGCTTCCTGGGTGAGGCCGCTAATGAAGAGGGCGGTTGGTTCTCTTGGATGTTTTCCAGTGAGGATGAAAATCCGCTGGTAGGGCGCAATTTGCTGGTAAGCGTGGCAGCCGCGGGAGACCGAGAGGTCACTGTTGGTGTGGCCCCCGTGGCCGGCGACTCACCGTTGGAAAGGCGCGACCAGCAAGCATTGCTGACGGTACTTAAAGGCAATATCAACTGAGGCGCTGAAATGCTCCGTTTTGCATCGCTTGGCAGCGGCAGTAAAGGCAATGCCACGGTGGTGTCGGGTGGTGCAACGACGGTGCTGATTGATTGCGGGTTCTCGGCGCGTGAAACCCGGCGGCGCTTGGCGCTTTTGGGCTTGTGCCCGACGCAGCTCTCGGCAATTCTGGTGACACATGAACACAGCGACCATAGCGCAGGTGTCAGTCGCGTGGCCCGCCAGTGGGATATCCCGGTCTATCTGACTCACGGCACCTTGCGCAGCGGTCGTTTGGAAGGCTGCCCTACGGTGGTTTGTTTTAACAGCGAAGAGAGCTTTCCGATCGGCGACTTGTGGGTAGACCCCGTGGCGGTGCCTCATGATGCACGAGAGCCCTGCCAGTATCGGCTGGCCCATGGAGGCCGCTCCCTTGGCGTCTTGACCGACTTAGGCAGTATTACCCGTCACGTGGTCGAGCGTTTTCGTGGCTGTGATGCCCTGGTGTTGGAGTTCAATCATGATCTTGAGATGCTCTGGGCAGGCAGCTATCCTCCAGCACTCAAGCGCCGTGTGGCGGGTGATTGGGGGCATTTGAATAACCAGCAGGCTGCGGAACTGCTGCGGCAGTTGGGCCCCGAAACCCTGCAGCATCTTGTCGTGGCACACATCAGCGAGCACAATAATTGCCCGTCTCGCGCTGCTGCAGCGCTTGCACCTGTGCTTGGAGCGGGTGACCCACGCGTGGTCTTCGCGGCTCAGAATGCAGGCTTCGACTGGCTCGCGCTAGCGACAGTGACGGGGCAAAGTCAGGCGTTCCAGTGATGGCCAATGGATTGGTTGAGGGCAGCTAAGCGAGCTGTTGCCGTGCAGATTAACGACAGCGAGCTCGGGCAGGCGGTACAGTGGTGCCGCGTCTTCTATCCGGTTGTCATCCAGCATAACGCTGCGCAATTCCAGCAGCACCCCCAGTTCACGAATATCGGTGAGCGTATTGCCGCCAAGGTTGAGCCAGCTCAGGCTGGAAAAACTGCCCAGACCTTCGATGCTGCGCACCCCAGCACCGCTGCAATCGAGCGTCTGTAATTCTCCTATGCTGCTGATTTTATTGTCGTTGATGGCTTGTTCCAGGCATGCACGCAGCGCCGGGTCCTTAACCTGGAAGTCAGTAAGCAGTGGCCGTGGGCTGTAGACTACCCGTTCATTCACGCTAAAATCATACTGTTGGCAGCCCGCCAGGAGGTATGCGAAGAAAACGATGATCCATGGGTGGCGCATAGCGGTGATCTCTGTTGTGGCGAGCAGAGCGCGCGGCGTGGGCTCGCAGCGCTCATGGATTCCGTTGGTCTAGCACCCTATAATGATACTGGGGAAGAGTGAAAGAGACGAGTGACTGAGCATGGTTGACGTAGACGAGGCCGGCGCCATGAAGAACGGCGCGGCCACAGATCACAAGACTATCATTATTTCTCAGCGTGGCAATCTTAAAGCGCTGGAGAGTGCGTTGCGTAAGCAATGGCGCCTGGGACAAAACATTGTGTTGTGCTGGAGCGCGGATGAGCGCGGTGTTCTAGTGATCTTTGTCCCCCATTATTTCTTAGGCAACTTTTGTGCCCGGCTAGACCACGCAGGGGTGCAGGACAACGAGGCCTTTGTTCGTGAGCTCATATCGGGTGACCGCCGCAAACCTCACGATGAGTTCTTCGCCATTGCCAATCGGCTGGATATTGCGCCCGGCTTTATCCGGCTGGACACGCCAATAGCGGATGAGCCCGCGGTTGTCAGTGCGGTAGAACAGCTGATCAAGCGCTATGGTCTAAGCTACGTGAGCGATCGGGCGGTGTTGTTGTTTGATATCGCGGAGTTTTCGCTGTTCACACCGTTCGAGCAGGCGAGCCAGCTCAACAGCCTCTCCTATTCGCTGAACTCTGCTTATAACAAGCTGTTGGTACAGGGCATTGAGGTGCATTTTTCCCGCACCACAACGGGCGATGGTTTCTACGTGTGGAATCGCGCGCTTGGCGCGCAGGCCAACCGTGATCTGTTTTATTTTCTGTTGCTGGTGATAGCTGACAATGCGGTAGCGCGGCGGGCTTCACGTGGTAATACGGTACCCGTAATCCGTGCTGCGTATCACGTGGGCAGCCACTATGAGTTGTATCAGGCCGAGGGCGTGAACCCCACTGTATACAGCTACATCGTTGGCGATGTGACGATTGAGTTGGCGCGGTTGGTCGAAAAGGCACAACCGGAGCAAATCCTTATGGGCCACTTTGAGACCGCTTTGGATGTGCCCGCAGGAAGCAATGCCGAAGCGCAAGAACTGGTGTTTTCTCCGGGGTTTCTTGAGTACTGCAATCAAGGTCTGAGTGGGCTGCAGGGCATACAGTTTGCCGGTAAAAATGTCGCCAAGCTGCATTGCAGGCTTTCCGGCTCAGGCGTTGCCGATGATCGGCGCGCCGTGCGCAGATTCCTGATCATCGATAAACACGGGCTTTCCCGTCACGCCTACAATCTTGAACTTGGGATCGAATTCGAAGACCTGACACTGGCCCTGGGGCTTGCCGAGGCGGCCTTGCCAGAGGAGGTGGCTGAATCTTCTGCAGCCGCGGTGGCACTGGACATGTTCGCCAGTCCCGATGCCGAAGACGGCATAGCTACGGGTGAGGTGAGCCTGTATGAGCAGGTTGAGGAGTTGGCCTCTCTGCTACAGGATCGCTTTCACCCCGAAGCACAGGATAACCCTTAATCGCTATGGTACGACTGACTAACTGCGAGCGTTACGACATCACCGGTCAAGTTGCACTGGGTGATGTATCTGCGGTGCTTGAGGAAGTGCGTCGCACGCTCAGGGCGCAATGGCCTGAGGGAGATTGGTCGGCTCTCGATAGCCTTGGCCGGCTGTTCGTAGAGCTCTATTCGAGCGATCATCCTGAGTATCACGGTTGTGATGTGGGGTATCACGATGCCGAGCACGTCTTGGACGTGACATTGGCGATGGCGCGGTTAGTGGTCGGCAGGGAAAAACGCTGGCGCGGGGCCTTCGCCTTCGATGCTCGTTTGGCCATGGCCGGGATTGCCAGCGCGCTGTTTCATGATGCAGGTTATTTGCGTCGGCGCGGCGATCGCCGGCACAGCACCGGTGCGGCCTATACCCGTACGCATGTTCGTAGAGGTGCTGCGCTGATTAGGTCGCAGTTTCCCGCCGTTGGGTTAGGGTCGCTCGCTCCGATGTGTGCCTGGCTGGTGCATTTTACCAATTCCAACCGCAAACCTCCGAGGCTGGTAATGGGTAGCCAGAGAGAATGGCAGCTTGGTGCCTTGCTGGGCACTGCCGACCTACTGGCGCAAATCGCAGCGCCTGATTACTTGGAGAAATGCCGCCTGGCGCTGTACGACGAGTTTGTTGCCTGTGGTATAGCGGCTGCCGACCAGTCCCCCAATCCTGAAATTTGCAGCTATCGTTCTCGCGATGATTTAATGCAGCGCACCTCCGGCTTTGTTAGTCGGGTCGCTGGAACCCGATTAGAAGAGGACTTTGCCGGAGCGTATCACTACGCGAGCAGCTACTTCGACGGCGAGAACCCGTACTTGGATGCGGTTGTGGCTAATTGCGCCCGCCTCGAGCTCTGGTTAGCGCCTGGCCCCATCCACTGATTGCGATGCCCGGTTTCTCCGCACAGGCGCACGCTGGGATTGCCGTTATTGCGGCAGATGCATCACTTGATGCGAAGGCGGCGGCTTTGGCGCAGGAGTTGGGGTTACCCTTTCTCAATGCTCACGCAGCGCTGACATTGCCCGGCCTGCAAGCGCTGCTGCGGGTAGAAGTGGATGCCTTAGCCTTGCAGGCAGTGGCCTCGTCTGGGCAGGCACCGGGGCCAGTGAGTGTTGATTTTGGCGCGGGTGCGATGCGTCATCGACGACGAGGCGGGCAGAATGAACTGCTGGGCAAGGCTGTTGGCGTGGGTAAAAAGCGCGGACTATCGGTTCTCGACGCCACCGCTGGCCTCGCCCGCGATAGCTTTGTGTTGGCCGACCTGGGTTGTCACTTGCTGCTTACCGAGCGTGAGCCTGTGGTGGGCGCGTTGGTGGCCGCGGGCCTGGCGCGCGCCATGCGCTCGCCAGATCCCTGGCTTGCTGAGGTCGTCAGTCGTATGCGGTTACACCGCGGCTGTGCCACCCACTTGCTGGCACCGCAGCTGGCGGGCGTCGATGTCATCTATCTCGACCCAATGTTTCCCGAACGCGACAAGTCTGCCGCTGTAAAAAAAGAAATGGCGCTGTTTCAGAGCCTGTTTGTGCGCAGCAACGCCGAAGACGACGCAGGTGCTCTATTGGATTGGGCGTTGCACTGTAATGTGGCCAGAGTGGTTGTAAAGCGTCCGCTGCGGGCACCGCCTTTGTGCTTGCAGCGGCCTTCGCATGCCATTGTCGGCAAAGCGGTGCGTTATGATGTCTATATACTGCGCAGCCTTGGACAGAACGCATAGCCGCTTAATGGCGAGCGGCCATGCGGAACAGGCGCCGCGTCAACAACGATTGGAACAGCGGGTCCAGCCAGCGGTAGAGTCGCCCTGACAAGTAGACCGGTGTGCCCCGTTCCACGGCTCGCAGGCCCTCTCTCACCACGAGTTCGGCAGAATACCAGACGAACCCCGGCGTGCCATCCTTCATGTCTTGTAGCCCGGCGGTGCTGTGAAAGTCGGTATGAGTATAGCCGGGGCAGAGTGCGCACACCTTTACACCGCTGCCTTGCAGGGTGACGGCAAGGTCTTCCGAGAGTGCAATCAGGTAGGCCTTGCTGGGGCCGTAATTACAACCTCCAGCGCGAGGTATGCGGCCCGCCACCGAGGCCACATTTATCACCCTGCCGAAGCTACGTTCGCGCATGGAGGGTATAAACAAGTGGCACAGTTGCGCCACGGACAGCATCATCAGTTGGAAGAAGGCTTGGTGATCCTCCCAGCTGCGGTCCATCAGAAGATCTGAGCCCGCGATGCCGGCATTGTTAATGAGAAAATCGATGTCGATGTTTTGAGCTTGGAGGCTGCGATGCAAGTTCTCGGGGGCGGCCGGATCACTGAGGTCAGCTGTTTCAACCTGTACGCTGCAGCCGTGCGCTTGCGACAGCTCTGCCGCAAGCGTTTCCAGCCGCTCCTTGCGTCTTGCCACTAACACCAGGTTGTAGCCTGCAGCGGCAAGTTGCCGCGCGAACTCTTCACCGAGCCCGGCTGATGCGCCGGTAATCAAAGCAGTGCGCTTGCGTGTCATTCGTTTTCTCCCCAAGATACGCTCGTATAGCTGGCATGGTACTTCACGGCGTTGATGCTGTCTGCGTGTATCACAACCGCTGAACCAGAGGTAAAGAAGCGATGAATAATGTGAAAGGGGTTGCGCTGGTAACGGGAGCGTCTTCCGGGCTGGGCGCTGCTTATTGTCGGCAGCTGGCCAATCAGTGTAAGACGATCATCGCCGTGGGCCGGCGTGCCGATCGGCTCGAGGCGCTGCGCCTGGAGCTAGAGGGGGAGACCTGTGTGTACCCCGTGGTAGCGGATCTGACCACGGTGGAAGGTGTGACGCGCTCTGTAGAGGCCCTGCGTCAGCAGGGGCCGGTGAGTATTCTGGTCAATAACGCAGGTTTTTCAACCTTGGGTGATTTTGCCGACAGTGCACTGGACGTTGAGCTGCAAATGGTTCGCCTGCATATTGATGCGCCTTTGGAGCTGGTGCGGGCTGCGCTGCCCTTTATGCGTGAGCAAGGTGCCGGCAGTATTATCAATGTGTCCTCTGTGGGTGCTTATTTGGATATGCAAAAAACCGCCGTGTACGGCGGCTGCAAAGCGTTTTTGCTGACGTTCTCCAAGGCTTTGCAGGCCGAGGAGGCGGGGCACGGCATCCGTGTGCAGTGCATATGCCCCGGCCTGACTCGCACGGAAATTCACGATAACCCGCATTTCGCGGGTTTTGACAAATCGCGCTTTCCTGCAGGAATGTGGATGGAGGCTGACGAGGTGGTCACCGAGAGTCTCTCGGCTTTGCGCGGCACCGAGGTGGCGGTTATTCCGGGTAGGATTAACCGGGATCTGGTGCGCAAGAGCTTGCAGCAGCAGTTGTCTCTGCTAGAGGAGTAGTCGCTCCATTACCCCATGATACAGCCGCGCGAGCCTGGGTAGGTCTTCAACAAGGACACACTCGTTGCGCTTGTGAATAGTAGCGTTGATGGGTCCAAGCTCCGCGACTTGCGCGCCGGTAGGTGCTATGAAGCGACCATCGGATGTGCCTCCAGCGGTCGACAGCTCGGTATTCAAGCCCGTTACCGCGTGAATGGTTGCGACGACTGCGTCGACCAGACTGCCCGCGGGTGTCAGAAACGGTTCGCCGCTGAGGTGCCAGTCCAAGCTGTAGTCTAGCCGATGCGCCTGAAGAAGCGCTTCCGTGCGTCGCATCAGGTCGCTTGCGGTAACCTCAGTTGAAAAGCGGAAATTGAACTGAACTTGCAGGTCGCCGGGAATGACATTGGTCGCGCCGGTGCCGCTGGAGATATTCGATATTTGCAGGGAGGTCGCCGGGAAGAAGGTATTGCCCTCATCCCAGACTTGGCAGGTCAGGGCATGGAGTGCGGGCAGTACACGGTGAATGGGGTTGTCAGCGAGCTGCGGGTAGGCAATGTGGCCCTGTATGCCGCGCACGTTCAGTGTCGCGCCGAGTGAACCGCGCCGGCCGTTTCTGACTACGTCACCCAGTGCAGCGCTGCTGGAGGGCTCGCCCACCAGGCACCAGTCGATGTGCTCGCCCTGCTGCTGCAGGTAATCAATAACTTTGACCGTGCCATTGTGCGCGGGGCCTTCTTCGTCCGCGGTGATCAGAAAGCCAATTCGGCCAACGTGGTTCGGGTGTGCAGCGACAAAGTCTTCGCAGGCCACCACCATTGCCGCAAGGCTGCCCTTCATGTCGGCGGCACCGCGGCCGTATACGAGGCCGTCACGCAATGTGGGTTCGAAGGGTGGGCTGTCCCACCCGGTCTCGGGGCCGGTGGGTACGACGTCGGTATGCCCGGCAAACACCAGCAAGGGGCCACTTATGCCACGCACAGCCCAAAAGTTATCGACCTCACCAAAACGCAGCGGTGTGCAAGCAAAGCCGATCGCACGCAGCCTCTCCATCATCAAGGCTTGGCAGCCCGCATCGTCTGGCGTCACGGATTGCCGGCGAATGAGTTCGCAAGTCAACTCCAGGGTGCGTTCCATAAGGGTGCCTCTAGTCTAGTTGTGTGCGTGAAGCTCAGCGTTAAGTTCAACAGCAGAGCGGTTGGTGAGGCACTCTACAGCGCCGGTTGCTGAGTTACGCCGAAACAGCAGCCCTGACTTTCCTGCCAGCTCGCGCGCTTTGACTGTTTCAACGGCGTGCCCCTCTGCATCAAGCACCACGACCTTGGTCCCCGCCGTGACAAATAATCCGGCCTCCACAGTGCAGCGGTCACCCAATGGAATACCGATGCCGGCATTGGCACCGATGAGGCACTCGCGCCCAACGGCTATGATGATATTGCCGCCACCGGACAGTGTGCCCATAGTCGAGCAGCCGCCACCCAGATCGGATCCGCTGCCAACGGTAACGCCTGCTGATATACGGCCTTCAATCATGCCCGGGCCATCGGTGCCGGCGTTAAAGTTGACGAAGCCTTCATGCATGATGGTGGTGCCCTCTCCAAGATAGGCACCGAGGCGAACACGAGCGGTGTGTGCGATACGTACGCCGGTCGGTACCACGTAATTGGTCATTTTTGGGAATTTATCGACACAGCTGACTTCCAGCGTAGCGCCACGCAGGCGCGCGGCGAGCTGTCTGGCAGCCAGCTCACTGATGTCGATGGCACCCTCGCTGGTCCAAGCCACGTTGGGCAAAATGCCAAACATGCCCTGCAAGTTGGTGCCATGGGGTTTTACCAGCCGATGCGACAACAGGTGCAGCTTGAGATAAGCCTCAGGAACCGTGGTGGGTGCAGTGTCCTCACGTAATATCACCAAGACTGCTGGCGCTTGAGCGCTGGCCAGATGTGCAGCAATCTGTGCCTGTTCGGTGGCGCCCGCCGCCGCCAGTGCCGCTTCCAGTGCGAGCAGCTGCTGGGGCTGCAAGGGGCTTATATTGTCGCTCGCCCCAACCGCGGCTATCAGCTCTGCGGAAGGTGCGAGGATAGGCTGGGGAAAGAAGGCCTCCAGCCAGTCTCCATGACTGTTTTGAGTGCCCAAGCCTAGGCCTAAAGCAAATGCTGCATGGTTCATAAGAAATAGTTCCTAGCCGGGCCCGTCGCAGCGGGGTGAATTCAGAGGGTGTGTTTCAGCAGCAGAGATTCCCAGTCGGGTGCCGAGAAGCCGCAGCGGCGTTCATGGCCGATATCCAGCAGCGGCCGCTTGATCAGCGTGGGCTGATCAAGAATCGCCGGTAGTGCATGCGTTTCATTCATCGTGTCGCGCGCTTCGGATGATAGCGCTTTCCAGCTCGTGCTGCGGCGATTAATCAGTGTCTCCCAGCCGAGCTCTTGCAGCCACTGCTTCACCAGAGCGGGGTCGAGCCCGTCGCGGCGCACATCGTGAAAGCGGTATTCAATGGCATGCTGCTCAAGCCAGCGCAGAGCCTTTTTTACCGTGTCGCAGTTGCTGATGCCGTAAACGGTAATCATCGCTATCTCGTGGCAAATTGGGTGGGGTACAAGGATAGCAAAAAATGCTCGGTGATACAGTCGAGCCTCATATGCCGGTTCCGTTTTCAGGCCTTTAGCGTGCGTTTTGGATGCTTCCGATGTGGGTAGCAGGTGCGGCAGATATCGCATACTCGCCCATCGCAGCCCCGTGCGCTGCAAAACTCCCGCCCGTAAAAAATAATCTGCAAATGCAGGCTGTTCCAGGCGCTCTCGGGGAATAACCTTTTCAAATCGCGCTCCGTTTGCACCACGTTCTTGCCGCTGGTCAGGCCCCAACGCTGTGCCAGCCGGTGGATGTGTGTGTCCACTGGAAAAGCCGGTACGCCGAACGCCTGTGCCATGACCACGCTCGCGGTTTTGTGCCCTACGCCAGGCAGCCGCTCAAGGGCCTCCATATCGACCGGCACGAGCCCGCCATGTTCGGCCATAAGGATTTCGCTCAAACGTTTGATCGCTGCAGATTTCTGCGGTGAAAGCCCGCAGGGACGAATGATGTCGCGAATGGCTTCAACCGTCAGCCGCGCCATATCAGCCGGGTTATCGGCCAGCGCAAATAGCGCCGGCGTCACTTGATTCACCCGCTCATCGGTGCACTGTGCGCTGAGCAACACGGCGATAAGCAGAGTAAAAGGATCTTTGTGGTCCAGCGGTATGGGTTGTTCCGGATAGAGGGCTTGCAGGTGTTGTTGAATAAACGCCACGCGCGCGGCTTTGCGTAACATTCGTCTATAGCGCCTTTATAGCGCGAACCATGCGTTCTGCGGCTTCAATGCAATCTTTCAGCGGGGCCACCAAGGCGATGCGTACGCGCTGTGCGCCGGGGTTTCCTGTGGGGGTTTCCCTGGCGAGAAAGGTTCCGGGCACAACCGTAACGTGCTCCTGGCGGTACAGGTGGCGGGCGAACTCGGTATCTGCCACGGGTGTCTCTGGCCACAAATAAAATCCCGCTTGCGGCCGTTCAACGTTCAGATGCCCCTGCAGAATGGGCAGCACGGCATCGAACTTTTCCCGATACAGGGCGCGGTTGACGCGCACATGGCCTTCATCGCGCCAAGCCGCCACGCTTGCGTGTTGATGATGCAAGGGCATGGCGCAGCCGTGGTAGGTCCGGTAACGCAAGAAATCCGCCATCACCTCGGCGTCGCCCGCCACAAACCCAGAGCGCAACCCCGGCAGGTTGGACCGTTTGCTAAGACTGTGGAATACCACGCAGCGCCGGAACCGGGTGTTGCCCATCTCGGCGCAGGCTTGCAGCAGGCCCGGTGGCGGGTTGGACTCATCGCCGTAGATTTCGGAATAGCACTCGTCGCTGGCAATAATAAAGTCGTACCGCTCTGCCAGTGTAATGAGCGTTTGCAGCTGTGCGAGGCTCATCACCGCACCGCTGGGGTTGCCGGGAGTACAGATATAGAGCAATTGGCAGCGTTGCCACACCTGCTCAGGGACAGTGGCGAAGTCAGGTAGGTGCTGTGTTAGGGCGGTAGCATTGACGAATTCCAGCTGCGCGCCTGCAAGTAAGGCGGCGCCCTCGTAAATTTGGTAAAAGGGGTTAGGGCTGACCACCGTGGCCCCATGACCCGCCGTAACGACTGCCTGAGCGAAGGCAAACAAGGCTTCCCGGGTGCCGTTCACCGGCAGCACTTGCGTCTCGGCGTTTACAGCCGGCAGCTGGAATCGCTGCTGCAGCCAGTCAGCAATCGTTTCGCGCAGTACCGTCTCGCCCCGTGTGGCAGGGTAATTTGCCAGCAGGGGCAGCTGCGCTGCCAATGCCTCAAGCACGAAGTTGGGCGATGCATGGCGCGGTTCGCCAATCGACAGAGCGATAGGCCTGCGATCGGCTGGCGGCTGCAGGTCGGCAAACAGCGCACGCAGCTTCTCGAAAGGATAGGGGTGTAGACGATCCAGCAGCGCGTTCATGGGTGATTATTGGTCCTCGAGTTGATCGTCCAGCTGCTCACGTATTGCCCGCTGAATCGCGCTACAAAGCGCCTCGTCACTTAGTGGTTGCTGGTCGGCACCGGTAATGAAGAAGACGTCCTCAACCCGTTCACCCAGCGTCTGAATTTTTGCCGCCTGCAATTCCACGCCGTGCTCAACGAAAATTCTGCCGATGCGGGCAAGCAGGCCGGGTCGGTCCCGTGCAGACACTTCCAGCACGCTAACCTGCTTGATTTCATCAAGAAATATGCTGGTTTCTGTCGCTACTGGAAACGATTTTATCTGCCGCGGTGTGAGTCGTTGAATATTGGGGGCACGGTCGAAATCTGCAGCAGCCAGGGCTTGCGTCAGTTGGTCACGGATATGGCGCAACTTTGCACTTTCATCAGCGATGGGGCTGCCGTCTGAGTTCAAAACGTAAAACGTATCGAGGCTCATGCCGTCTCGCGCGTTGTAAATTCTGGCATCGTGCACACTCAATTCAAGCTGCTCGAGCTCTGCGCAAACGCGTGAAAATAGCTGCGCATGGCTGCGCGCGTGAATAAAAATCTGCGTGGCATTGGCGACACTGGAGTCTGAGCTGTTGCGAATCAGTACCAGCGGCTGCTCGCGTTGGTAATGCCCGGCAGTCGCTTCCGTGTGCCAGGCAATATCTTCGGGTTTTTCCCGCAAGAAATAGTCTTCTCCCTGGCCACGCCACAGGTCCTCCAGCTCCTCTGGCGTAAATCCGCGGTACTCCAGCAAGTCTGCTGCGGCTTTGCGGGTCTGTTCTATCCAGACTTGCTTGTCGACCGGGTTTTCCAGGCCGCGCCGCAGAGCCCGACGCGTGCCGGTATAAAGTTGGCGCAGCAGGCTGCCGCGCCACGCGTTCCAGAGTGTAGGGTTGGTTGCGTTGATGTCTGCAACGGTCAGTGTGAATAAATAGTCCAGGCGATCAAGGCTGCCCACGTGGTGCGCAAATTGCTGGATAACGTCAGGGTCTGATATATCTTTGCGCTGCGACACCGCCGACATGGTCAGGTGGTTGCGTACCAACCATACGACCAAGTCGTTATCGTTCTCACTAAGTCCATGCTCTGAGCAAAAACGTGCGGCATCCACGGCCCCAAGCTCCGAGTGGTCACCACCCCGCCCCTTGCCAATATCGTGGTACAGCCCGGCGATATACAGTAACTCGATTTTGGGCAGGCGCCGGGCGACCCGGCTGCTGACCGGGAAACGTTCATCAAACTCAGGTTTCTGGAAGCGCCGCATATACTGGATGACTTCCAGCGTGTGGGCATCGACCGTATAGGTGTGGAAGAGGTCGTGCTGCATTTGGCCTACGATTTTGCCGAATTCCGGCAGGTAGTTGCCAAGGATGCCGTAACGCGTCATGCCGCGCAGCAGACGCGTCATATTGTGCGGCGAGCGCAGAACATCAAGGAAGCTGGAGCGGTTGGCCGGGTCTGCGCGGAAAGCACGGTTGACCAAATGCCTGTGTTCGCGAATCAGTCGAATGGTGGGCGTGCCAACACCGATTATTCCCGGTTCACGGCCCGCCAGCACGAATACTTCAAGCAGGGCGTTCGGTTGGTTGCTGAACAGGTCGTCGCGCAGCGCCTCGATGTAGCCGTTGCGAACCTGAAAGCGCTCATTGAGTATGCGTACTTCATCCAGCTGGTCTGCGCGCAAGATAGCATGGTCAAAGTTCTGCACCAGCAGCTCGTTCAGCTCGCCGAGCGCCAGCGCCCAGCGGTAGTAGGTTTGCATGAATTGTTCGACGGCCAGCTTTTTGCCGTCTTTGAAGCCCCAGAGCTCTGCCAGCGCGCGCTGGTGATCAAACAGCAGCCGGTCCTCTTCGCGGCCAGCCACCAAATGCAAGGCATAGCGTACCTGCCACATGAAGTCCCGGCCATGCAGCAACATGCGGCGTTCGTCCGGCGTCAGGAACTCACCGGTGTCCATGTTTTCCAGGGAATCAACGCCGAAATGCCGCTCCGCAATCCAAGCGATAATCTGCAAGTCGCGGAGCCCGCCAGGTGAGCTTTTTACATTGGGCTCGAGGTTGTATTCGGTGTCTGCAAATTTGGCGTGCCGTGCCCTTTGTTCCTCCAGCTTGGCGCGAAAAAAATCTGCGCTGGGCCACATCTGGTCGGGGCCGGTGCGCGCCCGAACCTCAGCCATCAGCGCTTCAGGGCCGCGGATAACCCTCGTCTCCAGTAGATTTGTAAGGATTGTGATGTCTCCGCGGGCCTTGTTACAACATTCGCGCACTGTTCGCACGCTATGGCCTATCGTCAGCCCCAGATCCCAGAGCTGTGTGACAAACTGTTCCAGTTGTGCATGGCAGGATTCACTGTTTTCTTCCAGCAACACCAGAATGTCGATATCAGAATGTGGGTGCAGTTCTCCGCGTCCATAGCCGCCCACCGCGATCAAGGCGGGTTCCGCCCCCGACCAATGACAGCTATCCCACAATGTTCCGAGTAGAACATCCATAAACCAAGAGCGCAGGTGCAGTAAGTCGGCAACCCGGGTGCCCGCATGGAACTGGGCATGCAGATACTCTGCCGCCGTTTTTAACGCCTGCTTACCCGCCGGCAGCGTATTGCCAGCATCGATAGCGGCCTTGAAGGCTGCGCGGTCAAACAACTGATCAGGCAGCTGCGGGCTCTGGTCGTAGGATGCTTCTGCTACAGAGGTGTCAGAAGCGCTCATCGGACCGCCGCGTGAAAATCTCGCAGCCATCGGCTGTTACTCCAAGGGTGTGTTCCCACTGGGCCGACAAACGGCCATCACGGGTGGTGACGGTCCAGCCGTCCTTTGCGTTGAGTTTGGTGTGTCGCCGGCCCGCATTGATCATCGGTTCAATAGTAAAAGTCATGCCTTCCTCCAGCACCAAACCCGTGCCGGGTTTGCCGTAGTGCAGTACTTGCGGGTCCTCATGAAAAATCTTGCCAATCCCATGTCCGCAGTATTCGCGCACCACAGAGTAATAATTTTTCTCCGCATGCTGCTGAATAACCGCGCCGATATCACCCAGACTGGCACCGGGGCGCACAATCGCCAAGGCCATGTACAGGCACTCCTGCGTAACCTGAATCAGGCGCTGCGCATGGGGGGCAACCTCACCCACCTCGACCATGATACTGGTGTCGCCGTGGTAACCATCCTTGATCACGGTGACGTCAATATTGACGATGTCGCCCGCCTTGAGCTTTTTGCTGTCTGAGGGAATGCCGTGACAAACAACCTCGTTGATCGAGGTACAAATAGAGCGGGGGAAGCCGTTGTAGTCGAGAGGCGCAGGAATCGCGTTCTGCACTTCGGTAATGTATTCGTGGCAGATACGATCGAGGTCACCTGTAGTGATGCCTGGCTCCACGCGGGGCTTGATCATTTCCAGCACTTCAGCGGCCATACGTCCTGCCACGCGCATCTTCTCGATTTCGTCGGGGGTCTTGATTGTAACTGCCATGTGCTACCTGTTTTTTGTGCAAGGGGTGGGTATTGGGGCGCCGCCGCTGGTTGGGGTATTCTACAGGAATTGCGGGTTGTTTGAGTAATCTCCCGGGGCGGCCCGTTGGGCCGCTGCGTCGCTCCGGGGCCCGGAGGTTCTTTTTGCTCCACTGCGGGCGCATGCGGCTCGCTGACCCTGTTTCTTCTTGCGCTACCATCTGGCGGCTGAGTTGTTGGTAGGTTTGGTGTCTGCCAGGGCTGCTACGTGTTTGATGTGGTTGGTTCCCGCTGCGCGAAGCGACGCAGCGGCCCCAAGGGCCGCCCCCAGAACAAAGCCTCCGCACAAGAGCAGAAAGTCACCCACCGCGCGAAGCGACACAGCAGCCTAACCGGGCCCACCCTCCATCAGAGCCCCAGCCTCTAACCAGCAACCCGCCGCTTCCCAGCAGCCCCCACTTGTGGTATAAAGCGCCGCGTCTTTACGGGTGGGCTAAGGCTCGAAAGCCCGCAGGGAAGGAAATCTAACGTCGCACACATATCGACACCTGCGTCAGGGTGCCGGCTTCGGTCGGTTTGGCGCTTGGGATATGTGGAGGCCTAACCCGATACAAAAGGCAATTATTATGACAACGCAAGTAAGCATGCGTGACCTGCTGCAAGCAGGCGCTCACTTTGGTCACCAGACCCGGTACTGGAACCCCAAGATGGATCGTTTCATCTTTGGCGCCCGGAACAAGATCCACATCATCAACCTGGAGCACACTGTGCCCGCGTTTAATGAGGCTTTAGCCCTCATTCAGCGGCTTTCCGGGAACAAGAACAAGATTTTGTTTGTCGGCACCAAGCGTGCGGCAGGCAAGATTATCAAAGAACAGGCGGATCGCGCCGGCATGCCCTACGTGAGCCATCGCTGGCTCGGCGGCATGCTGACCAACTACAAGACCATACGCGCCTCAATAAAGCGTCTGCGTGAGCTGGAAGCACAGCAAGCAGACGGTACCTTCGCCAAGCTCACGAAGAAAGAAGCGCTGATGCGCAGCCGTGACATGGAGAAACTTGAGCGCAGTATTGGCGGTATCAAGGACATGGGCGGCTTACCTGATGCACTGTTCGTGATTGACGTTGATCACGAGCGTATCGCCATTACCGAGGCCAACAAACTCGGCATACCGGTGATTGGCGTAGTTGATACCAACAGCAACCCCGATGGCGTTGATTACGTTATCCCGGGCAACGACGACGCAATCCGCGCTATCAAGCTGTATGTATCTGCCGTGGCTGATGCCTGCCTTGCCGGCAAGTCCGATGCGGGCGACCAGAGCGTTGTGCGTGACGAGTTTGTTGAAGTGGCGGCGGCTGCTGAGTCAGCAGCCGAGTAAACCTCGCACTCCGGGGCAGCCATCGTGGCTTGCCCTGGAGTACCCTGGCCTCCGTTCGGGGGCGATCGTAAAGAATTCGCGGCCCTTTTGAGGTCGTAGCAGGAGAAACCCCATGTCTGCAGCATTGGTCAAAGAACTACGTGAGCGTACCGGTTTGGGTTTGTTGGAGTGCAAAAAAGCGCTGGCGACCGCCGACGGTGACGTTGAAAAAGCGATTGAAGAGTTGCGTAAATCCAGCGGTATGAAGGCGGCAAAAAAAGCCGGGCGCACGGCAGCTGACGGCGTTGTAGCAACTCGCATTGCCGAAGACGGCAGCTACGGTGTGATCGTTGAAGTGAATAGTGAAACGGATTTTGTGGCCCGCGATGAGAACTTTTTGGGCTTTGTTGCCCAAGTGGTAAATGCCGCCTTTGAAGGCCGTCAAACCGACGTGGCCGCTCTGATGGCCGGCGATCTCGAATCGGCTCGCGAGGCTCTGGTACAGAAGATCGGCGAAAATATCAGCGTGCGTCGCGTCAACTTGGTGACAGCTGATGCAGGTGTCGTCGGTGCCTACGTCCATGGCAATAACCGCATTGCAGTGCTGGTTGAGCTCAAGGGTGGCGATCAAGACCTGGCCAAAGACGTTGCGATGCACGTTGCCGCGGTGAACCCTCAGGTTGTATCTGCTGAGCATATGCCGGCGGAAGTGATTGAGAAGGAGCGTGAAATTTATACTGTACAGGCGCAGGATTCCGGCAAGCCCGCTGAAATTGTTGAGAAGATGATCGGTGGTCGTATTAAGAAGTTTCTTGCTGAAAACAGCCTTGTTGAGCAGGCATTCGTCAAGGACCCCGACGTGACGGTTGGTAAGTTGGTCTCGGCTGCAGGTGCTGCGGTGGTGTCTTTTGCCCGTTTTGAAGTGGGTGAGGGCATCGAGAAGGAGCACGTTGATTTCGCCGCTGAAGTGGCCGCGCAGCTGAAAGGTTAAGGCTGTGATTGGTTAAAAAAAACGGGGCTTAGGCCCCGTTTTTTATGCCTTTGGGCTAGTGTCAGGTGGGACTTTATGGGGTGCGGTACTAGGGTGCGGCCCGATTGTCCTGTACTATAGCGACAGTTCGGGAGACGACCGTTATGCCACAACCTTCAGGCGACAAGAAATATAAACGCATACTGCTCAAACTCAGTGGCGAGGCCCTTACCGGTAGCGAAAAATTTGGTATCGACCCGCGTATTCTCGATCAGTTGGCGCTGGAAATTGGCCAGTTGGTCGGCATCGGTGTGCAGGTGGGTATCGTTGTGGGCGGTGGTAATTTGTTTCGAGGCGCAGCACTGCAGGCAGCAGGCCTTGATCGCGTAACCGGCGATCATATGGGTATGCTGGCAACCGTTATGAATGCGCTGGCCCTGCGCGATGCACTGGAAAGGTCGAGTATCGCCACTCAGGTAATGTCTTCTATCCCCATGAGTGGTGTGGTTGATCACTACGACCGGCGCAAGGCGATTCGTGCCCTGAGCAACGGTGATGTGGTGATTTTCTGTGCCGGCACGGGTAATCCTTTTTTTACTACGGATTCTGCGGCCTGCCTGCGCGGTATTGAGGTCGATGCCGACCTCGTGCTCAAGGCCACCAAGGTTGACGGCGTCTACTCGGCTGACCCCATGAAGTTCAGTGATGCCGTCAAGTACGAGCATTTGAGTTACGACGAGGTGCTGGACAAAAAGCTGGAAGTGATGGATCTGACGGCGATCTGTCTGTGCCGGGACCACCGCATGCCAGTGCGCGTTTTCAAGATGGAAGAGCGCGGCGCATTGCTGAATATTGTGCGCGGCGGTGTGGAAGGGACCCTCATTCAATAGCCCTATTGCAGCGCAAGGAGAATCAAATTGATTGACGATGTCAAAGCTGAGGCCGAAGAGCGGATGGAAAAGAGTGCCGAGGCACTGCTTCACCACTTCAACAAAATCCGCACCGGTCGCGCACACCCCAGCATCCTTGATGGTATTCGTGTCGAGTACTACGGCTCTGAGTCACCCCTGAATCAGGTGGCCAACATTAGCGTGGAAGATGCACGTACGCTGATGGTCACAGCCTGGGACCGTGCGCTCACGCCGAAGATAGAGCGCGCCATCATGAAGTCCGATCTCGGCTTGAACCCCTCATCGGCCGGCGACGTGATCCGTATACCCATGCCAATGCTGACGCAAGAGACTCGCAAGGGTTTTATACGCCAGGCCCGTGCCGAAGCGGAGGCCGCTCGAGTATCTGTGCGCAGCGCGCGTCGCGATGCCATGAGTATGTTGAAGGAATTGCTGAAGGAGAAAGACATCAGTGAGGACGACGAGCGCCGTGGTCAGGATTTGGTACAAAAACTGACGGACAGCTTCACTGACCGCATTGAGAAAATGTTGGCAGACAAAGAAGCTGACCTGATGGAAATTTGAGCTACCCCCACGTATGCCCAACCGCGAAACGTCAGGTCAGTCGGAGCTTATTCCGGTACCTCGCCATGTTGCCATCATCATGGATGGCAACAATCGTTGGGCGCGGCGTGAGGAGCTCCCCGGCCACGCAGGGCACCGAGCCGGTTCGGAGGCTGTACGCGGCGTTTTGCGCGCCTGCCAGCAGCATCACATCGAAGTGCTGACCCTGTTCGCGTTTAGCAGCGAAAACTGGGGTCGTCCTCGTCCGGAAGTGCGTGCGCTCCTCGCGTTGCTGTCGCGTTACCTACGCAATGAAGTTCGCGACTTGCACAAAGACGGTATTCGTTTGCGCTTCATAGGGCAGCGGTGCCGGTTTAGCGAGGGGCTGCAGCGTTTGATGGCTAACGCAGAATACCTCACCCGCAAAAACACCGTCGCCACAGTGGTCCTTGCGGTTGATTACGGGGGTCGTTGGGATGTTGTACAGGCAGCCCGTCAGTTGGCTTCGAGGGTGCACGCTGGGGAGCTCTCTGTGGATGCCATTGATGAAGCTACGTTGGCGGCTGAAGTGGCGCTCAGCGACTTGCCGCCTCCGGACCTGTGTATTCGAACCGGGGGCGATGCACGTATCAGTAATTTCATGTTGTGGCAGTTTGCCTACAGCGAGCTGTATTTTACCAACACGCTCTGGCCGGACTTTGGTGAGTTGGAATTCGCGCGCGCGTTGTCGGATTACGCCCGGCGCGAGCGCCGGTTTGGCCTGCGTGAGCCCGACGCGCTGGCGTCTGGAGCGCACGATGCTTAAGCAACGCTTGATTACGGCCTTGGCCATGGCAGGGCTTTTTCTGGCAGCGGTGTTGTTTTTGCCTATGTTATGGCTGGCGGGATTGTTGGCGGCGGTGGTGTGTCTGGGGGGGTGGGAGTGGGCGCGGCTGGCTGGCTGGCAGTCGAGTGTTGCCCGCGCTATGTTTGTAGTGCTCTTGGGCTGTGTGTTGGCCGCTCTGTTTACTTATGCTGAGTTACGCTCTGTACCGCGCCGCGAGCAGGTGCAGCCCATTCTCGGTGTTGCCTGCTTGTGGTGGTCATTCGCTCTGCTTTGGGTCAAGAGTTACCCCGCCAGCGCCGTGCTCTGGCGCAGTCGAGTTGTGCGCAGTGCAATGGGGCTGATGATTCTTGGCTGTGCCTGGCTAGCAGCGGTCTATCTTCTGGCTTTCCCGCGCGGTGGCTTGCTGCTGGTGGTGATGGTGTTGATTGTGGTGGCGACTGATGTTGGCGCCTATTTTGCGGGCACCCACTTCGGGCGCCACAAGCTGGCTGTTCAGGTTAGCCCCGCTAAAACCTGGGAGGGTTTCTGGGGAGGCGTTGCCAGCGCCTCGCTGTTAGCCATTGTCTTATGGTCATTGTTGCCTGGGCGTATGGCCCATATTGGCCTCGCTGCGGTGGTGGCGGTAGTCGTCGCAACAGCCCTGGCATCGGTTGTTGGTGATTTAACCGTCAGTATGGTCAAGCGTGAGAGTGGCGTGAAGGACAGCGGTTCACTGCTGCCGGGCCATGGAGGCCTGCTTGATCGCCTGGACAGTCTCTGCAGCGCTGCCCCCGTCTTTGCCCTTGGCCTGTTACTGGCGGGGTGGTAGCGCGATGTCTGTAGTGCAGCAAGTCGTTGTTTTGGGTAGCACGGGGTCCATTGGGGTAAGCACGCTCGATGTCATTGCCCGTCATTCAGACCGGTTTAGTGCCTGGGCATTGGCGGCAAACCGCTCAGTGACCGCGCTTGCGGCCCAGTGCCGTGCACTGCGGCCCCGTTACGCAGTGATGATGGATCCGGACTGCGCTGAAACGCTGCGCACTGAGCTCTCAGGTGATTGTGATACTGAAGTTCTGGCCGGCGCTGACGGGCTCAACTATGTTGCGACGCACGCTGAGGTGGATGCCGTAATGGCTGCCATAGTAGGTTCAGCGGGGCTTCCCTCTACGCTCGCGGCAGTGCAGGCGGGCAAGCGCGTGTTATTGGCCAACAAAGAGTCGTTGGTTATGGCGGGCCACCTGTTGATGTCTGCTGCGCGTGCCTCCGGTGCCGTGATTTTGCCGATCGACAGCGAGCACAATGCGATTTTTCAGTGTTTGCCGCAGGGTGATTTGGCACAGCCTCGCTTGGACGGGGTCAGTAAAATCCTTTTGACCGCCTCAGGCGGCCCCTTTCGCACCTGGTCCGCCTCAGCGATTGCGGCGGCGACCCCGGCCCAGGCGTGCGCGCACCCGAACTGGTCCATGGGTCGCAAAATATCGGTGGATTCGGCAACGCTGATGAATAAAGGGTTGGAGTTGATCGAGGCCTGCTGGTTGTTTGATGTGGCGCCCGCCCGCGTGGACATTGTGGTGCACCCCGAAAGTATAGTGCATTCGCTAGTGCAATATGTCGATGGCTCGGTGTTGGCTCAGTTGGGGAACCCGGATATGCGTACCCCAATCGCCTACGGATTGGGGTGGCCGCAAAGAATCGATGCGGGCGTAGCGGCTCTCGACCTGGTGGCACTGTCCAAGCTACATTTTGAAGCGCCGGATGAGGTGCGCTTTCCTTGTTTGCGTATCGCCCGCGAGGCTGCCGCAACCGGCGGCACCGCGATGGCAGTCTGTAATGCTGCCAATGAAGTGGCGGTTGAGGCGTTCCTGGCCGAGCGCATCGCCTTTAGTGACATTCCGCATGTCATTACAGCCGCGCTGGAGGCCGTTGCCATTGTTGAACCGACCAGCCTTGATGTGGTCGAAACAGCGGACCGTGACGCTCGCGCCATTGCCGTAGAGCAAGTGGTGCGGCGGCGCGTTGCAGGCGGGGAGAAGTAATGGACGTGGCTTATACTATCGCGATTACCTTGGTGACCCTGGGCGTTCTGGTATTCGTTCACGAATACGGACACTTTTGGGTCGCCCGCCGCTGTGGGGTCAAGGTGCTGCGTTTTTCAATCGGTTTTGGCAAGCCTCTGTACACTTGGCACGACCGACACGGAACGGAGTTTTGCCTTGCCCTTGTCCCCTTGGGCGGTTACGTGAAGATGTTGGATGAGCGAGAAGGGGAAGTGGCTGCGTTCGAGCAGGAGCAGGCCTTTAACCGCAAGCCCGTGCAGCAGCGTATTGCCGTGGTGGCTGCAGGTCCGATTGCGAATTTCCTGTTGGCTATCGTCGCTTACTGGTTCTTGTTTATGGCCGGGGAAAGCGGCTACTCACCCGTGATTGGGTCGGTGAAGGCAGGGTCAGTGGCGGATATTGCCGGCCTTGAGGCAGGCCAGGAAATTGTCGCGGTTGATGGTGAAGAGACGCCGACCTGGCAGGCTTTGAGTTTTCGTCTGTTGGATCGCATCGGCGACAGCGGCCCGATACATTTTAGCGTCAAGTATCCTGATTCACGCATGCTCTACGAATCAGAAGGTACACTACAACGCTGGCTCTCCGAAGATGACGCGCCGGATTTGCTGGGTGGGCTTGGTATTACTCCCTACGCACTGGCTCTGCCGCCCGTTATTAGTGAGGTTGTTGCCGATAGCCCTGCGGCGCGCAGCGGGCTGCTGCCGGGTGACCTTATCCTCAGTGCAGACGGCAGGCCCATGGCCGAATGGATGGAATGGGTGGCCTACGTGCGAGAACGGCCCGGCCAGGTGATTGAGATCGATGTACAAAGAGGCGATAGCGCGCTGGAGTTGCAGATTGTGCCAGAGGGCGCCGCCGATGCGGATGGCGCGATAATCGGCCGAGTGGGTATAGCTGTTGCGATACCGGCGCTGCCTGCCGACATGCTGCGAGAGTTTGAGCGCGGCCCAGTTGAGTCATTGGGTGCAGCCGTTGTCCGCACCGGCGATTTGGTAGGCTTCACGCTGGAGTCTATCAAGAAGATGATCCAGGGCCTGATCTCACCAAAAAACTTGAGTGGTCCCATTACCATTGCTAAAGTGGCATCCGCCTCAGCAAAGTCGGGGTTGGAATCTTATATCGGTTTTCTTGCACTGCTCAGTGTCAGCCTCGGAGTCTTGAATCTGTTGCCCATTCCGGTGCTTGATGGTGGCCATTTGCTGTATTACATCGTAGAGATGTTGGCGGGGCGCCCAGTGCCAGAGAAGGTACAAATAGTGGGGTACCAGTTGGGCCTGTTTTTGATCCTCGGGGTTATGGCTCTGGCCCTGTATAACGATTTCGCGCGCCTGTAGCCTGTAGGGTTGGGCAACGCAGGCATTGATTCATCGAAGACCTTGGGGTCGGGCCTTACCAGTGGTTGGAACTATTTTGAAAAGACGCATTAATCTGCTGCTGGCACTTATACTGCTGGCGCTTGCTCCGTTGGGGCAGGCTCAGGACGCTTCGTTTATCGTTGCGGATATCCGCGTGGAGGGCTTGCAGCGTATTTCTGCGGGCTCGGTGTTTGCTGCCATGCCCTTGGCCGTCGGAGACCTGGTTAACGCCGAGGCTATTCGCGCTGCTTCTCGCAGCCTCTTCGCAACCGGCAATTTTGATGACATTCGCATTGGGCGGGACGGCAACGTGCTGGTGGTGATTGTGGTTGAGCGCCCGAGTATTAGCGAAATCAATATTGACGGTAATAAAGCAATCGAAACCGAAGCACTGCTTGACGGCCTGCGCGGCGCTGGCCTGGCCATAGGGCAGGTATTCCAGCGCTCAACGCTGGAGGGCATGCAGTTAGAGCTGCAGCGTCAATATGTTCAGCAGGGCCGTTATGATGCGAATATTGAAACAGAAGTGTTGCCGGAACCGCGTAATCGGGTAGCCGTCAACATCGATGTAGACGAAGGCACTGTCGCTGCGATCAAGCACATTAATGTGGTCGGCAACGAGGTGTTCAGCGACGATGAACTCACTGAGTTGTTTGCGCTGAAGACAACAGGATGGTTCTCCTTTTTCAACAATAACGACAAGTATTCGCGGGAGAAGCTCACCGGTGATTTGGAGACATTGAGCTCCTATTATCTGGACCGAGGTTACCTGCAGTTCACAATTGACTCTACGCAGGTCTCGGTTTCGCCGGATAAGCGCTCGGTGTACATCACCGCGAACGTCACTGAGGGCGAAAAATTCACCGTCAGCAGCGTGGATCTTTCCGGTGACCTGGTGCTGCCCGAGAGCGATTTGCGGCGGTTTATTCTCATTGGTGAAGGCCAGACCTTTTCTCAGCAGCAGGTGACCTCTACGGAGGAGTTCATCACCCGCAGGCTGGGTAACGAGGGCTATAATTTCGCCAAGGTAACGGGTATTCCGGAGCTGAACGAGGACGACAATACGGTTGGCCTGAAATTCTTCGTTGACCCCGGCAAGCGTACCTATGTTCGCCGTATCAGCTTCAAGGGAAACCAGAAGACGGCTGACGAGGTGCTGCGCCGTGAAATGCGCCAGATGGAGAGTGCACCGGCCTCCGCTTCAGCGATTGAACAGTCCCGTATTCGTCTTGAACGCTTGGGCTACTTTAGTAAAGCGACAGTAGACACCCCTGAGGTGGCTGGGCACGATGACCTGATCGACGTCGATTTCGCTGTTGAAGAGCAATCTTCGGGTAGCATCGGGGCCAGCTTTGGTTACGCACAGGATGCGGGTTTGATTTTTGGTCTGAATTTGCAGCAAGACAACTTTTTGGGAACCGGGCGACGTATCGGCGTCGGCCTTAACTCCTCACGCTATCAGGACTTATACAATTTCAGCTATACCAATCCCTACTTCACCGAAGACGGGGTGAGTCGGGGATTTAACGTTTTTTTCCGCTCTACTGACCTGTCGGAGATTAACGTTGCGCGATATACCACCGACACGCTCGGCGCAGCACTTAACTTTGGCTACCCAATCAAAGAGACCCAGCGGCTTGGGTTCAGCTTTGGCGTTGCTAGCACCGATATTACTGCCGGCCGCTTCGCCGTACAGGAAATCAAGGCCAGCCCGCGCCTGATAGAAGGGGTAGAGGGTTTCTATGAGAGTAACCTGCTGCCCGACGGTACGTTTTCCGCGCCGGAGATCTTTCAGCCACTCAGCGAACTGCCAGAAGGCTCTCTGACGATTCCTGATGAGCCGGGTTTCCTGGACCTGAATGGTGATGAGTACCTGAACTGGACGACGTCCTTGAGTTGGAACCAGTCCACTTTGAACCGGGGTATTCTCGCCACTCGCGGTGAGGCCCAGTCTCTGGTGTTTGAAGTTGCGGTTCCCGGCTCCGATGCCCAGTTCTACAAGCTGGTATACAGGGGTGAAAAGTTCATGCCCATCACCGAGGAGTGGATTGTCCGGTTCCGTACCGAGTTAGGCTATGGGGACGGTTATGGAGACACAACCAACTTGCCGTTTTTCGAGCATTTCTTCTCCGGCGGTTTTGGGTCCGTGCGCGGGTTTGAGTCCAACACTCTTGGGCCGCGTGGCACGCCAGCCGCCTTGTATGATATTAACCAGCCTGTGACCGAGATCGACGAGGACGGCCGCCCGCTGCAGGTGGGTGGGCCCGACGGGTCACAGTTTGGTTATCGCTTCGACCCGGCTACCGGCAAGTTGAGCTTTAGTGTGCCTGACACCACGCCGGATCCTTTCGGGGGTAATGCCTTGATTGAGGGCAGCGTAGAGTTGTTGTTCCCTCTGCCTTTCCTGAAGGATCGCAGTAAATTGCGTTCCGCGCTCTTTTTCGACGTCGGCAACGTGTTTAATACCAAGTGCTCCAGTAACCAGCTGAACTGCTTTGATGTCGATGCGGGAGAGTTGCGCTACTCGGTCGGCGTGGGTGTGACCTGGATTACCGGGTTTGGGCCCATGAGTTTCAGCCTTGCCAAACCGCTCAATGAGTCCCCCGAAGATGAGCGCGAGATTTTCCAGTTCACACTGGGCCGGGGTTTCTGATCATTTTTTCTGATGTTGGAGTGTATTGTGTCTAGAGTCCTTAAAGTCGTATGTCTCACTGCCGCTCTGTTGCTGCCGACCCTGGGTTGGGCTCAGGGTAAAATTGCCGTGGTTAACCTGGAGCAGGCTATCCTGCAAACAGATCACGCCCAGAAACGTTTGGCTACCGAGCGTAGCAACGATGCCTACAAGTCCGACAAGGCGGAGTTCGATCGCCTCAAGGATGAGCTGGACAAAATGGTCAAGGATTACCAGAAGGATTCGGCGGTAATGAGCCAAGACCAGCAGTTGTCTGCCCGTAGAAACCTGGCCAGTAAGCAGGCTGACCTCGAGCACGTAGCCGGTAAGCTGCAACAGACTGAGCAGCAAGTGGGCCAGCAGCTGCTGGAAGAAATGTCACCCAAGGTGCAAGAGGTTCTGCAGGAACTGATCAGCACAGAAGGTATTGGCTTACTGTTGCAGCGTGGGTCGGTCATTCATGCTGATGCTGGTTATAGCATCACCGCCAAGGTGACAGACAAGCTCAACCAAGCCTTTACGGAGTAAATTTCGTATGCCCACCCTCGGCGAGCTTGCGGCGTTTCTGGGGGTAGGTCTACGCGGTGACCCTGCCACCGCCGTGGTCGGAATTGCGCCGCTGGCGCGCGCAAACGCATCTCAGCTATCGTTTCTGGCGAATGCCCGCTACCTCGGGCAATTGCAGCATACGCAGGCAGCCGCGGTCATTCTGCGGCCCGATCAAGCCGATGGGTGCCCGGTAGCGTGCCTGCTGGCAGATAACCCGTACCTCGCCTTTGCCCGAGCTACGACACTATTCGTCGATGAAGCACCGGCGCCCGCGGGAGTGCATCCCAGCGCCACTGTTTCGCCTTTGGCACAGCTGGCGGCGAACGTCTCAGTTGGACCAAACGTCGTGATTGATAACGGTGCTGCGATCGCTGAGGGCGTCGTGCTTGGCGCAAATTGTGTCGTCGGTGAGCGCTGCAGCATCGGCGCAGGCACGCGCTTGCACCCGGGCGTTGTGTTGTATCGGGATGTGCGGATTGGCGAGCAGTGCACTGTGCACAGTAATACGGTGTTGGGAGCCGATGGGTTTGGTTTTGCGCCAAGCCCCGAAGGCTGGCAAAAAATTCATCAGCTCGGCGGTGTTCGCATTGGTGACCGTGTTGAGATCGGCGCCTGTGCAACCATTGATCGAGGGGCCTTGGAGGATACCGTCGTTGAAGACGGTGCGATCATCGATAACCTGGTGCAAATCGCGCATAACTGCCACATCGGCAAAAATACCGCGATAGCCGGTTGCACAGGCTTGGCTGGAAGCACGATTATAGGGGCGAATTGTACGCTGGCCGGCGGCGTTGGTGTGGTTGGCCATGTCGAGATCTGCGACAATGTGCACATTACGGGCATGACCATGGTCACCAAGTCCATCACCGAGCCGGGTTCCTACTCGTCGGGGACGCCCATGGCACCCACGCGGGACTGGAAGCGCAGCGCCGTGCGGTTCGCACAGCTCGACAGTATCCAGAAACGCCTCGCGGGGCTGGAAAAACAGCAACAGCAATGATCCCTGGGGGACCCGCAGTTTGATCATGGATATTTCGGAAATTCGGAACCACCTGCCACACCGCTATCCCTTTCTACTTGTAGATCGTGTGTTGGAATTGAACCTTGGGGATTCCATCGTCGCTTGCAAAAATTTGACGATTAATGAGCCGTTTTTCAACGGACATTTCCCTGAACAGCCTGTATTTCCTGGTGTTTTGCTGCTTGAAGCTATGGCACAGGCGGCGGGCATACTCGGTTTTAAAACGATGAACAAGACCCCGGCTGATGGTTCCATGTATTATTTTGTCGGTGCGGATGATTTGCGGTTCAAGCGCCCCTGCGTGCCGGGCGACCAGGTGATGCTACGGGCCAAGATTCTCTCTGATCGCCGCGGTATCTGGAAGTTTGAGGTGAGCTCTGATGTCGACGGCCAGCGCTGTGCGTCTGCCACTATCCTGTGTGCTGATCGTTAAGCAATGATTCATAGTCATGCCCTTGTAGACCCTTCAGCCAAAGTCGCCGATGACGTGGAGATAGGCCCTTGGACCTTGATTGGTCCGGGTGTGGAGATTGGTCCGGGCTGTAAAATTGAGTCCCATGTGGTGATTAAAGGGCCTACGCGTATTGGCGCGGGTAATCATATTTATCAGTTTTCGACGATTGGCGAGGCAACGCCCGACCTCAAGTACCGGGACGAGCTTACCTACCTTGTCATCGGTGATAACAATATTATTCGTGAAAACGTGACGATCCATCGCGGCACGGTTCAGGACAGAGCAGAAACGACGATTGGGAATAACAACCTGATTATGGCGTATGTTCATATCGGGCACGATTCCTGTATCGGTAACCACACGATATTGGTCAATAACACGGCCCTCGCTGGCCACGTTCAAGTGGGGGACTGGGCCATATTGAGCGGCTACACGCTGGTGCATCAGTTTTGCAAGATTGGTGCGCACAGCTTTAGTGGCATGGGCACCGCTATCGGTAAGGACGTCCCGGCATATGTGACGGTCAGCGGAGCGCCTGCCGAGGCCAAGACCATCAATATCGAGGGGCTGCGCCGCCGCGGTTTCTCCTCTGAAGCCATTAGTCAGCTCAGGCGCGCCTTCAAAATTGTTTATCGGCAGGGGCTCACTCTGGAGCTGGCGATTCAGCGTCTGGAAACCATGCTGCGCGATACTCCCGAGGTGCAGGTTATGATTGACTCCATCCGTGCCTCGGAACGCGGTATCGTCCGCTAGTGATGGGCGCGCGCCTGCGTGTGGGTATACTCGCCGGTGAAGCGTCTGGTGATATTTTGGGTTCTCGGCTACTGGTTGCACTCAGGCGCCGGCACCCTGAACTGCAGGTTGAGGGCATCGGCGGCCCGCTTATGCAGGCGCAGGGGTTCAACAGTTTGTTCCCTATGGACCGACTGTCAGTCATGGGCTTTGTGGAGCCACTAAAGCGCCTGCCGGAATTATTACGCATACAACGCAGCCTGCATCAGCATTTCCTAGCCAACCCCCCGGACGTTTTTATTGGCATCGATTCGCCGGACTTCTGCCTGCGGCTGGAAGCTAAATTGCGCGATGCCGGTATTCGAACGGTACATTTGGTTAGCCCTTCGGTGTGGGCCTGGCGTCAGGGGCGTATCCGGAAAATTCGCCGGGCGGTGGACCGCATGCTGTGCCTGTTTCCTTTCGAAACCGCGATTTATCACCAACACGGTGTACAGGCGGATTTCGTTGGTCATCCGCTAGCCGATGAGATCCCTTTATTTAGCGACGGCGATTCAGCCCGGCGCGCACTCGGGCTTGCTGTTGAGGGCCGCATATTGGCTTTGCTGCCGGGGAGTCGCGCTGGCGAGGTGTCAATGTTAGCGCCACTGTTTTTGGAGGTGGCGCGGCGGCTTGCAGCAGCAGACCCAGAGCTACGCTTTGTGCTGCCAGCGGCCAACGCAGAGCGTGAGGCGCAATTACGCGCGCTGCTGAAGGGGGCCCCCGATCTCCCACTGTTGCTGGTTCAGGGGCGTTCTCGTGAGGTAATGGCTGCTGCGGATGCGGTGTTGCTGGCATCTGGAACGGCTACGCTTGAGGCATTATTGGTGCAGCGACCAATGGCTGTCGCCTACAGAATGGCGCCCCTGAGTTGGGCGCTGGTTTCGCGCCTGGTGCGCACGCCATTTGCCGCACTGCCTAATATACTGGCGGGCAGAGCGCTGGTGCCTGAGCTCATTCAGGACGCAGCCACGCCTGCCCGCTTGGTGTCTGTTGTGCAGGCGCTTTTGTACAACGCGAAAGTGGCTGCGGAGCAGAGGCAGGCATTTGCGGCTATTCACCAGTCGTTGGCGCGTGGCTTCGGCGAACGCTGCGCAGATGCCATTGATGCGGTGTTCAATGATCGAGCCAGGTAAAATCGTTTTTGGATATTGATCCGGAGGCGCCCGGGGTAGCCGGGGTTGACGAAGTGGGCCGTGGGCCGCTCGCGGGTGATGTGGTCGCGGCAGCGGTGATTCTGGACCCTGCTCTGTCGATAGTCGGTTTGCGCGATTCAAAAAAGCTCAGCGCCGCGCGCCGCGAGGTTCTGGCGGAGCAGATTCGGGAGCGAGCGTTGGGCTGGGCGTTAGGCCGCGCGTCTGTCGCCGAAATTGACACATTGAACATCTTGCAAGCGTCCCTGCTGGCTATGCGGCGTGCCGTAGAGGCCCTGATACCACAGCCGATTAGCGTGCTGGTTGACGGTAACCGCCTGCCTGTTTGGCGCTACCATGCGCAGGCAGTGGTGGGGGGCGATGGCCGCGTAGCCTCCATCGCAGCGGCGTCTATTCTCGCCAAGGTGCAGCGAGACAAGGAGTTGCTGGAACTCGATAGCCTCTACCCTGGTTATGGATTTGCGGCTCACAAAGGGTACCCCACAGCACAGCATCTAGAGGCTTTGCGCCGGCTTGGAGTGTCTCCAGTGCACCGTCGCAGCTTCGCCCCAGTCAAAAACCTGTTGCCGGAGGCGCACCGGGGGTAAACTGGTTTCATGGCCGACTTCATACACCTCAGACTACACACCGAATACTCGCTGGTTGACGGCATGGTGCGCGTCAAGCCTCTCATTGCGCGCGTTGCAGCGCTGGGCATGGCTGCGGTCGGGGTTACCGACTGTACCAATTTCTATGCCTTGGTGAAGGTTTACAAGGCTGCTTTCGCGGCGGGGGTCAAGCCGATCTTTGGCGTGGACATCCGCGTTCTGGATGAGGATGACCCGGAGCGAGCCTACCCGCTGTGCTTGTTGGCGATGAATGACGCCGGTTACCGTAACCTGACCGTGCTGATTTCACGGGCTTATACCGAGGGCCAGTACCTGGGTGACCCCTATGTGCATAAAGCGTGGCTGGCAGAGCGCAGTGACGGCCTTATTGCCTTGTCCTGTGGGGCTGCAGGCGATGTAGGCCAGGCATTGTTGGGTGGTCGCTCTGCGCAGGCGCAGGAGCGTGCGGGGCACTGGATGGGGCTCTATCCCGGGCGCTTTTATCTGGAACTGCATCGCACCGGGCGCGAAGGTGACGAAACGCATTTACACGCCGCAGTGGAGTTGGCGGCTAGCCTGCAGTGCCCCGTAGTCGCGACCAACGACGTGCGCTTTCTGGATGCCAGCGAGTTCGAGGCGCATGAGGCCAGAGTGTCGATCCGGGAAGGACGAACGCTAGACGACCCCCGGCGGGTACGGGCCTACACAGACCAGCAATATCTGCGCTCGCCGGAAGAAATGGCCGAGCTGTTTGCGGATATTCCAGAGGCCCTGCGTAACAGCGTAGAGATCGCGCGGCGCTGTAACGTGGTGCTGGAGTTGGGCAAGCCCTACCTACCCGATTACCCAGTTCCTGCCGGCCTCACCATGGACGCCTACTTCAGGCAGGTGTCACACGAGGGTCTGGACCAGCGCCTGCGGCGCTTGTTTGATGCTTCCAGCGCGGAGTTTCCCGGGCGGCAGTCTGAGTACCGGGCGCGGCTTGATTTTGAACTCGACACCATTATCCAGATGGGCTTTCCCGGTTATTTTCTGATCGTTATGGACTTTATTCGCTGGGCCAAGCAGCAGGAAATTCCTGTGGGTCCGGGCCGGGGCTCGGGCGCGGGATCTCTGGTGGCTTACGCGTTGGAAATCACTGACCTCGACCCACTGCAGTACGACCTGCTGTTTGAACGCTTCCTCAACCCCGAGCGGGTGTCGATGCCCGATTTCGACGTTGATTTCTGTATGGACCGGCGCGACCGTGTGATTGACTACGTTGCCGACACCTATGGCCGTGAGGCGGTGTCTCAGATCATCACCTTCGGCACCATGGCAGCGAAAGCGGTGTTGCGCGATGTGGCGAGGGTGCAGGCTAAGCCCTATAGCCTGGGCGACAAGCTATCCAAAATGATTCCCTTTGAAGTGGGGATGACGTTGGAGAAGGCGCTGGAGCAGGAAGAGGTGCTGCGCGATTTTCTCGCCGAGGATAGCCAGGCGCTGGAAATCTGGGACATGGCTGTGCAGTTGGAGGGGATTACTCGCAATATTGGCAAACACGCCGGCGGGGTGGTGATTGCACCCTCCCGGCTGACAGATTTTTCTCCGCTGTACTGCGATGAGACGGGTGGAGGCCTGGTCACGCAGTATGACAAAGACGACGTTGAGGAAGCGGGCCTCGTCAAATTTGACTTTTTAGGCCTGCGCACCTTGACCATTATTGATTGGGCGGTGCGCATGATTAATGCCGTGCGCCTGCAGCAGGGCGAAGACGCGCTGGATATTGACGCGATTCCACTGGACGACGCGGCCAGTTTCCGGCTGTTGCAGGCGGCCGAGACTACGGCGGTGTTCCAGCTTGAATCGCGTGGTATGAAGGATCTCATCAAACGCCTGAAGCCCGACTGTTTCGAGGATATCATCGCCTTGGTTGCCCTGTTTCGGCCAGGGCCCTTGCAGTCGGGTATGGTCGACAACTTTATCAACCGCAAGCACGGGCGTGAGGCCATTTCTTACCCCGATCGCGAATATCAGCATCCGCTGTTAAAACCTATCCTGCAACCGACCTACGGCATTATTCTTTATCAGGAACAGGTGATGCAGATTGCCCAGGAACTCGCCGGCTATAGCCTGGGTGAGGCGGATTTGCTGCGCCGGGCAATGGGTAAAAAGAAGCCCGAGGAAATGGCCAAGCAGCGCGCAGTATTTGAAGAGGGTGCGCAGAGTAAAGGCGTCGACGGTGAGCTGGCCATTCGTATTTTTGATTTGGTGGAAAAGTTCGCGGGTTACGGTTTCAACAAGTCGCACTCCGCGGCCTATGCGCTGGTGTCCTACCAAACAGCGTGGCTGAAGACGCACTATCCGGGGCATTTCATGGCCGCCGTGATGAGTTCGGAACTGCAGAACACCGACAAGATTGTGGTGTTTGTGGAGGAGTGCAGGGCCATGCAATTGGCGCTGCGCCTGCCCGATGTTAACGAAGGCCAATACATGTTTACCGTGGATAGCGAGAACGCAATTATCTACGGTTTGGGGGCAATCAAGGGGCTGGGCGAGGGGCCCGTGGAAAACCTCCTGCGCGCACGGGAAGCGGGGGGCCCATTTCTTGATCTGTTTGATTTCTGCGCTCGCACCGATCCGCGCAAGGTCAATCGTCGCGCCATCGAAGCCCTGATTCGCGCCGGGGCCTTTGACCGGCTGAACGTTGACCGCTGGGTATTAATGGCCGCCCTAGACGACGCGCTCAAAACCGCTGAACAGAGCGCTAACAACCGTGAGTGCGGTATCGCGGATTTGTTTGGTGAAGTGGCATCGACCCCGCTGCAGGCCGACGGCGATGCTTACGCTGCGTTTCATGCAGCCCGGCCCTGGTCGGTGCGGGAGCGTCTTGGGGGCGAAAAAGACACCCTGGGATTGTATGTGACAGGACATCCTATCGACGAATACGAGCAGGAAGTGCGTCGTTTCGCACCCACCTTGATCGCCGATCTGCGCGCCGACAAGCAGGGTAACCAGATGCTTGCGGGGCTTATAGTAGCCACCCGTACAATGAAGACCAAGCGTGGCGACACGATGGCCATCCTCCAGCTGGATGATCGCAGTGCGCGAATTGAAGTCACGGTGTACCCGGAAACGCTGAGCGAAAAGCGCGAGTTACTGGTGAAGGATCAAATTGTTATTGTTGAAGGCAGTGTTGCGCACGACGATTACTCGGGTGGTTTGTCGGTGCGTGCTCGCGATGTGCATAGCCTGCAAGCGGCGCGTGAGTCGTTTGCGGCTGAGTTGACCATTGAAGTCAGGCAGGAGTTGCTCGATGAAGCACTGGCCGAGCGCCTTGCCCAAGCATTAGAGGCGTCGAGGGGCGGGCGCTGCCCCGTGTCAGTTTGGTATTGTCAACCCGGTAGCCGGGCACGTATTGCACTGGGTGAGCGCTGGGCGGTGGTGCCAACGGATGAATTGTTGCAGCAGCTTCGCGATTGCGTCGGCCAGGAATACGTGGCGCTGCAGTACGCCTGAGCTGACAACTCTCCTTGGCGGTTGCCGGTTCGAACTGCTGCACCGCCCACCGGTCTCTGCACGGTTTCGTTTGCTCTGCCCTGCATGCCTGCCCAGAATGTCGTGTGGTGTTAGTGGCCCTTTCACACATAATATTTTTGCACAGCGCACTGCCTGCAACACTGCTGATATAACAATAGAGGAATGTTCTTATGCTGCTAAAAGACAAGGTTGTCATTGTTTCAGGAATCGGCCCGGGCTTAGGTCAGGAATTGTCCACATTGGCTGCTCAAGAGGGCGCCAGCGCGGTGGTTATCGCGGCTCGCACCGCGGCCAAGTTGGAGACCGCAGAAGCCGAAATTGATGCTCTGGGTTTGGGCACGAAAGTGCTCAAGGTGGTGACGGATATTGCCGATTCGGGGCAATGTAAAGCGCTGGCAGAGGCCGCTTTGAAAGCTTTTGGGCGCATTGACGTATTGTTCAACAGCGCTTACGACCCGGGCAGTTTTGAGCCTATTGCAGAAGCTGACCTCGACGGTTGGCGCCGCAGCATGGAGGTCAACTTTTTTGGCACCATGCAGCTCACGCAGGCCTGCATTCCCGCTATGCGCGCCGCCGGTGGCGGTGCCATCGTGATGATTGCCACTATGGTGGAACACAAACCTTTGGCCACTCAAGGTGGCTACGGCGCATCCAAGTCGGCGCTGCGCGCTGCCACCAAGCACTTGGCACTGGAGCTGGGTGCTGACAATATCCGGGTTAACAGCTGCCATATGGGTTGGATGTGGGGCCCCGCGGTGGCCGGCTATTTCGATTGGCAGTCACAGGCGTCGGGGCGCAGCACGGAAGAGCTGATCGCCGAAGTTACGCGCAGCATTCCCCTGGGCCATATCCCGGACGATGGCGACTGCGCCAAGGCGGCCGTATTTCTCGGATCAGACTACGCATGCGTGGTGACCGGTGCGGCACTTGACGTCAATGGCGGCGAGTTTATGCCGCTCTGACGGGAATTTTTGCATGTTTTATGGGTGGTGGTTGGTCGGTGTTGCGTTTCTGGTCTTGATGGTCAGCAATGGCAGCATCATGTATTCCTACAGCGTAGTTGCGGTGCCCTTGGGCGAGGCCTTTGATGCCAGCCGCGTGACAATGATGCTGGGCATGACAGGTATGACGTTGGCAGGGGGGCTAATCTCTCCGTTCCTCGGCGGCTGGATCGACCGTGGGTCGCTACGCCTGATTATGCTGGTGGGTGCGCTTGGGCTCGCCTCAGGCTATGTCGTTTTGTCACTGACGACCGCGAGTTGGCAGGTGCCTTTGGTCTATGCCGGCTTGATGGTGCTGGGCATTAATTTGCTCGGACCATTGACGACGTCGACCATGCTGGCGCGCTGGTTTTCGCGGCGGCGCGGCCTGGCACTCGGCGTTGCCGCGGTGGGTACCTCAGCCGGTGGTTTTATTTTTCCACCGCTGGTGCAATGGTTAATTGACACTTTTGAATGGCGCAACGCGCTGCGCATCTTGGGCGTGGGCACGCTTTTGGTGACCTTGCCTGCGGTGTGGTTGGTGGTCAGCCGGCCCGCCGATCGTGGCTTGCATGCAGATGGTGATGCACCGCCTGCGGGGCCCGCCTTCCTGCCCCCGCCGCTGTCCACTGCGACGCTCTTACGGGAGCGAAATTTCTGGTTGGTAGCCTTGGCGATGGGTCTGCTGTTTGGTGTGTACTCGGCGCTACTGGCGAATCTGGTGCCGTTTGCGAGAGGAGTTGGCGCTGCGCCTGAAAGTGCAGCGTTTCTGGTTTCGGTGATAGCGCTGTCTGGCATCGTGGGAAAGCTGGCCTTTGGTGCTATCGCAGATCGTCTCGACTTGCGCTTGGCACTTGCAGCATCGATGGTATTGGTGATGATGGGCGTGCTTTGCTACCTGGTGAGCTCCACGTATCCGGTGCTGGTATTGGGTAGCGTTAGCTTGGGCTTGGCGGCCGGAGGCATGTTGCCCGTGTGGGGCTCGCTACTGGCGGTGTTGTTTGGCGCTGCCAACTATGGTCGTGTCATGGGGATGATGAACCCCGTACTTATGCCGTTGACTTTGCTGGGCCCGCCGCTGGCAGGGCTTGTTTATGACACCAGCGGCAGCTACGGCGGTGCTTTTATCGGTTTCATTGTTGCTCTGTTTGTGGGCCTGGTGTTGTTGCCTCTCATTCGACTGCCGGTTACCACCAGCGCGGTTTAAACGTGAAAGGGGCATTCTCGTGCAGACACCTGAAATAGCGAGTGTGACTGGCGCAGGCGGCGCCATCGAAGGCTGGACAATCCGTGCTTTGACGCAGGATACAGCATGCGCGACTACCTGATTTCGCAACCGATGAATGAGTTGTTACTGGCGCTTTCGCGCGGGCCGGTAGCAGACCCTCCTTGGCAAGAGTTTTTGCGCCTGCTGGGCACCGCGCTGGAGGCTGACTACGTCACCTTGATTTTACGCGCCCCTCGTGAAGGTGACGCAGGATTGGTCATCAATTCGGTTGTGCTGTCACCCGATGTGGTGGATGCCTACAACGAAAGCTATTTTGCGCTAGACCCCTTTGTAAACTTGCCGCCGGGCCAGGTGTGTTCTGTGGACGAGTTTGTTGCGGCGGGAGACTATTATCAGTCCGCCTATTTTCGCCAGTACGTGGAGCCGACCGGCATACGGTACCTTATGGGTGCCGACTTGGGCGATGCGCTGGGTAACACTGCGCGTTTGCGCTTTGCGCGGGTTGCTGCGCGCGGTGACTTTTCAGCCGCGGAGCGCGATTTGTGTCATTGCCTGCTACCACACATTCAGCAGACCATCCGCCTGCAGGCGCGCATCGCTCGGGTGGAGAGCGAGCGCTCTCTGTTTGCAGCGGCAGTGGACCGCATGGCCTTGGCGGCTTTTATACTGGATCAGCGCGCCCGCATCCGCCACAGCAATCAAGCTGGCGAGCGCTTGCTGGCTGAGGGCCGCTGGCTAACGCAGTATGAAGGCCAGCTGCGCCTGGTGCACCGAGCGGATCAAGCCGCCTTTCGGCAGTGCCTGGACGACGTTATGCAGGCGCATCTGTGCGGTGAACCCGGCCTGGTAAAAGCTTTGCGCCTGGGTGCGGGCAGCAGCGTTGGGCCCGGTTTGTTAATGCGCCCGTTACCCCTGGTCGCCGCCTCTGACGGCAGTCGCAACCCATCGGTGGCGATCTTTGTTTCTGACCCGGAGCACCCACGCGAAGCGCCAGCTGCCGTGTTAATGACATTGTTCGGGCTGACCCGTGCGGAGGCGAACTTGAGCCTGCTATTGGCGAGCGGTGCTACGCTGGACGAGGCATGCGCGCAGCTGCACATTTCGCGCAATACCGGAAAATCTCACCTTAGCGCTATTTTCGCTAAAACCGGAGTTGCCCGGCAAACCCGCCTCGTGCAACTTATACTGAGCAGCGTTGCCCCCATGGGCGACTGACCACAACCGGAGACCATCTTCTATGTCGCAACAGGATGTTATAGAGGCGGCTACGTTTCGTCGCCTGCTGGCTCACCTTGACAGTCGCAAAGACGTGCAAAATATTGAGTTGATGAATCTGGCGGGTTTCTGCCGTAACTGTTTGGCCAATTGGTATGCAGAGGCTGCTGCAGACCAGGGTGTAGAAGTTGCGCGCGATGATGCCAGGGCCAGGGTGTATGGCATGCCCTATGCTCAGTGGAAAGCGCAATATCAGCTTAGCGCCACTCCAGACCAGCTGGCAGCAATGCAGGCCGCACCTCGCGACTGAAGGGCTGTTACAGCTCGCGTAGCCGGCGGAAGTAACCAAGTCGTGTGCTGTAGGGTTCTAGCGCACGGTCTGCGGTTATTTGCATGAGAGTAGCGATGGAGCCTATCGGCTGTCGCGGGTCACTGGGTGCAGCCATCAAATGTCGGCTCAGTTGCTGTAGCCCGTCGCCAATGGCCGACGCGCTCTCAACGGTAGCCTGCAAGAGCATCATTTCAGCCACAACCGCATCGGCAACTGTGCGCTGTAATCGTTCCTGTGGAGTGAAACCTCTGTTCATGCTGTTTTCTCCCTCGGCTCAAGCCTTAATAGAGTGCGCACCTGCACCGACACTGTGCGCTGCTGATCCGGTTAACCACTTAGCGCTGCGTTTTTTGCAGGTACGAATGAGGTTTAGCAAGCTTTGTGCCAGCTTGCGGCGCGCAGCATAGCCTCCCGGTGTGACAATGCAACGTGGGAGCGCGTTATTTTTACCGTTCGTGGTCCGCGCTGGCTTCAGGCAGTGCCGCAGTTCTGCGTCCGTGGTAGCGGGCAAAGCCGCATAGGCTGCGAGGGTAGTGCTAACGAAGAGAAGCGGGAGTAGGCCGCGTTTTATTGTTCCGTGCAGCGTTCGCCTAGTGCAACGCGCAGTGACAGTGGGCGCTCGATGGCATTGTAAATATTTCACAGATTTAGCGGCGCGCGCCAGCTTGAGTGGTTGTGCCGGCGGGTAGCAGCTTCTGGGCGCCCCATGAACTTCATGTGACTTATGTAAAATATTGCATAACAATGGCGCAGGCGTGTGACCATGAATGAGGAATAGTGATGGATTTGGTGAGAAACAGCCTGGGCATCGGTCGTAAGCCTGCCCTGCTGCTGGTGGATATGATCCGCGGGTTTACCGATCCCGCCTGCCCTCTGGGTAGTCAGTGTGAGTCGGTGGTGGCTGCGAATGTGGCGTTGCTGGCGGCTTTTCACCAGCGCCGGCTGCCGGTATTTTTTACCACCGTGGTTTATCACAACACGGATCAGGCCATGGTTTTTCGGCAGCGCGTCCCGGCCCTGAATATACTGACACCGGAGTCGGACTGGGTGCAGATTGATCGCCGCCTGCAGTGCTTGCCAGGCGATGTACTGCTTGAAAAGCAATGGGCCAGCGCCTTCCATGGCACTGATCTTGACAGTCAGCTGCGTGCCCGCGAGGTTGATTCCCTGGTTGTTACGGGTCTTACTACCAGTGGTTGTGTGCGCGCCACGGTAATTGATGGTCTGCAATATGACTATCGTGTAGTCGTGGCCAGTGAGGCAGTGGGTGATCGTAATCCGAGCGCCCACGCTGCCAATCTTCACGATATGAATGCCAAATACGCTGACGTAGTTTCATTGGAGACTGTGCTGGATATGTTGTGCGAATCCGGACGTTGAAGCGGTCTACCCGCTCGTCGGGCTCAACGGTTACGCTGGACCCTCTTCCCTGACTCGCTTTAATCGCCGCCACAACGTCGTTGGGCTGATGCCGAGGTGCTCCGCAGCCTGCGCACGGTTGCCTTCAAAACGTTGCAGTGCTGCCAGGATCATCTCCATTTCAGCCAGCTGCAGAGGGGTCCGTGTACCCACTTTGGTGATGGTGGCCTTGCCGCTCGCGCAGGTATCCACGGTTGGGTAGAGCTCCGGCGCGATGTGCGGCAACCACGCGCCCAGGGTTGTTGCACTATCATGACTGATCAGGTGGGTAACAATGCGCTCGGTGACATTCTCCAGCTCCCGTACATTTCCCGGCCAGGCATAAGCTTGCAGTGCTTCGCCCAGGGTATCGAGAATGGCACCTGTCGGCACATCGATGCCGTATTCCCTGGCTTGGTTAGACAGCAGCCAGTCGGCAATGGGCAGGATATCCTGCCGGCGCTGGTGCAGGGGCGGAATCAGCAGATTCAGCACGTTCAGGCGATAGTACAGGTCCTGTCTGAAGTGGCCATCCTTCACTAACTGTGCCAGGTCGCGATTGGAGGCGCAGACAAACTTTACATTCAGCGGGACTTCTTTGTTCGTTCCCAGTGGCCTCAGCTTGCGCTCCTGGATGATCCGCAGAATTTTTGCCTGCTGCGTTAATGGTAATTCACTGATTTCGTCGAGAAAGAATACGCCGTTGTGAGCTGCCTGCAGCAAGCCGGTACGTCCGCCTTTGCGCGATGCGGTAAAGGCGCCGTCGGCGTAACCGAACAATTCACTTTCAAACAATTCTTCGGGGATGGCGCCGCAGTTGATGGCGACAAATTCACCGCGGCGAAAGGGCCCACGCTGGTGTATCTCGCGAGCGACCAGTTCTTTGCCGGTGCCGGATTCCCCGGTAATAAGTACCGTGCCCCTGGTCTGGGCGTAGGCGCTCACCAACTGGTCGATCTTCGCCATGGATTCCGTACGGTATTGTAATTTGTCGTTACCCGATGCCACGCCACCGCCTGCAGCCCGATCGCGCTCCCCCGGGTCCTCTGCGTCGCCGTCTTTACGCAGCGAGTAGACATAACCGTGTTCCGGATGCTCGCGAGAGCACTGGAAGCGCCTGGCCACGCAGGGTTGCTGGTCGATGATGACGTTACCCGGGTGACCCTCGCGCTCGGTATCTTGCAGTGCCAGGTGAAGCTGGCCCACCGCCTGGCTGATCTTGCGTGGGTCATTTATCCCGAGTGATTCGAGCTGGCTGCGGTCATACGCCAGCAACTCGCCTGACGGGTCCGTCAGCAGGGTCGCCATGTTGTTATTGGCCAGTGCGGCATGTTTTGCGCGATGAACGAGTGTGCGGATGTGTGCCGCGACACCGACAGCCACTGCCTCGTGCAGCAATGTGCGACAGGAGTCACTGGAGTACAACAGCAAGCTCTTGACGTTCTCTTGCTCGGCGAGCGAACACACGTAGCTGGAGCCGATAATGAGCGGGTAGCCCTTTTTCACGGCAAGATAGACCAGCGCCCGGGCTTCATCCGCCGTTTCATAGCGTGCGATATCAATCTGGGCGTTTAGCAGGGGCTGTAGGCTTGCCAGTATATCCGAGTGGTCGCTGTTGCTGATCATCATGACGCGACTTTCCAGCGCGGAGGCAGTGCTCAGTGCCTTGATGATATCGCGATCGCTAACCGGGAGACTGATCACGGGCAGGTCAATGCGCTGTTTCAGGTATCCGCTGTTGGAGCCGGCACTGACCACTACATCAGCGTGCTGGTATTGCAGGATACTGTTGATAGTGACGTCTTTCTCGAATACGAAGTCGAGGATTTCGATCCGCGCAAGGCTGCTGAATTCAGGGCTGACGACACTGATTAGCTGGCTCAGTTTGCGAAAGCCCACGACTAAAATAGTAGGGCGGTAATCCTGGGTTAGCAGCCAGTCCATAGAGTCTCTCTGTATTTGGCGTGTCAGAGCGGAAGCCATTGTGACCGCTTTCATGGCTATTTCAAAATGAAAAAAGCACTATGAAACAAATCTGAAAGAATATGAAATAATAACGAAAGTACACGGCCCGGTAATTGCTGTCGGGGTGCTTTGTGAGTTGATAAGTTAATGAAAAATATAATAATATCTGTATCTAGAAGGAAACTTTTTGCGGGCCTGACGATTGGCACGATAAATGCTGGGAGGTGAGTTCAGCAAACTCTTCGCTGGGGATGACAGACGATCATGGGGATACCGACAATGAATACCAGAAAAAGATTGGTAGCACTGGCTGTTGCGGCTGCTGCTGGAGCCTGTGGTGTGGCACCGGTAGTGTATGCGCAAAACGGTTTTACGATTGAAGAAGTCGTGGTGACCGCTCGTAAACGTGCAGAAAACCTGCAAGAAGTACCGATTGCGATCACTGCGATCGACGAGCAGACGCTGCAGCGCGCCGGGGTTGAGCGCCCAGGGGACTACATTGGCCTGATTCCCAACGTAACAATTGTTGACACTGCCAACGTCGGCGATACCCAGGTCAGTATCCGCGGTATCGTCTCTACTCGTGACGCCGAATCCACATTCGCTTACGTGGTGGACGGTATTCTCAGTACCAATCCGAACAGCTTCAATGAAGAATTGTTCGATGTGCAGCAGGTGGAAGTTCTAAAAGGGCCCCAGGGCGCACTGTACGGGCGCAATGCTGTGGCGGGCGCGATTTTGGTGACTACCAAGGCGCCGACCGAAGAATTCGAGGGTAAAATCACTGCCGGTGCGGGTAACCAGGATCTGCGCAAGCTCAGCGGTACGGTCAGTGGACCTATCGTGGGTGATACGGTGCTCGGGCGTCTTTCCTTCAGTACCCGCCAGGATGATGGCTCTTACTCAAACACATTCTCCGGTCGCGACGGGGTAGTGGATTTTATTGAAGACGACAGTCTCCGTGCCCGGGTAACCTGGGATGTGAACCCTGACCTCAGACTGGATTTCCGTGCGGGTTACTCGGAAGTAAAGGCCGGTGCGATTAACTTTAATGCCGTGTTTGCAATTCCCCAGTTCGAGGCAGCTTTTGGTAGCCCGCAGTTTTTTGCTGATGTTAATGAGCTTGATCCCAATTTTGTTTTCAATGTGCCCGGTGAAAACCAGCAGGAAACAAAAGACTTTGCAGTCAAGCTGGACTGGGACCTTGGCTTCGCCGACCTGGTGGCCAGTGTTGCCTACAACGACCTGGACGAGTATCTGTTGTCGGATGGCACCAGTGCCAC
>JANQUV010000039.1:87489-100010 GCA_030730585.1 Haliea sp.
TATTTTGCTGAAATCGAGCGCGAGGTAGTCATCGCCTACGGTGCGGATCAGGGGCAGGGGTTCCTGCGTCAGCCTTACGTTGGCCCTTCTGGCCCCAACCCTACCGACCTCTTGTTCTGGGATGAGTTCGATACCGGCGTGCAGTCGGTTTACGGGCAGCTTGAGTTTGACCTCAGCGAGACCATGGAGCTGGCGCTGGCGTTGCGTTACGATCATGAGAACCGTAAAGTCAGGAATCAGGTGCCGAATGTGAACGGCTCCGGCTTGAACATCAACCTGCCCGGTAAGATCAACCCGGCTCTGGACAGTAACCCCAACGGGGTGCCCGATAGGGAAACCTCGTTCAGCCAGTGGCAGCCCAAGCTCACGTGGAGTTGGCGCCCTTCTGACGATATCACCGTTTTTGCCAGCTACGGTGTAGGTTTCCGCAGTGGTGGCTTCAACTCTGTGGGCACGGATGATCTGTTGTCGTTCTGGTTCAACAGTGGTTTCGGTGGCCCCGGTGAGGCGGTGGATGCGGACCTGAAGGTTCGCGATGAATACAGCAAGGAAGTCTCGGAAGCGTTTGAAGTGGGTCTCAAGACCGAGTGGCTGGACCGTCGCCTGCGGGTGAACGCATCGGTGTTCCGTACCGATGTTGAAGACAACCAGTTCTTCGAGTTTTTTGCAGGCCCCTTTGGTCTGCTGCGTGCAGTAACAACCATCGAAGATATTTACATCCAGGGTTTTGAGGCTGATTTCAGCTTCGTGGCAACCCAGTCGCTAACTTTCTATGGCGGCCTTGGATTACTTGATTCCAAAATCGAAGAGAACCGTAACCGGCCTGCGTCGGTGGGCAACGATGTGCCGCAGGCACCGGACAAGACGGCTAACCTGGGCGCTGAGCTGGTCTTTCCGGTGGCCTCGGGCATTGACCTGATGGCGCGGTTAGATTGGCAATACACCGGTGAAATGTGGTTCCACACGCTTCAGGGTGAGCAGACCCCAACGATCTGGAATGCATTCTTTGGCCCCGGCTTCAATCAGGATTTCTCAAAATCAAGCCGTGATGCCTATGATACGGTGAACCTGCGAGTTGGTCTCGAGGGTGAAAACTGGTCCCTTACCGCCTGGGGTCGCAACCTGACTGATGAGAAGTACCTGCAGGAAATCATCCCGGCGGCCGAGTTTGGTGGGACCTTTAATCATCCGTCGGCGCTGCGAACGTATGGCGTGGATTTGAGCTATAGCTTCTAACAGGGCAGGGCGGTAAGTCCAAAACGATAGTACTCATAGCCGGCCTAAGGGTCGGCTTTTTTTTGCGCGAGATTGGCGTTGCCTGTTTCTTTCAAAATGAAAGCGTCATTATGAAACGGATCTGGCAGTATATGGAATTGGAGAAATGACATGTTAGCCGGTAATCGGTATACTGTTTATCTGCAAACTCGTAACACACTGAAAAATATAACAATATTGGCTATCTCGGTGTGCCCCCCAAGAGTTGCGGTTGGCACGATAAATGCTCCTTGACGTGTGAAAGACACGGTGCCCACCGGGCACGGCAAAGGAGTTATGCGGTGAAGAAGGCACTCTCGGGTATACGGATCCTCGATTTGACCCACATGTTATCCGGCCCTTACGGCGGCATGATCCTTGCCGACCTCGGCGCAGAGACGATCAAGATCGAGCCGCTGCACGGGGAGGGTACCCGCAAGTTGCTGGCGAGTGACCCCAGCAACTCTCTTGGCGGTATGGGTGCCTATTTCATCACCCTCAATCGCAATAAGAAGAGTGTGGCGATCGATCTTAAGAACCAAGACGGGCTGGCATTGTTTTATCAGTTGGTAGAAAAGGCCGATATCGTGCTCAGCAATTTTGGTGCCGGTGTGGCGGAGCGCCTGAAGATTGGCTTCGAGACTCTGAGTACGGTTAATCCACGTATTATCACTTGCACTATCTCCGGTTTTGGCTCCGACGGGCCGAATTGCCAGCGCCCGGCCTTTGATCAGGTGGCTCAGGCGACCGGTGGCGGCATGTCCATTACTGGCACGGATCCGGCGCATCCGGTGCGAGCGGGTATTCCCATCGGTGACCTCGGGGGCGGCATGTTCGGGGTTATGGGTTTGCTTGCGGCATTGTACGAACGGGAGCGCAGCGGAAGTGGTCAGCATGTCGATATCTCCATGCTTGATTGCCAGATCTCCATGCTTAATTACATGGCCACCATGCATTTTTTATCCGGCGAAGACCCCTACCCAGTTGGCAATTCCCATTTTGTTCACGTGCCTTACGATACCTTTACCTGCTCTGATGGCTTTATTGTGATAGCAGTGATAACCGATAATTTCTGGCAAAACCTGAAAACTGTGGTAGATGTTCCAGAGTTCCACAAACCCGAATATGACGGCCAGCCAGGTCGCTTCGCCGACCGCGCGTTTATCAACCGTAAGTTAAACGAGGTGTTGATTTCCAACACTTGCAGCTACTGGATTGCCGAGCTTGAGGCCAAGCGCATTCCCTGCGCGCCGGTGAATACCTTCAGCCAGGCGCTGTCTGACCCGCAGGTATTGCATCGCAAGATGGTGGTTGAGTTGAAGCACCCGGATGGCAGTAGCACCCGAGGGCCAGGGAATCCTATCAAACTGTCTCGTACCGGAGCAGAGGAGTTTGGTCCAGCGCCCCTGCTGGGACAGCATACAACAGAGGTGCTTTCGGCGCTGTTGGGTATGACACACGGGGAGATTGAAACCATGAAAGAGCGTGGGGTTATAGGCTGATGGGCGAACAAGTGATTATTAACGATGTGGGTCCTCGCGATGGTCTGCAGAATCAGGATCGGGTGCTCGCCGTGCAGGCGCGGCTGCAGTTAATATCCGCTATCCGAGGTTCTGGGCTGAACCATATTGAGGTCGGAAGCTTTGTGTCTCCAAAAGTGGTACCAGCAATGGCCGGAACCGACGCTGTCGTGGGGGGCTTGGCGGCGGTAGGGGAGGGCCACTATAGTGCTCTTATCCCTAATATGCGCGGCTATGAGTTGGCTCGCGCCGCTGGTGTGAAGACGGCGGTGATGGTGCTCTACGGCAGTGAGGGTATGGCGCGCAAGAATGTGAATATGAGCCGGCTGCAGGCCGACGAGGTGACTGAAAGCATTTTGTTGCAGGCTCGGCAGGATGGTATCGCAGTGATCGCGACGATCGGTGTGGCCTTCGGCTGCCCTTTCGATGGTCCGGTAGCCCCGGGCCTGGTGGCGGATGTGGCTGGCAAGTTTCTTGATCTCGGGGTGGATCGTTTTGTGCTCGCCGATACCATTGCTGCTGCCAACCCGCTGCAGGTACGCGAGCTCACCGGGCAATTGGTAGCGGAGCATGGCCCAGCACGCTTGGGTTGCCACTTCCATGACACCCGCGCCATGGGGCTGGCCAATGTATTTGCGGCCATCGAGTCGGGAATCCGTTACTTTGATACCTCGATAGCGGGCCTCGGCGGCTGCCCGTTTGCCACCGGTGCTGGCGGCAACGTCGCGACCGAGGATGTGGTGATGATGCTGGAGCAGATGGGCTTCGCCACGGGCGTTGACCAGGGTGCGCTGATGCGAGCCTCTGATCTTGCGCAGCAGCTTACCGGTACTGCCCCGGGGGGGCGCTCCAAGGCCTGGCTCAAGCCCTGGCTGGCGAGGCAGAACGTGGCCTGAGTGGGCTGATGACAGAAAGATTACTGAAAGCGAGGAAAAACCGATGAGTTATCGTCTTGGCGTGGATGTGGGTGGCACGTTCACCGACCTGCTGTTGATTAATGAGGAAACCGGCGCAACCCATACCGCCAAGGTGCCCTCCACGCCGGAGGACTCGTCTATCGGGGTGCTGAACGGTATCGCCCGTATCTGTGAGGAAAGTGGCATCGACCCGGCTGCCATTAGCAGGGTTATGCACGGGACTACGGTTGCCACCAATGCGGTACTCACTGGGCGCGGCGCCACGGTGGGTTTGGTCACCACGGCGGGGTACGAGGATACCCTGCAGGTTGCGCGGTCCTATTGCCCCGGCGGTCTTGGCGGCTGGGTGAGTTTCGTCAAGAAACCTCTGCTGGCGCCACTGGAGCTTACCATCGGTGCCCACGAGCGACTGGCTGCGGATGGGGGTGTGGTCAGGGCACTGGATACGGGCCGCCTGCGCGCGGACCTCAAAGTCCTGCATGCCCGTGGGGGTATCCAGGCCCTGACGATTTGTTTTATTAATGCCTATATCAACGGCGAGCACGAGCGCCAGGCCCGCGACATTGCCGCGGAAATTTTCATTGATATTCCGATTTCCATCTCCAGCGATGTGGTACCGGAAATGCAGGAATACGAGCGTACCGAAACGACCGTGGTGAATTCCTATGTGCGCCCGGAGGTCGCCACCTATGTGCGCAACCTGCAGGCCGCGCTCGACGAGCGCATGGGCAGTGACACCCAGCTCGCCATCCTGCGTTCCGATGGAGGCCTTGCCTCAGCCCGGGCAGCGGAAGAGTCGCCCGTCAACCTGTTAATGTCGGGGCCCGCCGGCGGTGTAGCCGGCGCCATTTATTTTTGCAGCCGCGCTGGTTTCGATAATATCCTAACCTTCGATATGGGCGGCACCTCGACTGACGTCGCCCTGATCCAGAATTCCAAGGCGCGGGTGCGCCGCGAGACCATCGTCGGCGACGTGCGGGTGCGCGCACCCTCGGTGGATGTGCGTACCGTGGGTGCCGGCGGCGGCTCCATCGCTTTCGTGCCCGAGCTGACCAGGGCCCTGCGTGTAGGTCCGGAGTCTGCGGGCGCTGTGCCTGGTCCCGCCTGCTACATGAAAGGCGGAGTTGAGCCGACCGTGTGCGACGCCAACGTTGTACTGGGTTACCTGCCCTCAGATGTGCAGTTGGGCGGCAAGATGCAGATCAATCGCGATGCTTCTGAGGCGGCCGTGCAGAGGGTCGCGGATGCCATGGGTATTCCCCTGATGGAGGCGGCTGAAGGCATTGTTCGTATTGTCAACGAATCCATGTTTGGTGCCCTGCGCCTGGTGTCGGTAGAACAGGGTTATGATCCCCGCGACTTCGCCCTGGTGGGTTTTGGTGGTGCCGGGCCGCTACATGCTAATGCCCTGGGTATTCTTACTAACGCCTGGCCAGTGATCATTCCTCCCGGCCCCGGTGTGTTGTGTGCCTACGGCGATGCTACCACTCAAGTGCAGGATGAAGCGGCGCGCACCTACCTGATGATGGCCGGCGACCTGACCGATGAAAAGCTGCTGCAGGACCTGCAGGAGTTGCAGGCGCGAGCGGGTGAGTCACTGGTGGCGGACGGTATCCCTGCCGACACCCACGAGGTGACGTTCCAGGCGGATTTACGCTACGCAGGCCAGGCTTTCCAGATCACCGTTGACTTCACCGAGGCCGAGTTGCGCGAGCGCGGGGTGGCCCTGCTCACCGAGGCCTTTAATGCCGAACATGAGCAACTGTTCACTTTCAAGCTTGGCGATGGTCACGAAGTGCTGATGATCCGCGCAGTCGCCAAGGCCCGTACCGCCGCCATAGCCGAATTCCAGGTGGGGGCAGCGGGTAACAGCCTGCAGGATTGCAAGATCCATGAAAGCCGTTTTTATGCAGGTGGCAGCTGGCACGACAACACCCTCTACGATCGCAGCAAGTTGCACGAGGGCCTGGTGGTCCCCGGCCCTGCGATCATCAATGAGATGGATTCCACGACGGTGATCCTGCCGGGCTACGAAGCCAGGGTAGACGCTGTCGGCAACCTGTTGATCACACCAGCGGCCTGAGGACACTAGCCATGACAGCAAGAATTATCCAGACCAACAGCAGCGCCCTGGCTACCGTTGAGGTAGACGGTGTCACCGTTGATATTATCGAAAACGCGCTGCGCAACGCCCGCGAGGAGATGGACGCAGTATTATTCCGTACCGCCATGTCCCCGGGGATCCGCGAGCAGGGTGATTGCTTCCCGATGATCGCCAATCGCGATGGCAAGATGGTAGTGGGGCAGTTTGGTTCCTTTATTGGCCCCTTCCTCGAAGCTTACGATGCCGATATCGAGGAGGGCGACATCATTCTTACCAATGACCCCTACATGTGTAATGCCGCAGTCTCCCACCTGCCGGACTGGGTGGTGCTGGTGCCGGTGTTCAAGGAGGGACGACACATTGCATGGACTGCCATGTTTGGCCATATGTCTGATAACGGCGGTATGGTGCCGGGCTCCATCCCCATTGAGGCAACCTCTATTTTTCAAGAGGGCATTCGCATTCCCCCGATTAAGCTCTACAAGAAAGGTGTGCTGCAGGAGGACATCTTGGAGCTGATCCTGCACAACGTGCGCACGCCGCAGTGGAACCGCTTTGACCTCAATGCACTGGTGGCGGCCTGTAATACCGCATCGCGGCGCTGTGTGGAGCTGGCGCAGCGCTTTGGTGACGACGTATTGTTTTCCACCATGGGCGTTATGTTACAGCGCAACTACGATGCCATGAAGCACATCATCGAGATGTTCATCCCGGAGCAGCCCCGAGAGTTTGAAGACTACCTGTGTGACGACGGTATGGGCATGGGCCCATACCGCATCAAGTGCCGCATGTGGCGCGAGGGCTCGAGGGCAATTTTCGACTTCGATGGTACTGATCCGCAGGCCCAGAGCTCGGTGAACTTTTTCCTCAACGAGGACATGTTCAAGATGTTCTTTGGCTCTTTCACGATTAACGTGGTGGACCCGCAGATTGTATTCAATGACGGCTTTTACGACCTGGTGGATGTGCGTATTCCGGCTGGCACTCTGCTCAAGCCGAAATTTCCGGCGGCGCTGTCCGGTCGCACCCACGCCCTGGGGCGAATTTTTGATTTGTTGGGCGCCCTGCTGGGCATGGGGGCACCGGAACAGATGCTCAACGCGGCGGGCTTTTCCGACTCCCCGCATCTGTTTTTCTCGGGTTACAAGGACGATGGCGAGTGGTTCCAGCTGTTTCAGATAGGCTTTGGTGGTATTCCTGGGCGCCCGGTGGGCGATGGTCCGGATGGCCACTCCCTGTGGCCGGGATTTACCAACGTGCCCAACGAATTTATCGAAAGCTATTTTCCGCTGCGGATTGAGCAGTACGCCACCATTCCTGACTCCGGTGGCGCCGGGCTACATCGCGGCGGTAACGGCCTGAGTGTCGCCTATCGTTTCCTCTGCGACGGCGACGTGGGTATTCACGACGAGCGCTGGCTCACCTACCCTTGGGGAGTGCTGGGAGGCGAAACGGGAATGCGTTCTACCAAGCGCCTGCTGCGTGCTGATGGTTCGGAACAGTGGCTGCCGGCGAAAGCCGAGGGTATCAAGGTGAAGGCGGGTGATCTGCTTTATTTCAATACCTGGGGCGGCGGTGGTTGGGGTGATCCCTATCAGCGCGACCCTGAGCTGGTGCGCCAGGATGTGCAGCGGCGGCTGGTTACAGCGGAAGGCGCACAGCGTTACGGAGTGGTGATTACAGCCGACGGCAGTGTGGACAGTGCCGCCACGCAGGCACTTCGCAGTGAGCGTGTGGCTGCACGTGGCGATGATATTCCTCTGTTCAACCGTGGTGGCACCGTTGAGGAGTTACGGGCCCGCTGTGAGCAGGAAACTCACCTGCCTGCACCCACACCGCCAACCTTTTCCGTAGCCCGCTAGCGGGTTGGAGACAGGCCCCTGCTGGAGCTCACTGACCGGGCTTCAGAGGTATGCCCGGAAGCACGATATGCTCACGGCTTTCGTGGATATCCTGGCCATGGTGGCGCCTTGTTTATTATGGTGTTTTTACTGTTGCCTAGGTATTTGATAGCCTGTACGCATCGTGACGGCGCCACACGCCGTGCGCCGCGTCGTAGTGGTAGCTGGGCAGCATGCGCCAACCGTGTTGTGCAACCAGTTCAATCGCCGCCAGCAGGTACGCAAACTCGTCTTCGCTAATAAAATAGTTAAAGTTTACGCGCACCCAGCCTGGCCGCATCAGGCTGTGCCCGTCGGCGATTGCTTGTTCCAGCAGTCGGCTTTTGCGCATGTCTATGCCGAGCAGGGCGTGCGCATAGGGGCCTGCACAAGAGCAGCCGCCGCGCACTTGAATACCGAACAGATCGTTGAGCAACGCAACGACAAAACCGTGATGCAGATCGTGTTGGCCGTGGCGGAAACGCAGCGAAAAGATCGGCAACCGCGCAGCTGCGGGGTTGCCAAGTAATTCCAAATTGGGACAGCGGCTGAAATGCGCCGTGGCGCGCGCCGCAAGGTCTGCCTCACGCGCGCCAATATTGTCGGTGCCCACAGCTTGCTGCAGTGAAAAGACCAAGCCTGCACGTATTGATTCGACGATTGCCGGTGACATTAGAAGCGGCCGAGAAGCTGCCAATTTTGACTTGCCGCGGGGCATGTTTCTGCAGGGCATCCTTAAGTGCCTGCTGGTCAATGCCGCCTTCCGTATCCAGTGGCATAACTTCCACCACGCACAGGCTCTCTCGCCAAGGCAATTCGTTGGAGTGATGTTCATAGGGCCCGATGAAGACCACCGGGCAATCCTGCTGCGCAATCTGCTGTGTCAGCTGATAGCGCTCGCTCAGCTCCGCCGGTAGGCGCAAGTTCATGATATCGATAATCTTGTTGATGGCTGCAGTTGCGCCAGACCCACAAAAAATGACTTGGTCTTCAGCGCTGCCATTCACGGCGCTGCGAATCATGTCACGAGCGGATTCGCGCAGAGCGCTGGTGTGGGCGCCGGTGTAAGCGGTCTCTGTGTGCGTGTTAGCGTAAAATGGCAATACCTGCTCGCGGATATAGTCTTCGATGAACTCGAGGCTGCGCCCTGATGCGCTTGTTGCAGGCGAATGCCGCGCTCTCCGTAGGGGGCGCTCGCCGAACAGGTAGCGATGTCCAAGTCGGCTTGCTGGCGCAGGCTACAAAAGTTGGAGGAGGCGGGTGTCATACGCCAGCGCGTCAGGCGAAGTTCTTGTTGACGAAGTCCCAGTTGACGAGCGCCCAAAAAGCCTCCAGGTACTTGGGCCGTGCGTTGCGATAATCGATGTAGTACGCGTGTTCCCAAACATCAACGGTAAGCAATGGGGTAACGCTGCTGTCTGTCAGCGGTGTTGCGGCGTTGCTGGTGTTGACGATAGCGACGCTGCCGTCCACATTTTTCACCAGCCAGGTCCAGCCGGAGCCGAAGTTCCCCAGTGCAGCATCGGTGAACGCTTGCTTGAATTCGGCATAGGAGCCAAAGGCTGCGTTAATGGCTTCCGCGACGGGGCCGGTTGCTTCACTACCGCCGTTCGGCTTCAGGCACTCCCGGTAGAAGCTGTGGTTCCAGATTTGGGCGGCATTGTTAAACACGCCACCGGCCAGTTTGTGCCGCCCTGTGCTGAACGAGTGGGGGGGCGTGGATTGTATATGTTGCGCTCAATACAGTATGGTAGTTTTTGATAAGTGTTTTTGCGCACTCCTCTCGGGCGCGCTCGCATGAGGTGTCATGCCATGTTGCTGTCTGTACTGCTTTATATTCTTCTTGTCCTCGCCGTATTGTTGCTTCGCCCCGGGCTGACGATCGGATCCCTGCTGATTGGCGTCGGTACGTTGTTGCTTGCCATAGGGGAGGGCGGCATGTGGCTACTGCTGCTGCCCACGGCTGCCGTGCTTGCGGTACTCAACGTGAAACAGTGGCGAAGTGAATATCTTGTTGCGCCGGTTTATCGCCTTTTGCGCAAAGCCATGCCACCGATGAGCAGCACCGAGCGCGAGGCGCTGGAGGCGGGCACCACGGGATGGGACAAGTCATTGTTCAGTGGGCAGCCTGACTGGCAGGCGTTTTCAGCGGTGCACCCGCCGCTGCTGACTGAGCGGGAACAGGCATTTTTGGACAACGAAGTCGACACACTCTGCGGCATGATTTCCGAGTGGGATGTACATCAGCGGCAGGATTTGTCTCCGGAAGTGTGGGATTTCCTGCGTGAGAAGGGTTTTTTCGGCCTGATTATTCCGCAAGAGTTTGGCGGCCGTGATTTCAGCCCCTACGCCCAAAGCCGCATCATGAGCAAGATTGCCAGCCGGTCTATTACCGCGGCGGTAACGGCCATGGTGCCTAACTCTCTCGGGCCGGGTGAGTTACTGGTCAAATACGGCACCGAGGCGCAGAAGCAGCATTGGCTGCCAGGGCTCGCCAATGGCAGCGAATTACCCTGCTTTGGCCTGACAGGGCCCGAGGTGGGTTCCGATGCTGGCGCCATTCCCGACCTGGGCGTGGTGTGTAAAGGGCGGTTTGAAGGGCAAGAGGTGATCGGCCTGCGGCTGAATTTTCACAAGCGCTGGATCACGCTGGCGCCTGTCGCCACCGTTGTGGGCTTGGCATTTCAGCTGCGCGATCCTGAGGGCCTGCTGGGAGACTCAAGCAAGGCAGACTACGGAATTACCTGTGCACTGCTGCCGGCGCAGCACCCAGGTATCGAAATAGGCCGTCGTCATAATCCGGGGGCTCCGTTTATGAACGGGCCGATTATGGGAAAGGATGTATTCATTCCGGTCGACTGGATCATTGGTGGGCCGGCCATGGCGGGCAAAGGCTGGCGTATGCTGATCGAGTGCCTGGGAGCCGGTCGAGGTGTATCTCTACCTGCCTTGTCCACCTCCAGCGGCGCAATGTGTTACCTGATGGTCGGTGCGTATGCGCGTATTCGTCGTCAGTTCAATATGGAGGTGGGCAAGTTTGAGGGTGTGCAGGAAGCCACCGCTGAAATTGCTGCCGGTGCCTACACGCTGGAGGCAATGCGCGAACTGGTCACCCGGTCGCTGGAGGAGGGTACTCCCTCGGTGATGACGGCGATGGCAAAATACCATGCGACGGAGCTTATGCGGACGCTGGTCAATCACGGTATGGACGTGGTGGGCGGGCGAGGCATACAGCTGGGGCCACGCAATTTCCTCGCGGCGGGCTATCACGCTCTGCCGGTCGCGATCACCGTTGAAGGTGCGAATATCCTGACGCGCTCGCTGATGATTTTTGGCCAAGGCGCCATGCGCTGTCACCCGTATTTGTTCGATGAGATGCAAACGCTGGAGGCGGAGAGTGTGAGCGAAGGGCAGCGCGACTTCGACCCTCTGCTGATGTCGCACTTGGGGCATATTGGCAGTAACCTGGCGCGCTTGCTGATGCTGGGCTTGAGTGGGGCCCGTTTCAGTGACACACCTGAAGATGCAGACGAGTTCAGCAAGCGCTGGTATCAGCGGGTGAATCACCTGAGTGCCGCGCTGGCTACCTGCGCGGATGTTGCGCTGGGCGTTTTGGGCGGCGACTTGAAGCGCCGCGAGTTACTGTCTGCCAGATTGGGCGATGTGCACAGCCAGCTGCTGATCGCCAGCAGTGTGCTGAAGTTTCGCGACACGCAGCCGCGCAGCGAAGAGGCGGATGCGCACGCAGCTTATGCGCTGCAGCGCGCGCTGCACGCGGCGCAAGGGGCATTGGTTGCGTACTGTGCAAACTTCCAGCCCAGAGTGCTGGGTTGGGCATTACGTGCGCTTTGTCTGCCGCTTGGGCGCGTGTTCCCGGCGCCGGATGACCGCATGATCCGAGAACTCGGTGGCCTGATTATGGCGCCCAACGCGGTGCGCGATGCTCTGGCCCAGCGCGTCTATTTGAGTGTCGACCCGGAAGATGCTGTGGGGCGTGTTGAAACCACCTATCAGATGCTGCTGGCGGTGGAGGAGCCGTTCCTGGCACTACAAAAAGCCTGGAGTAAAGGCGAGTTGGAGGCGGATACGCTGGACGATGCGCTGCAACAGGCGGTGGATAAAAACGTGCTGCGAGCCGAAGATGTTGAGCCGGTGCGCAAGTACGATGCGCGCCGTGTGGATTGTGTGCTGACTGATCATTTCGAGAGTTTGTGAACCCAGGGCGGCATTTTCTGCCCTGGGTGCCGTAACCGCCTTAGACTTGGCTGGCGTCCAGTGCCTGCTCGATATCGGCAATGATGTCATCGATGTGCTCAATGCCCACGGAGATGCGCACCATATCTTCGCTGACGCCCGCAGAGGCGAGCTCTGTAGGGTTGAGCTGGCGGTGTGTGGTGCTCGCGGGGTGGCAGGCGAGTGACTTTGCGTCACCGATATTCACTAGACGCAGTATCAGCTGCAACGCATCGATAAAGCGTGCGCCAGCGGCGCTACCCCCTTCAATGCCGAAGCTGAGAATCCCCGACGCCTTGCCGCCACAGATTTTTTTGCAGGTTTCACGATAGGGGCTGTCTTTGAGGCCCGCATAGTTTACCCAGCGAACCTTGGGGTGTTTGTGCAGGTACTTGGCCACTTTCTTCGCATTGTAACAGTGGCGCTGCATGCGCAGGTCCAGAGTCTCCAGCCCTTGCATGAGCAGAAAGGCGCTGTGGGGCGACAGTGCGGCTCCGGTGTTGCGTAGTGGAACGACGCGGCAGCGCGTGATAAAGGCCGCGGGGCCCATGGCTTCTGTGTAGACCACGCCGTGGTAGGAGGGGTCCGGTGTGTTCATGATGGCGAAGCGCTC
>JANQUV010000040.1:0-12056 GCA_030730585.1 Haliea sp.
TGCCGTCTGGCTTGATGTCGAGGTATAGGCCATCGCCTATGCTGTGCCTACTGGGGGCTGTCAGTGCATCTACCTGCTTGGCTGTGAGTACATTGCAATATTGTATCTTCTCCATCCTGCATCTAAATGTACCGCTAAATGTACCACTTAGAAGCGCGCTTCTGGTAGTCTTCGATGGACAATGCTAGAGAGTAAACTGGATAAATCCTTTAAAATAAGCTTTTATGTAGTAGGTTTACGATGGCTATAGACGCTAGTGGTCGAGGGTTTGAATCCCGTCCGCTCCGCCAACATCAAAAAAGCCACCCCAGGGTGGCTTTTTTGTGTCTGTCAACTTCCTCTCAGATTCGTTCGATAATCATCGCCGGGGCCATGCCACCGGCTGCGCACATCGTCACCAGGCCAAACTGTTTATCCTGACGCTCCAGTTCATCCAGCAGGGTGCCGATTAATATAGAACCGGTCGCACCAATCGGGTGGCCAAGCGCCATGGCGCCGCCGTTCACGTTGACCTTGTCGCGGTCAAGCTTCAGGTCGCGAATAAACTTTTCGGCGACCACGGCAAACGCCTCGTTGATCTCGAACAAATCGATATCTGACAATTGCATGCCGGCCTTGGCGAGCACTTTAAGCGCGGCAGGCACCGGTGCGTTCAGCATCAGCGTAGGCGAGTCGCCCATATTGGCCATGGCCACCACACGGCCCCTGGGCTTCATGCCGTGTGCTTTGGCATAGCTGGGTGAGGCAAGCAAGATGGCAGCTGCGCCATCGACCACGCCGGACGAATTACCCGCGTGATGCACGTGATTAATCTGCAGGCCCGGATACACCTGCTGAACCAGCTTGCGGTAGGTCGTTCCGGCTTCATTCAGCGGGTAGTCGGCGAGGGCGTCGAAAGAGGGCTTGAGATCGCCCAATGTGGCCAGCGTGGTGTTGGGGCGAGGGAACTCCTCGTGGTCAAGCGCCAGGCTGCCATCCAACCGGTACACCGGTACAAGGCTGCGTTCGAAGTGCCCATTGGCGATGGCCCGTGCGGCGCGCTCTTGCGAGAGGGCGGCGAGGCTGTCAACCGCGTGGCGGTCAATGCCCTCCAGCGTGGCGATGGCATCAGCGCAAACGCCCTGATGAGGCTGCGGGTGCTTTTCCCGCAGGCGCAGGTTGTCGCTGTCGATAAAGGGAGACTGGTTGGGGTCGCTACCAAAGGTGGACATCATTTCACAGCCACCACCTATGACGAGGTCCTCCATACCCGCCATAATCGACGCGGCGGCGATGCTCACGGAGGTGATACCCGAGCCGCAGAAGCGGTCCAGGGTGACGCCTGAGGAGCGCACATCGTAGCCTGCATCCAGTGCCGCCATGCGCGCCAAATCGGCTCCTTGCTGCCCGCGCTGTGTGCTGGTGCCGAAAATGATGTCATCGACTTCCGCAGTATTCAGTTGGTTACGTTCAGCGATAGCGCGCAAAACCGCCGCGGCCAGGTGTTGTGGGTGTTGGTCTGCAAGGGCGCCTTTGCCCTTTTTGCCGATGCCGCGTGGTGTGCGGCAGGCATCGATAATCCATGCTTCTGACATTGTTGTGCTCCTTGTTTTTACGTGGGCTTGTTCGAGCTCAGGTGGTTAGCGTCCGGTCCAGCGCGGCGCGCGCTTTTCGGCAAAGGCCGTAGCGCCCTCAATGGCATCATGGCTGGTAAAAATGGGTTCAATGATGGCCTGCTGTTTGGCGAACATCTCGCTGGAGTGCCAGTCCTGCGCGTTGTCGACCACTTGCTTGCTTAGCGCGACCGCCAGAGGGCCGTTCGCGGCAATTTTGCGTGCCAGCGCTTTGGCAGCGTCTACCGCGCCGCCAGAGGGCACTACGCTATTGATCAGGCCGAGGTCATAGGCGCGCTGTGTCGAAATAAAGTCCCCGGTGAGTGCTAGCTCTTTAGCGATACGCAGAGGGAATTGCTTGGGTAGTTTAGCGAGGCCACCAGCCCCTGCTGCCAACCCGCGCTTCACTTCGGGAATGCCGAACTTGGCATCTTCCGCCGCAACAATCAGGTCGCAGCTGATCGCGATTTCAAACCCGCCCGCCAAGGCATAACCTTCCACTGCTGCGATCAAGGGCTTGCGGGTGGTGTACTCGCAGAGGCCTGCAAATCCCCGGCCGTCTACGATAGGCAGCTCGCCGGTGACAAACGCTTTCAGGTCCATGCCCGAGCAAAAGGTGCCACCGGCGCCGGTAAGTACGGCAACGCGCAGCTCCGGGTTACTCTCCAGTTCATCGATCGCCGCAGCGATACCGACGGCCACCGCTTTGTTCACGGCGTTTTTTGCCGCCGGCCGGTTTAAGGTGATGATGAGAATACCTTCGTCGATTTCAGTCAGTACGACTTGCTCGGACATGTGTGGACTCCATACTTTGCAAAATGTTGTTAGGTTGCCCGTTGCCATGAATGGCTCGGGTTCCTGATGATACTGCGCCAGCGCCGAAAGCGTAACCGGTTCACCGAGCGTGCGTGGTGAGGCGGGCGTTAGCGAGGCGAGTGGCTTAGCCTTGCGGAACCGTAAAACACGGGGCGACATACGGTTCGCCGTGAAGTTGCTGCAGTTTTTCAAAGCGTACTGTGACGGGCATATCGCAGCGCAGGTCCTGCGCCGCACACTGCACCATGCGGGTCACCAGGCGAACGGTGGGCGCTTCGACAGGGCTGACCAACGCGGAAATATACGCCTCGCTAAAATGCGGATTGAGGCCTGCGGCCACTTCACTCCAGGTGATCAGTAGCGCATCGCCGGACAGAACATGCCAATGCAAGGCGGCGCCGCAGTGTGGGCAGGCAGCTTGCGGGTACCAAATGGCCTGTGCACAGGGCCGGCACCAGCTCAGGCGTAACTCATGTTGCGCCGCGCCTTGCCAAAAGGGCCCGGTAAGCGAGTGATGGTAGTCCGGTATGCTCATTGTGCGCCTCGCGACAGCACCAGTGTTGACGCCTCATCCGCGGTAAAACCGGCGTAAACCGCTCGTTCAGCCGCCTGCACCTGGTTGGCTGCAGTGCCTCGCAGTTGTTTCACAAGTTCGACGATATGCGAGGCACCGAGCAAGTAACCGTGCGACAGCAATCCGCCATGGGTGTTGCAGGGTATGCCGCCACGCTGCCGGGGCCGGGAATAGTGCAACCGGTCGTCTTGAATGAAGCTCCCACCGTCGCCCTTGCGACAGAACCCGAGGTCTTCGATCTGCATCAGCGCGGTACTGGAAAAACAGTCGTAAACCGCGATAACGTCGACCTCCGCCGGGCTGGTGTTGGCCATGGCAAAAGCCCATGGAGCGGCAAACACCTGTGGCGTTGCCGTCAGTTCTTGCTGTTGGCTGATGTAGGGTGCGCCCTGCACGCACCCATGCCCGACTCCATCGACAATGGCAGGCACTTGCGGCATATACCGAGCGCGCTCCGCCGGGCTCATAACCCACGCTGCTGCGCCGTCGGAGATCAGGCAGCAGTCTTCCTTGCGCAGCGGGCTTGCGAGTGGCTTGCTTGCCAAGTAGCGCTCAAGGGTCAGCTCTCGGTTGCGCATGACGGCTTGTGGATGCTCGTTTGCGTGGCGTCGAAAGGTGAGGGGGAGGGTGGCTAGCTGAGTTTCCGTCAGCCCGTATGCGTGCATATAGCGGCGTGCGAAGGTGGCAAAATAGACCGGTTGGGGGAGCCAGCCTAGGGGTACTTCCAGCTGCGCTTTCAGTTCTTCTCCGGCATGCCAATCGCCGGGGGCGCCAGTCCCCGCCGCGCGGCGGCTGGCCCAGTCAACTGCAAACACGTTGACAATATGCGTGGCAATGCCTTTACGCATGGCTTGGGCAGCGCGGTGGGCGCAGGTTGCCGCCCAAATCATTGCTCCGCCCTCGGTGCTGAACCACAAAGGATGCTGTGTGCCAAAATGGGTGTGAAAATCATCGGGGCCAATCTGCTCAGCGATGTGGCCGGAGACCATAAGGCCGTCAATGTCCGCTGGCCTCAGCCCGGCGTCAGCGATGGCCGCGGCAACAGCGTCCAAAGCCATCGCTCGAGGGGTACGCCCGGAGGGCCCAGTGACCGCAGTTTCGCCGATGCCGGTAATTGCTAGCTCCCCGGCAATATCGTCCAACGGCAGGGTTGCGCCCCAGCGGGGCGTTGGTGCCGCGCGCGCAAGGTCCGCTAGTGAGCGGCGTGATAATTGACCGAGCATTAATCGCGAACTCCAGGCGAGCGAATGTCACTGTGCATTGGCGGTGCCTCATCGTTCGCATCCAAGGATTCCAGACTACCTAGCGTGAAGCTTTCGGGCAAGTTCGCGCGGCAGTTATGGCAACGCTATATAGTGATGTTGCAATATTCGGCGGGGCGAGGATTCACTGCGGTATAAGCACTTGGACCGGGCGGCTTAAGCAGGCAGCGAAAAGAGTCTACTATTCATGTCGTGTATTTTTTTGCTGGGCCCAAATGGCCGATGTTCGTCCTGAGGAGTTTGTGTAATGCCAAAACCGCGTCCCCCTATGCCCGTCCCCTTTGGTTGGTTTGTCGTGTCTTACAGTGACGAATTGGCAGTGGGGCAGTCACGTCCGGCGTCTTATTTTGGTCGCGAAATGGTGTTATTCAGGACGGAGTCCGGCCGGGCGGTGCTGCTGGACGCCTACTGCCCGCATTTGGGCGCGCACCTGGGTTTTGGCATCAATGAAAGTAGCGGGCAGGGCGGTCGAATCGAGGGCGAGAGCATTGTGTGCCCCTTTCACGCCTGGAAGTTCAATGCCGAAGGCTTCTGCACCGATGTTCCCTACGCGAAGAACATGCCGCCGAAAGTGGTCGGTAAGCAGTGTTTGGAGTCCTACCCCGTGGTTGAAGACAATCAGGTGATTTACGCTTGGTACCACCCGGACGGTGCAGCGCCGATGTGGGATGTGGAGTCTTTTGAGGAAGCCAATAGCGCCGTCTGGGCACCCTTGCAGCGCTTTGAGTGGACGATCAAAACCGCTTGCCAGGAAATGGCAGAAAACGGCGCGGACTCCGCGCATTTTCGCTACGTTCATCAAACGGCGACCTTTCCTGAGACAGAACTCACCTACGACAAGCACTATTCACTCGGTGTGCAATGCGCCGACATGGAAACACCGCGGGGGACGGTTAAAGGTAGCATCATCTCAAAGAGCATTGGCCCGGGGCAGGGCTTCACTCGGTTTGAGGGTATTGCCAGCACTTTCCTAATGGGCAATGTGACGCCCATCGATGATGAGACGGTGCACGTGCGCTTTGCATTTACGCAACCACTGGTCAACGGTGAAGCCAAGACAGGTGGCGTTAACGCGGCAATTATTCGCGACATTTGCAAACAGCTGGACGAGGACATGCCCATCTGGGAGAACAAAATGTTTCGTCGACAGCCGGTGCTCTGCGACGGTGATGGCCCTATCGCGCGCTTCCGCAAGTGGTACAGCCAGTTCTACACCAAACCGTTTGCCGAAGCGTAATTTAGCCTCGCGCCGAGCCTGACGTCGCTGCCGCCTTACCCGGCAGCGAAAGTGCCTTAAGAGGCTGCTTAAAAAGCTGGTTAGAAAGCTAGCGTATCTCCCTCTGCCGGAATAGCGGCACGTATTTTGTGCTCATTCCACAATAACGCTGCAAGTGCATCTTGCGCCGCGGGTTCGCCGTGTACCAGAACGAGCCGCGCGTCCTGTTCAAAGTTGCTGGCCCAGGCCACCAACTCCGATTGCCCGGCGTGTGCCGAAAAGCAGCCCAAGGTTTCGATACGGGCCTTTACGGCATACTCTTCGCCAAAGAGCTTGACGGATGGCATGCCATCGACCAGCAGGCGCCCGAGCGTGCCTCGCGCCTGAAAGCCGGCGAAGATCACCGTATTGCGTTCGTCCCAAATACGTTGTTTGAAGTGATGGCGTATGCGTCCTCCTGTGCACATGCCGCTGCCGGCGATGATGATCGCCCCCCCTTTGATGCGATTAATCGCCATGGATTCGTCTGTGCCGGCCGTCAGCTGCAGGCGGGGCAGGAAGTCTGCCAGCGATTCTCGGTGCGCGTCGGATAACTCGCGCACATCTTCATCGTCTAGAATGTCCAGCCAGCGGTCGTATACACGGGTCACATTGATGGCCATGGGGCTGTCGAGAAATACCTGCCATTTGTCGAGCTTGCCTGCATAATGCAGGCGCCCAAGGTGGAACAGGATCTCCTGCGTGCGGCCTACGGCAAAGGAGGGAATCATTACGCTGCCACCTTGCTCCCAGGTGTCGTGGAGGATTTGTGCGAGCTCGTCCATGGAGTCATCTTCGTTGCGATGGTCCCGGTTACCGTAGGTGCTTTCCATCAGCACCAGGTCGGCTTTCTCGAACGTTGCCGGATCGTTCATCAACACCGAGCCTTTCCGTCCCAGATCGCCAGAGAACACCAAGGTCTTTTCGGTGTCGTTTTCCGTAAGCGTTAACTCGACGATTGCAGAGCCAAGAATATGCCCGGCGTCGTGCAGGGTCACCGAGCAGTGGTGGCCGACTCGAAACGGCTTGCGGTAGCGGTTGGGCTGCAGCTGCTGCAGCACGCGTTCTACATCCTGTTCATCGTAAACCGGCTCCTGGGTTTTCCTGCCGCGGCGCGTGGCTCGCAGGTTTTGCCGCTCCAGGTCGCGCAGGTATAGCCCCACCGCATCGTGAAGCATGATGGGCAGGAGATCCGCCGTCGCGCGCGTGCAATAAATAGGCCCTTTGAAGCCCTGGTGTACTAGCAGGGGCAGCATTCCACAGTGATCCAGGTGAGCATGTGACAGTACAACCGCGTCAATGCTATCCGGCCTGAAGCTGAAGCGCTCGTTGTGGATGCGCTCCACGGCATCACCACCCTGACGCAGCCCACAGTCAAGCAGCACGCGCCCGCAGGCTTTGGATTCCAGAAGATGGCAGGAACCTGTGACTTCCTGCGCCGCACCGTAAAAAGTCAGGGTTGCCATGTTCTCGCCTTGTTAGCGTAGTGATTACCAGTATACCCCCCCCAAACCCTGTGCGTTAGCCAATCTGTCCTATTTGATGAGGGGCGACGTTTGCAGCGCTGCGTGCTTTGCTGGACTCGGTTATAATTCAGGTCTCTCCCTGGAACAGTGGGCCCGGTGAGCATTACCAACAGGACGGCACTATGGCAAATAATAAGCTAATACCTATTGTGCAGGTGCCCAGCGGCGAAAAATTCGTCACTGAGCGGGGTATCAAGGCGATCAAGGACGGCATAAAGGCTTCGCAGCTCGGCAACGAACGCTTGGCGAAACCGGATTGGTTGCGCATACGCGTGCGGGGCGGGGCAACCTACGAGCGGGTGAAGTCCATTGTTCATGAGCATCGCCTGGCAACCGTCTGCGAAGAAGCCAAGTGCCCGAATATGAGCGAGTGCTGGAGTGCAGGCACCGCTACAATCATGCTTATGGGTGATGTCTGCACGCGGGCCTGCCGTTTCTGTGCTGTGAATACGGGTAATCCGCGCGGCTGGCTGGATCTGGAGGAGCCTGCCAATACGGCGAAATCCGTGCAGTTGATGGGGCTGAAATACGTCGTCCTCACCTCGGTGAACCGCGATGACCTGCCAGACGGCGGTGCTGGCCACTATGCCGCCTGCGTGCGCGCGGTGAAAGAACAGAACCCCGGTACCGCGGTAGAGGCCTTAACTCCGGATTTTCTCGGTGCACTTGCTGACGTAGAGACCGTGCTGGATTCGGGGATCGAAGTGTTTGCCCAGAATGTGGAAACCGTGCGGCGTTTAACGCACCCCGTGCGCGACTCGCGGGCCAGCTACGAGCAGACGCTCGCAGTGCTGGCGCATGCCAAACAGTATCGGCCTGACATACTGACCAAAACCAGCATCATGTTGGGCCTGGGTGAGAGCGAAGCTGAAATTCTGGAAGCCATGGACGATTTGCGGGCCGCACAGGTTGACATACTAACCTTCGGGCAGTACCTGCAGCCTACCGCCAACCATTACCCAATCGACCGCTATGTGTCGCCGCAAGATTTTGAGCAGTATCGCCAGTGGGGCCTGGAGAAGGGCTTTCTGGAGGTGGTCTCCGGGGTGTTCGTGCGCTCCAGCTACCGCGCCGAGCAGGTTCTGCAGAAAAACAACGTAGGCCTCGTCCAGCCCTGATGATGAGGCCGCTGTGCCTGATGCAATACATGGATTGCATGCGTAAGCTGTGCAGAGGGAATACACGGTTTACTGGTCACAACGCGCAGCACGGCTGTGTGCGAAGTCAGGTGTGGATTAAGGTGCGGAGAAGGGATGCATAGCAAGTTTGAGAGAATAGGACTGGTAGGTCGTAGCCAGCAGGAAGGGCTCACCGATGTCCTCGAGGAATTGGTGCGCCTGCTGCAAAGTTTGGGCAAGGAGGTGGTGCTGGAGTCGCGCCTTGCGGAACGGGTCGCCGACCAAAGCATCCCCCGCGCCAGCCTGGATGACATCGGAGAAGACAGTGACTTGGTGATTGTCGTCGGTGGCGATGGTAGCTTGCTCAGCGCCGCCCGTACGCTGGCCAAATACGAAACCCCGGTACTGGGCGTGAATCGCGGGCGTTTGGGCTTTCTCACTGACATCAGCCCGGACGACATCGCCACTCAAGTTCCGGCGGTGTTAGCTGGCGAGTACACGCAAGACAGCCGCTTTTTGTTGGATGCGCGCGTGGTCCGTGATGGCAAAACGGTGGGCCGAGCCGATGCGCTCAATGATGTGGTGGTCAACTCCGGCACCTCGGCGCAGATGATTGAGTTCGAGTTGTCGATTAACGGCGTTTTTGTCTACCGGCAGCGCGCAGACGGCCTGATTATTTCAACGCCCACAGGCTCTACAGCCTACTCACTGTCGGGCGGTGGCCCTATCATGCACCCCACGCTCGATGCTGTGGTGCTGGTGCCGATGTTCCCTCACGCCCTCAGCAGTCGTCCGATTGTGGTCGACGGCAATAGCGAGATCCGCCTCGATATACTGGAGCGGAATCGCATTCACCCGCCCGTGACCTGCGACGGCCAGGTGAACATGACAGCGCGGCCGGGTGATTCGGTGGTCGTGACCAAAAAGCCCCACCGCCTGACCCTGCTGCACCCGCTGGGTCACAGCTTTTACGCCAGTTGTCGGGACAAGTTACGTTGGAATACGGCGCTGGTGAACTGATGGCGTCTCCGCATATTGCGCTGCGTACTGCCGCGACACAGGACCTGCGTCCGTTTTTGGCGTTGCTGCAAGAGCAGGGCGTCAGGTTTCGAGTTTACGAGGCATCCGGGGAGCAATTGCTTGAAGTCGCCACGCCGGCGCAGGCAGAGGCGGTGCATGTGCTGTACGAGTCTTGGTGTGCCGGTGACATCCAAGTGCACCTGCAGCCCACCTCTGCGCAGCCGCAGCTCAGTGCGCAAGCGACCCGCTGGCCTGCCTTGCAGCAATCGCCTGTGACCATCGCGCTGGTCATGTTGAGTGTTGCCGGTTTTTTGCTGGTGTATCTGGGCGCACCGTTGACATGGCTTTCTCTGTTTACCTTTGCGCCTTTTGTGGTAGTTGGCGATAGCCTTCGCTTTGGCGACATGGGCAGCCAGTATTGGCGTCTGCTTACCCCGGCGTTTCTGCATTTTGGTTGGCTACACATTGTGTTCAACAGCCTGTGGCTTTGGGAACTCGGAGCCAAGGTAGAGCGACGGTTAGGCTCGCTTCACATGTCGGGCCTCTTTATTGCGATTGCGCTGGTGTCCAACGGCTGCCAATTTTTGTTCGGTGGAGCCTCAATTTTCGGCGGTATGTCCGGGGTCGTTTATGGCTTGCTGGGGTTCAGCTTTGTGGCGGCGCGCTTGCAGCCTGCCTGGAACTTCGAGCCAAGCCGTTCCATCATGTTGCTCATGGTGGGTTGGCTGCTGCTGTGCATTGTGGGGCTGGTGGAGGTGCTGGGTTTTGGCGCCATCGCCAATGCGGCGCATGTCGCAGGGCTGCTGTCCGGCGCAGCCTTGGGCGCCACGCTCGCCTTGCTGTCACGACGTGGCGGCGACAGGGGAGAGGCACGGCGGTTATAATAGGTGTTTTTTGCCGGGCCGGGGCCTTTATGGAATATCAGGACATCATCAATCAGCTCTCGCCAGAGATCTACCAGAGCCTTCGTCGCTCGGTAGAGCTGGGGCGCTGGCCCGACGGCCGTACGGTCACCCCGGAACAGCGCGCCCATGCCATGCAGGCTCTGATCGCCTGGGGTGATGTGCACCTGCCGCCCGAGCAGCGAATCGGCTACATCGACAAAGGCAGCAAGGCCGGCGACGCTTGTGATGACCCCGAGCCGCTGCGGTGGCGCGATGCGCCGGGCGGGCACTAGCGATGGCGCAGGAATTGGCTCGTGGCGCGCTGCGTAAAATGCGCACAGAACTTCTGCAACCAGTGGCGTACTCGATGGTGTTGGGTGAAGTACTTGTGCCCATGAATAGCCTGCTAGGGAAGTCGTTGAGCCTGGAGTTCCTCGGCCAGATCCATTGCATTCACTGCGACCGTCTGAGCAAAAAAAGCTTTAGCCAGGGGTACTGTTACCCGTGTTTCCGGCGCCTGGCGCAATGTGACAGTTGCATCGTAAGCCCGGAAAAATGCCATTACGATCAGGGTACCTGTCGCGAGCCGGAGTGGGGCCTGGCGAACTGCATGATTGATCATATTGTGTATCTCGCCAACACCTCAGGCGTCAAAGTGGGCATCACTCGCCACAGCCAGGTGCCTACACGGTGGATGGATCAGGGGGCGACTCAGGCTTTGCCGATATTCAGGGTTGCCAGCCGCTTCCAGTCAGGCTTGGTGGAAACGCTGTTTAAAGGTTACGTGGCCGATAAAACCCATTGGCAGGCGATGCTCAAGGGGGCCTCAGAGCCGGTGAACCTGGAGGCTGCGCGGCAGGAGTTGATGGCTGCCTGTGAAGCGGGGATTAGCGAATTGCAGCGTGCACATGGCCTGCAGTCAATCACAGCCCTGTCAGATCAGGTTGAAACTTTGATCGACTACCCGGTATTGGCATACCCGAGCAAGGTGTCTTCGTTCAACTTTGACAAGGAGCCTCGGGTTTCTGGCACGTTGCAGGGTATCAAGGGGCAATATCTGATTTTTGATACCGGCGTTATCAACCTGCGCAAATTTGGCGGCTATCAGGTCGCTCTTACAGAACACTAAGGTCCTCCATGCGCGACGCACAGCCCAAAGCCATTTTCCTGCAGGATTATCAGGCCCCAGCATTTCTGATAGAGCGTACCGATCTTGCTTTCGATCTTCACGAAGATCATGCGCTGGTAACGGCGTGCCTGCACCTGCGACGCAACCCGTTAGCGCCGGCCAACAGCGCGCTGGAACTGCAGGGGCAGCAGCTTGAACTGGTATCGATAGCGATTGATGGCCGTGAACTTGCCGTGCAGGAATACCAGCTCGGCGAGGAAACACTCCGCATTGAACAGCTACCCGACCAGTTCAGGTTGCAGTCGCAGTGCCGTATCCGTCCCCAGAACAACACCTCACTGGAGGGCTTGTACAAGTCCCGGACCATGTTCTGCACCCAGTGTGAAGCGGAAGGGTTCCGCAAAATCACCTGGTATCTTGATCGCCCCGACGTGATGGCAGAGTTCGATGTGACAGTAGAGGCCGACGCACAGCGTTATCCCGTGCTCCTGAGCAACGGTAACCCTGTTTCGCTGGAGGTGTTGGCGAACGGCAGGCACCGCGCACACTGGCACGACCCTTTCCCCAAGCCTGCGTATTTGTTTGCCTTGGTAGCGGGAGACCTGCGCAACGTTGCCGGCCGCTTTGTCACGATGAGTGGCCGCGAGGTGGCGTTGAATATTTATGTTGAGGAAAAGGACCTCGACAAGTGCGCGTATGCCATGCAATCGCTGCAACAGTCGATGCGCTGGGATGAAGAGGTCTATGGGCGCGAATACGACCTGGATATTTTCAACATTGTCGCCGTTGATGATTTCAATATGGGCGCTATGGAAAACAAGGGGCTAAACATTTTTAACAGCTCTTGCGTACTGTGCAGCCCGGAAATCACCACCGACGG
>JANQUV010000040.1:12156-34406 GCA_030730585.1 Haliea sp.
GAGCGCTTTCGAGCCGGGTCGGACCTGTATTTTGATCGCCACGACGGGCAGGCGGTGACCTGTGAAGATTTCGTGCGTGCGATGGAAGATGCCTCCGGCGTCGACCTCCAGCAATTTCGCCTGTGGTATTCACAGGCGGGCACACCGCGCCTGGCAGCGAAGGGTGAATACGATGCGCAACAGCAGCGCTTCACGCTTACCTTGTCCCAGTCCTGCCCGGCCACGCCGGGGCAGCCAGGCAAACTGCCGATGACCTTGCCGGTTGCCATGGGCCTGCTGGGCCGTTCGGGAAATTTGCCGCTGCGCTTGAACACTGACCATGCGCAGTCTGCCACAACGCACCGTGTGTTGGTGCTGAGTGAAGCGGTGCAGACTTTCGTGTTTGAACAGGTGGCTGAAGCACCGGTACCGGCCTTATTGCGCGGTTTTTCTGCGCCGGTGCATCTCGATTACCCTTATTCTGCTGAAGACCTCTACGCGTTGATGAGCCGTGAAGAAGACGGCTTTGTGCGCTGGGATGCCTCCCAGCAGTTTGCGCTGCGGGTGTTGAGCCAGGTGCAGATACAACAAGCAGCAGGCCAGAACCTGACCATTGAACCGCTGTATCTGGCCGCCTGTGGAGATCTGTTAAAGGATACCGCTTTGGACCCGGCGCTGGTCGCCGAAATGTTGTCACTGCCTTCGGAAAACTACCTGGCTGATTTAGCGGCGGCCAGTGGCGGGGCGGATGTTGAAGCGATTCATGCCGCGCGGCATGCGTTACGCACGCATATCGTGGCAACGCACCGAGGCGCCTTTGAGGCCGCTTATAGGCGCTTGGAAAATACCGGGCCGTATGCCCCGGATGCGGTGCAAGTGGGTGCACGCCGCTTACGCAACCTGTGTCTCGACTATTTGGCAATGCACAGCGATGCAGGCCGGGCCTTGGCCGCTACCCAGTTGACTAAGGCAGAAAACATGACCGACAGGCTTGCCGCATTGCAGGCTCTGGCGTTTTATGGCGAAACGGCTCAGCGTAACGCAGCTCTGCACGACTTCTACGAGGACTGGCAGCACGAAACGCTGGTGGTCAACAAATGGTTGCAGTTACAGGCCTTGATACCTGCACCTGATACCTTGGAACGTGTGGAAGCGTTGCTGCAACACCCTGCATTTGACTTGCGCAATCCCAATAAAGTGCGGGCCGTGATAGGCGCATTTGCCAGCGCAAATCCTCGCAGTTTTCATCGCCCGGACGGCGCCGGCTATCGGCTGCTCGCGGATAAAGTGATGCAACTCGACCCGCTGAATCCACAGATCGCCTCCCGCTTAGTGACGCCCCTGACGCGGTGGCGCAATTATTTGGGGCGAGGCGAGCAGATGAAAGCGGTACTGCAGGAACTGGCGGAGCAGCCATCGGTGTCCCGAGATCTCTACGAGATGCTGGGAAAAGCGCTGGCGGACTAAGGCCCGCGTCACAGCCAGCGGCCGAGAGCCGAAAGCCAGCAGTCGAAAGCTCGTCTTAACCCTGAGTCGGGTACAGAACGACATCATCGGTATGGTTACCGGGTACGGCAGAGGGTAATTTGCGCAAGCGTGCGACTACGGCGGCCAGCGCGGTGCCATCCCAATGCGTCTCGCTGTCTCGATACAATGCTGCATCCAGCGCGGCGATAGCCTGGCCGGCTTCTGGGTCATTCAGGTGCTTCACTAACTGCTCCGTAGTCACGGTACCGGTAAGCTTGAGATGGGCGCGCGCCCAATGCAGCAGGGCGCTGCGAGCCTGTGTGGCGCTGTTGCTGGCACAGGCAGCCTGCAACTGTTTGTAGCAGCGCGTTTCATTGCCGTCATAAGCGCTTGTGGTTTGCGCTTGAGTGTTCCTCTCCGGCAGCGCCGGCCGGCGCCATATCCACAGCAAGGTCAGTAACCAACCGATACCCAGCAACGTCGCCAGCACCGGCCAAAAAACCGGTGTTTGCCCGGTTGCCGCAGCTGCGCCAATAGGCAGCGCAACCGTGTTTGGGTCAAGCGAAGCGGTGGTTGGGGCGGTGACCGTACTCGTTGCAGGTGCAGCCCTGCCGACAATAATGTCGCGCGCGGGCAGCACTGCATGGCGCAGCCTATCCTCTGCGGTATCCCACCAGGACACGCGAACCTCTGGCAGGGTGAATCGCCCCGCGCGGTTCGCGACCAGTGCCGCACTGTCGCGCCGCTCACCGATCAGCCCGCTGTCTGCTTCGGTGTCTCCCACAGCGGGCTGATCAGGGTAGTAGCGCAAACCTTCCTGAGATTCGAAGACTATCGGCGGTAGTTGGGCGCCCTGCAAGCCTGCAGCGCGAACCGTGATAGTGCGCGTTGCAGATTCGCCCAGCTCCAGCGTTTCCGGAGCCTTGGACCAGCTTTCTTCCACGCTCAGCTCGGTGGCAGGTAGCCAGGTGCTGCTGCTAGGGAAGGTATCTGGCCTGGGTTTCACCGTAACAGAGAGGGGTTCGGTGCGGCGCTGTAACTGCCTGCCGCTTGAGCCCAGGTCAAATGTGCTGCGGCGTCCTGCGCCTTCTCGTCCCGAAAAAACCTGGGAGGGAATTTCCAGCGTCCCGCTTTGTTCGGGAAAAATTGCGTAGCGAACCTCATGCACAAGCCACTGACGGCCATCCACCGTGCGCTGAAACGATTTTTGTTGCAGCGGCTGCACAAATGCATTGTCCAGCTGCAGCTCGCTAACACTGCGGGATTCAAGGTTGATGGCCTGCTGAATACGCACCGTGAGCAGTACTTGCCCCTGTACGTACACGGTGTTGCTATCCACTTCGGCACTGACGATTACGGTTTGTTGATTATCGCCTGGCGCCGGGGGCGGGCCAACGTCGATGACGACGGGTTCGCTGGTTGACGCGCCACTGCGCAGGCCGGGAATCATCAGCAAACCTTGGCGGCGTGGGCTCAGGTCCAGCAACAGCTGGCGTGTTTGGCTGCGCTGGCCGTTGATGATACTGGTGCTATTACTGGAGCTGCGCTGCAGTACCTCGAAATCTGCCAGCAGCCTTCGCAGGTCGATGGACTCAAGGTCCTCATTGGACGTTGCGGTAATGACCAGCCGTACGCTATCTCCCAGTGCGACTTTCTGGCGATCAACGGCAACCTCTAATGCTGCCTGTAACGGGGCGCACCAGAGGATTGCTGATAGCAGCAGCCAGGTGCGTTTACCACTCAATGTCATTGCTCGTTCCCGATTGTTGTTGGCGCTTGAGGCTCTCGTAGCGGAACTTTTCTCGCAGCAAGCCGGATGGATCGTCAGGCACTCGGCGCAGCCATTGTTCCATGGCCTGGTTCCGCTCAGCCTCCTCCAGAGAGAGTTCCGGCACTGGCACATTTTCCAGCGCGCCGGGCGCAGGCGCAGGCTCAGGCTGCTGAGGGCTCTCCGGTTCTGGCGCCGAGCGTGGCTCCTCGTCGCTGGCCCCTGCCTCAGGTTCGTTTCCTTGGCTGGGGTCACGCGGGTTTCCGGCAGGATCTTTGCCCGGGTCATCCGGGGGCTCCTGGTTCTGCTCACCGTCCTGCTGGCTGTCCTGTTCAGAGTCAGACGGGTCCGCAGAATCGCCTTTTCCTTGCTCGTTGGAGGGCTCGTTGTCCTCCCCTTGTTCGGGCGGGCCCGATTGTTCTTCTTCCTGCTCCTGTTGGCGCTGAAGATCCTCTACCAGCTTAAGGTTCGCCTGGGCGTCGGCCTGTTCCGGGTCGAGTTCGAGCGCCTTGCGGTAGGCGTCACTGGCGCCCTTCAGGTCGCCGCTGCGTGCCAGGGCGTTGCCGCGGTTATACCAGCCGTCTGCCGTTTCCTGCTCGCTGAACAGGCTGACGGCCTGGGCGTAGTCGCCACTGCTGTACGCGGCGGTGGCCTTCCAGTTGGGGTCTTCGAACAGTTCAGCAGCAGTCTCCGCATCGCCCGCCGCGAGCGCTTGTTGAGCTTGCTGGTCCGGTGTGAGCCATAAGTTCCGCCACGCGTCAGCCTGAGCGGGGGCGGGGGCCAGCAGTAGCGTCAGTGGCAACATTATGGGCAGCATCATTGGTACAAATCCAAGCAGCCAGCCGCGGCGAAACAGTGCCAGAGCGATAGGCAGCAACGCCAGAATCAGCCAGTAGCCTTGATCCTCCCAGGTGTCGGCACTGCGGTTGTCGTCTACCCGAGTCTGACGAGCGCTGGGCAACTGTGCGAGCAAGGCGGTGAGATCACGGTCATCGACTTGCAGGCGACGGTACTGGCCACCCGTTGCGGCAGCGAGGTCTTCCAGCGCCGCCTCTTCCAATCCCGGCATAACGATCGCGTTGCTGTCGTCACGTACGAATCCACCGCGCGGCAGCGGCATGGGCGCGCCGTTACGCGTGCCCACGCCAAGAATGGCTAAACGATTGGGTGAACCCTGCAGCAGTTGCCGCACGCGGCTCGCCTCCGCTTCCGGAATACCGTCGGTGACCAACAGAATGCGCCCCCCTTTCACGCCTGCCGACTGCAGCAAGTCCAGCGCAAGAGTGATGGCGGCCGAAGTGCTGCTGCCCGGCAGCGGCATCATATCCGGGTTAAGCGCGGGCAGCAGGTTGGCGATGGTAGCGGTATCATCGGTGAGCGGTGTTACCACGTGCGCATCCCCGGCGTAGGCCACCAGGCCGGTCTGACCTTCCTCACGTTCTTGTAGCAGGTCCAGGAGCTTCTGCCGCGCCCGATCGATCCGCGACGGCGCCTGGTCTGCGGCTTTCATGGAGTAGGAGAGATCCAGCACCAGCACCAAAGCATCCTCAATTTGCTCCACGGGCTGCGGTATCTGCTTCAGGCTGGGCCCTGCCGCGGCAATGGCGGCAAAAACCCAGGCAAGCAAAATTATCCCTATCCCGAAACGGCCTTTTGCCGTCTGCTGCTTCGGCGCAAGATACTGCAGCAAGTGTTGATCAATGACGCGGCTCCAGTCGCCGTTGGATAACCTTTGGCGCCACAGCAGCCACGCCACTAGCACGGCCGGCAACGCCCACAGCAGCCACAGTGGGCGTATGAAGTGCATCCCGGTGGCCGGCTCAATCATTGCGAGCACCGCCTGAAGCCAACGTATGTACTGCGCGCTGTTGCCAGCAGCGTTGTAAGCCAAGGCACAGGCTAAGCAGCAGGGCGAGCAGCAGCGGCCAATGGCCAAGCGCTTGCCGGGGTCGATAGGTTGTGGCGTCCAGCTCCACCGGCTCAAGTGCGTCCAACAGCTGGTAGATGCCGGCCAGCTCCTGCGGATCTCGGGCACGGAAATAGCGGCCGCCGGTCATAGTGGCGATAGCCTGCAAGCTCTCTTCATCCAGGTCCGCAGAGGGGTTGACCCGGCGGCTGCCAAAACTGGAGCCGAACAGCCCCGGGATGGACAGCTGGTCGGCGCCTACGCCAATGGTGTAGACACGGATACCCAATCCCTGCGCCAAGCGGGCAGCGTCCAATGGATCAATGCTGCTGGCAGTATCCTGGCCGTCTGTGAGTACAATCAACACGCGACTTTCAGCCGGGCGCTCACGCAGACGCTTGACGGCAAGCCCGATAGCGTCACCTATGGCCGTTTCCTGCCCGGCAAAACCGATTTGTGCATCGCGTAAAAATCGCTCTACGGTGCCAATATCGAAGCTCAGTGGAGACTGTACATAAGCATTGCTGCCAAACAGAATCAGGCCTACCCGGTCGCCCTGACGCCGGTTAATGAACTCGGCCCCAACCGCCTTTACCGCGTCCACTCTGCGCACCAGGTTATTGCCAACCTGCATATCCTCGACCCGCATGCTGCCAGAGATGTCTACGGCCAACATCAAGTCGCGGCCGCTGGTCGGCAACTCAATGGGTTCGCCAATCCAGGTGGGGCGCGCCGCAGCCAGCAACAGGCAAATCCACATCAGCCACAGTCCCATAACCGTGGACCAGCGGCGCGAACTGGCGATGCCCTTATGTGTTTGTGCCAAGGACACCCAAGCGTCGAAGAAAGGCACTCGCAGGGGTGTTTCCTGCGTCCGCGCAGCAGGCCAAAAGCCTTGCACAAGCAGCGGCAGCGGTAGCAACAAGCCTGTCCAGGGCCAGAGCCAGGCGATCATCTGCGCCCCCGGTGGTGACGCAGCCAGGCATCTGCGCAAGCGATCAGCTGCGACATATCGGTAACACTGGGGTTGCGTGCGTGCGCCTGTCCCAGCGCGGCGGGGAAGTGCGCATTGCTGCGGCTTGCGGCCATTTCCTGATTGAGGAAGTCGACCCAGGCCTCGCCGCTCAGTGAGGCTACTTCGCGCGGCGGATAAACGCGCAGAGAGACGCTTTTCAACAGGGTGTTTAACGCCGCAAGCGTAGCCCCAAGGTCACCCTGTGCCTGGTACTGCGCTGCGATGTGACGCAGTTGCGCCCGCGCCAGCCGTCGATAGCGGTTGCGCCGATGGCGCTGCAGGAACAACCAGACCAGAGTGCACAGCGTGACCATACCTAACGCAGCAAGCAGCCACCAACCGGGGGCAGGTGGCCATGCACCGATGACTTCGGGCAGCCGCAGGGGCTGCAGCGCGGCCAGCGGATCTTGGGGCGTCATGAGCGCTGGCTCCCGAAATAGCGCTGCAACAACAGGAAAGGTGATTCGTGGGTGCTGGCCTGCAATAGTGGAATGCCTAAGCTCTGCAATTCATGGTGCAGGGTGTCTACACGCTGCGTCCAAAGCTGTGTATAGCGTGCCCGCAAACGGCTGTCGTGAGTGAGTAATTCAGCTTGACGCACCCCGTCGGTCACGGCATAGCGGCCGGGTGGAGGCAACGTTGATTCAAGGGGGTCACTGCAGGCGATGGCGGTAATTTCAGTATGTTGCGCCAAGCGTGACAGATGCTCGCGCACTGCAGGCTCGGCGGCGTCATGAAAATCGCTGATCAGATACAGGCTGGTGCCGGGACGCGTGATATGCCGCAGTGCCTCCAGCATAGCGGCCAGGCCACGTGGCTCATCGGTTGGGTTGATCTCAGGTAAGCGAGCGTTACTAGCCACCAGCTGCGACAGCAATGCCAGTACTGCCTTGCGATTGCGGCGTGGGCGTATTTCCTGATGCCCTGCCTCGTTGAATACCACACCGCCAATGCGGTCGCCATTGCCCAGCGCGCTCCAGGCTAGCAGGCCGGCGATATGCGCGGCCAGCACGGACTTGAAACAACTCTGTGAACCAAAAAACAGACGGCTGCGCTGATCAACCACAACCAATACCGGGCGCTCTCGCTCCTCGCGAAATACCCGTGTGTGTGCGCTACCCGTACGCGCCGTCACGCGCCAATCGATGGTGCGGATATCGTCACCCGGTTGGTAGCTGCGAACTTCCTCAAAATCGATGCCGCGTCCGCGGAAGTTGGCCTTGTTGGGTCCACTGAGCGCCGCCAGCGCGCGGGTGCGCCGAGACAAGTGCAGATGCGCTGCGGAAAAACGCAGTGCGATCAGTGCGTCTAGCGCCACGTAGGCGCCGGTGGCGGGGCCAGTCGCATCAGCCATCGACATGAGTCGTCCCTTACACGGCCGGAACGAGAGTCAGCAACTCGTTGATCACGTGATCCGGTGTGATCCCGTTGGCTTCAGCTTCAAAGCTCAATATCAGCCGGTGGCGCAGCACGTCTGCCGCAATGGCCTGCACGTCATCGGGGCTGACAAAGTCGCGCCCACGCAGCCAGGCATGCGCCCGCGCGCAGCGGTCCAGGGCAATGGTAGCGCGGGGGCTGGCGCCGTACTCAATCCACTTTTCCAGCTCTTTGTTGTAGGCCCCTGGCTGTCGGGTGGCTATGACAAGTTGCACAATATAATTTTCAACCACATCGGCCATGTGCAGCCCCAGTGCTTCACTGCGCGCTTCGAAAACGGTCTCCTGGCGCAAAGGCGTTGGCAACGGCGCATTGCCGCTGCGGGCCTCGGCGCGGGTGAGTCGCAGAATTTCGGCCTCAGCCGCAGCGTTGGGGTAGCCCACCGTCACATGCATGAGGAAGCGGTCGAGTTGAGCCTCCGGGAGAGGGTAGGTACCTTCCTGTTCGATCGGGTTTTGGGTGGCCATGACCAGGAATAAATCAGGCAGCGGCCAGGTTTCTGCCCCCACGCTGACCTGGCGCTCGGCCATCGCTTCCAGCAACGCTGACTGGACCTTTGCCGGCGCACGGTTTACCTCATCCGCCAGTACCAGGTTGTGAAAAATAGGGCCTCGCTGAAAATGAAAGCTACCTTCCTGTGGCCGGTAAATTTCTGTGCCCGTAATATCACCCGGTAGCAGGTCGGGAGTGAACTGAATCCGGTGAAAAGAGCCCTCTATGCCCTCAGCCAGCGCTTTAATGGCGCGTGTCTTGGCCAAGCCAGGGGCACCTTCGACCAGTAGGTGGCCGTCCGCTAGCAGGGCAATCAGGAGGCGTTCAACCAGGTGTGATTGGCCAATTATCTGGCCGCTTAGCCACTTTTCGAGGGCTCTCAATTCAGCACTTGCCACACAGTCTCCTTGGTTTTGATGTTTTGTGACCGCTTTTGCAGCGGGCGCCGGCATTGTAGCCAATCGCCGCTGCTACTTCACGCTTGCAGCACGAGCAGCTTTTTGGAACGCCCATCCGGTGTAAAAGTTCCCTCTCTAAAATCTACGCCTTCCAAACCTTTACGGTAGGCTAATAGCAAGTATAGGAGCTAACCGTGGGCCGCCAGTGGCGGGCAGGAGCAGTACGGTATGGCATGGGACAATTTCAAGGAAAACCTGCTCGCAGATCTCGCGGAAGACCTCCGTCGCCGCTCAACCGCTAGTTGGTGTTTATCCCGACTGACCAGGATTGAGGGTGTGAAAGCGGGCGTCGGCCGACGCCCGCCGCGCGTGCCTACTTCAGGACATGCGCAATTTGTGTACGCCTGACACCCCGGTCAGGCCATCCCACTGGTCGACACGGCCTTCTCGCCATCCCGATACCCATTGTTGGCGAGGTTCTTCGTTGGCGTGCGGACAAAAATCGATACTGCGGCCAGTGACGCCGGCCTGGTAACCACGATCGTATGCCCTGGAGCTCATGTCGCGTTTCTGTCTTTTCATAGATACTGCCTCCTGATGAAACACTGTGCCTTGTGAGCACAACTTCATATAAACAGACTGCCAAAGGCCTCGCCAACATCTATTGGGAGCAAAGCCCTCATCGTTTATAACTAAACTGGGTATACACTGTAAGATCATCCGTAAAGGCGTTGATCGGAGGAGTAAGCGTGGCGGCTGACGGTAAACATATTGTGATTTGTGCGGACGGCACATGGAACGACCCCGAAGATGAAAATCCCACCAATGTGCTGAGGCTGGCGCGCGCCGTCAGTCCCAGAGCCTCCGCGGGACAACGTCAGGTGGTATTCTACGACTGGGGCGTTGGCTCCTACTACGCGCAAGCCGGAGGCGGCATCAGCGGGCTGGGTATGATGAAAAATATCCAGGATTGCTATCGCTTTATCGTCCAGAACTATGAACCTGGAGACACCTTGTATCTATTCGGGTTTAGTCGCGGCGCGTACACGGTTCGCTGCTTGGCAGGCATGCTCAATAACTGTGGCATTTTGCGGCGCTCCCAGGCGGGGCGTATTCCGGAAGCCTTTACTTTGTATAAACAGCGCAACGCCAATCCGGGTTCGGTAACCTCCGAGCAATGGCGTCAGCAATTCGCTGTAGGCGGAAGCCGGGCTACAGTAGATTTTATCGGTGTGTGGGATACTGTGGGCGCGCTGGGGATTCCTACCCGTGTGCTGGCGTTCGCCGAAGAGAAAGATCTGTTTTATGATCCCGTATTAGGCAGCAATGTTCGCGTCGCACGCCATGCAGTTGCCATTGATGAGGAGCGTAGCGATTTCGAACCCACTCTTTGGGCACCCACCGACAGTGCAGATATGCAGCAGGTCTGGTTTGCCGGTGTGCACGGTGACATTGGTGGCGGCTATGCAGCCGATGCGGCGGGTAAGCGTTTGAGTGATATCCCACTGGCGTGGATGGCGCGTGAAGCAGAGTCTTCGGGGCTCGCGCTGGAGGGGCATTTGATGGATTATGGCGGATTGAATCCAGCGGCCTCGGCACACCGCTCCTATCAGCGGTTTTGGCGTGTGTTGGGGCGTTATACGCGCACCCTGCCAGCGGATGCAGTGTTGCATTCATCGGTCCGCGAGCGGCACGCCGCTGGCGATTATTCGCCAACAGGGCTGACTCAGTGGTTAGCGCAGCGCGCTGGCGATTGGGGCACCACAGCGTCGTGACGCTTGTTGCACGGTGTTTCGGCTAAGGAGTTGTGTATGGCACAAAGTTTTCGTGAACAAGGCGGTGCCGCGACGATGGATCCCTCGGCACTGCGCCGCTGGCTGACCTCGCGGTTACTCAATCGGCAGATGGCTGAGCGCAAGGGGCCGCCTGAGCCGTTTCCTCGTCGCTTGGAGTACTTTCACCAGTTGGATGATCCCTACAGTTTCCTGGCTGCTCAATGCATTGGCCCACTGCTTGCTCAGTATGACCTGCAGGTGGATTGGCACCTCGTGCCCGGGCCCAGCGGCGCAAACCTCCCTGAGCCTGATTTGTTGCCGGCGTTGGCGCGTGAGGATGCGGCGTCGGTCGCGCCCTACTATGGGCTGATCTGCGAGGCGCTGGTACGGCCTGATGACGCGATGCTTGCGCGTGCCCAAAGAGTATTTACCGCCGTAGGCGCAGCGGCGAAGGTTGAGGCAGCAGAGCTGCTGTCGAGTGCGGTGTTAACTGGCAACATGGCTGCGCTTGAAGCGCAAGCCTTCAGACACGGCGAGGCCACCGCCAAGGACGCCGCCGCTTGTTTGGAGAAGGGCGATGCACGGCGCAAGGCCTTACATCACTATGCGGGCGGCATGTTTTATTACGGGGGCGAGTGGTATTGGGGCGTAGACCGTCTTTACCACTTGGAAAGGAGGCTACAAGAAGAGGGCGCGCAGCGTCATGGCCGTTCGGGTACGCTGTTTCCCAGGCCGGACATTCGTTGCGGCCCGCTTAGCGCGGATAACACCTTAACACTCGAGTTCTATGCATCACTGCGCAGCCCCTACACCGCATTGATCTTTGATACGGCCGTGGCCTGGGCGCAACAGGTGGGCGTGCGAATGGACCTGCGCCCAGTGCTACCCATGGTCATGCGCGGGGTCCCCGCCACGCGCGACAAGGGGTTTTACATCTTCGCTGATGCGGCGCGTGAGGCGCGTGCTCTGGGTGCGCCCTTAGGCTCCTTCTACGACCCCATTGGCGAGCCCGTGCGGCAATGCTATTCGCTGCTGCCGTTAGCCGACAGCGAGCATAAGCGTGTTGAGTTGATGAGCAGCTTCCTGCAGGCAGCGTTTCGCGAAGGGAAAAATACCGGACGCAAGCGCGTTTTGAGGCGGGTTGTGGAGCGCGCCGGTTTGCCTTGGGCAGCGGCTGCCAGGATATTAGGCCAACCCGGCTGGGAACAGGAGCTGGAAGCCAATCGTCAGGCCATGTATCACTTTAACTGCTGGGGTGTGCCCAGTTTTCGCCTCTGTGATAGTGACGGCGTAACGATCGCAACGGCCTGGGGTCAGGATAGGTTCTGGTTTATTGCGGAGAAAGCACAAGAGACGTTGCAGCATCGTGGTGACTAGCTGAGGGTATGTCCTTGCCGCAGATGGGGGCATCCAAATAGCGCTCTCGCTTACGTGGTTTAAGCTTTTGCAGGTCGACTAATACGAAGCCGTCAACGCAGTGTCCAAAGCTCGGATCCAAGTTGAAGCCCGTTATGCTCACGCCACCCGGCTCGGCGACGCTTACGTAGTGCTTGAAAAGTATTGGTATTTGCAGGCCCTGTTGTCCCAATGCGTCGCGGAGTTTGGATAAGTCGCTCTCTGCATCACCGCTCGGGATGTACGGGCTTTTAGCAGCAAACGGTCGGCGTGGATGTATATCAAGTTCGTCGTCGCGGTAATACGCGGAGTAGTAGGCACTGATCAGTGCAGTTTCGTCTTCTCCGTAGAGCGGGCTTATGGAGGCGACCCCAAACAGGTAACGATAGCGGGGATAGCGGCGTAAGTACGCACCGATACCCAGCCAAAGGTAGTCCAAGCTGCGGAGGGTTTGGTATTTTGGCTGTACGAAGCTTCTGCCCAATTCCAGGCCTTGTTGCAAGTAGTCGTTCATGCCCCGGCCCATGCGAAAGAGAGAGTGGGTATAAAGCGCATTTATTCCGCCATTAGCCACCAGCTCCTTTGCGCAGCCAAGCCTGTATGCCCCCGCAATTTCCATCGGATGCGGGTCCCATAGAACCAGCTGCAAATACTGTTTATCGAACTGATCGATGTCGCGTGGCAGGCCGGAACCTTCACCAACCGCTCTAAAAGACAGTTCTCGAAGTCGGCCGATTTCACGCATCACGCAGGGGCTACTCTCCATTGTGCACAGACGTATTTCTTTGCCGTCTGGTGTTCTACCCAGTAGTTCGCTGTTGATGATTTCGGACCGAAGTAGCAATCGGTTCTCGGGGTCGGCAATTGCTTCTACGCCGTTAAAGATTGGAGCAGCGTTGCGCGCAAGGCGGTAAACATGCCGCCGAAATTGGTTGGCCAAAATCTGTGGTGTCGTGGAAACCCTGGAATAATTTTCCCACGGTATCGGGGCCCCCACGCACGCCGCAACAGTATTGTCGCTCTGATGAAACATTTCGCGGACCAGCCAAAGGGTGGAAAGGCGGCGAGAAAAACAGGATAAAATGTAAAAAAATAATGAGTTACGCCCTGCGACATACACTGGCAGAATTGGTGCGCGCGTGCGTGTCGCGATACGGGCAAAGCCTGCCTGCCAAGCCCCATCTTTAACGCCTTTAAAGCCAAACCTCGAGACTTCACCCGCAGGAAAAATAACGAGCGCGCCTTCGTCCTCTACGTGTCGGCGAATCTGCCTGAGGTTCTCTCTGGCGGTTACTCCCCCCAGTGTGTTCACGGGCAATAGCAGGGGTCTCAGCGCTGTGATTGTTGCGAGCACATCGTTCGCGACGACTTTTACGTCAGTGCGTACCTGGCCCACGTAATGCAGCAACGCGAGTCCGTCTAATGATCCGAGAGGGTGGTTCGCCACAATGATCAGCCGCCCGGTAGCGGCAATCCGCTTATTGTCCTTCGCCGATACTTTCATCCTGAAATTGAGACAACGAAGCACGTTGTCGACAAATTCCATCCCCTGCAGACCAGGAAAGTCTCTCTCAAACTGTTTAAATCGAGCTTCGTTGAAGAGACTGCGTAAAAGCTGCACCACGCTGCCAAAAATGAGTGGATGTCGGTTCAGAAAGCGGGGATAGCGAGCCTCAACAACTTCCTGTATGTCTAGCATGAGTAAATATTCTGCTCTAAAAGTAAAGGTGATTGATAGGCTCGCCATGCTCGGGTAGCCACGCGTACGTTACGCCGTGTGGGTGCCTCTCGCAGGGGCGATCGATGACGGAAATTTCACCACCACTTTGCAGAAACCGAATGATCTGCTGTTGAATCTCAAGTCGTTCACGGTCTTTTTGGCTGATGGCTTGTTGTCTCAGGTTGCGTTGCATTTTTCTTCCTCTCCGGGTGAACTCACCATCACCTTAGGAAATGGGTATTGCAGCTCCGAGACAGCGCGATGAATTTTTCTTGACGGCCGCTGCGGTATTACAGGCCCGCATCGAAAATGCCGCTCGAGTCGGTTAAAAGAGCATCTGCAACAAAAACGTCATAGTTCGATCACATTAGTGTCATTAACGCCCTCTATTCTTGCGTTGTCCTGGGGCGGGTAGCCGTATAAGCCACCTGTCCCGAACTTCGCACATGTATCGGGAAGCAAGAATGAAGTCATCGTTTTCTCAAATCGGCGCTGCGGTGGTACTCGTTTGTTCCAGTGTTCTGGTACAGGCTGCGGATGAGTTGGTAGTGCAAGTGAGCCGCGTAGGTGAGTCAACGGCGGGCTTGTCAGTCGTGCTCGACGGTGCAGCAAGCCAGCCATTGGATGCCAGTGGTTTTGCCTATTTTGACCTCACCTCTGGCGCTCACAGCGTACAAATACTCGACGGAGGGAAAACCCTACACAGTTTTCGTTTCAATACGGCGGAGGGTCAGTTAGCTGACGTTTTGGTCACGCTCGAGAGCGATAGCGAGCCCGTCGCTTCGGTGGAATCTTACTTCAGCGCGGAAACACCGGCGCAGCGCAGCCGCGCGGTCACCGGGAGAGTCAGTGGCCGGGTTAACGCGGAGGGAGCGCCGGTAACCGGTGCGGTCGTGACACTGAGCGGCGGTGTTCAGCGCTCAGTAGTGACGGACATGAATGGGATGTATGAGTTGGAGGCGCCGCGCGGCGTTTACAGCTTGAGCATTACTCACCCGGAATTGGGTACGCAACGAATAGAGGATTATCGGGTTGTTGCTTATGCTGAAAAAAGCTCGGACTTTGTTCTGCGCGCGCCGTCAGCAGCTCAGTCTCTTGCCCTCGGCGTGCCACAAATCGAGGAGGTGACGGTATTTGCCAGTTTGCCGGCCGGCGGCTTGCAGGAATCGGAGCGCTACGCCACCAACGTCATCAATACGCTGGATGTCGAGCAGCTTGCCCGGTTTGGCGATACCGATGTAGCGGCGTCTGTCATTCGGGTGCCGAGTGTTACCGTGCAGGATGGGCAGTTCGTGTTTATTCGCGGCCTTGGGGATCGCTATGTCAGCAGCACCCTGAATGCGGCGACCTTGCCCAGCACTAACCCGGTCAAGCGCAGTGTGCCGTTGGATCTTTTCCCGAGCAGCATGGTGGAACAGCTTGATATTCGTAAAAGCTTCCTGGCCTCCATGCCCGGTGAAAGTACTGGCGGCAACCTGGAGATCAATACCCGAACATTCCCCAACGAACGTTCAGGCAAGGTTTCTGTGCAGCTTGGTTACGTCGACGGTGTGACATTGGACGATGCCTACGGTGACCCGATCAGCGGTGATTTTGACTTCTTTGGCTGGGATGACGGTGCGCGCCAGCGGCCGGCCATCGCCTATGCGGTGTCCCAGGCCCTCAAAGCGTCCGACTTTTACGGGCCCGCCGTTGAGCGCGAACTGGGTAAGCTGGGTGCCAACGCAATCACCGACGGCTTCCAATACGACACCGCAACGGCCACTCCCGACATGTCACTCGGCTTAAGCTACGGCGACGTGTTCGATTTGCCTGATTGGGATGCAGAGCTGGGGTACTTCGTCGCCGGCAATTACAAGAACGAGCGCGGCGTGCGTAAGGACGGCATACGCAGAACCTACGGCGGCGTGGATGCGTCGGTGCTGCTGGATGATTTCACATTCGAACAGTTCGACAACGACATTGATGCGAGCAGCCTGCTCTCCATAGGTTTGAACATTGGCCAGGCCAGCTACACTTCGAACACGATTGTTTCACGCGTCACTAGCGAGTCTGTGCGTGTTGAAGACGGCTTCGATGGTGATGAACTGCTGCCATCCATCAGCTGGTCTATCGAGTGGGAAGAGCGCCAGTTTCTCTCTCAGCAGCTGGCCGGTGAACATTTTCTCGGGGATGAAGAATCCTGGACCCTCAACTGGCAGCTGACCGGCAGCCGCGCTGAGCGTTATGCGCCTGATCGCCGCGATGTGCGCTTTGACCTTCAGGGCGACGACGGCATCTACAACCTGCAAGTGCCGGAGGTAACACGCCGTTACGACTATCTGGTGGACGATAACCTGGATGGCTCCATCGACGTTGATTATCTGTTTTCCAACGGTGGGTTGGAGTCATCGATTGAGTTTGGCATAAACGGCATCAGTCGGGTGCGCGACTCCGATTCTGATACCTACGGCTTCGGCGGCGGGTTGCTGGCAGTAGATGACAACGCGCCTAACCTGAACGTGTCTGATGTCGTAAACAGCGACACCATTACCGGCGTTCCCAGCACAGGCTTTACTTTTCAGGACAAGACACTGCCCAGCGACAGCTATGAGGCGGAGCTTGACCTGAACAGTGTCTATGTCTCCTACGATGCTTTGTGGAACCTCAAGTATCAGCTGGTGGTTGGCGTACGCTACGAAGAGTACGAGCAGATTACCGACACATTCTCTCTTTCGGGTGACCAGGGCCCTGAGCGGGCGGTGCTGGCGGAAAACTCCGTGTTGCCCACCCTGAGTTTCAACTGGTTTATTTCCGACGACCAACAGTTGCGCTTCGGCCTGTCTCGTACAGTCGCGCGGCCGGATTTCAAAGAAACCTCAAACGCAACCTTCTATGACCGGGAATTTAACTTTCGTGTACGCGGCAACCCAAACCTGCAGGTGTCGGATGTCACCAACTACGATGTTCGCTGGGAAAAATATTGGTCAGACCAGGAGTCATTGAGCATTGGTTTGTTCTATAAGGATATGACCGACCCCATTGAGCGGGTGGTACAGCCTGCATCGGGTACCGCAGGCAATTCACGAACTTTTCAGAACGCCGAATCCGCAGAGATTGTTGGGGTGGAAATAGACGGGCGTAAAGATTTCGCACTCGATGACAGCTTTACCCGCAGTATTTTTGTCGCTACCAACGCCAGCTTGATCGATTCTGAGGTGACGCTGCAAAACGGGAGTACTCGTGCGTTGCAGGGTGCTCCGGATTACACCTTTAACCTGATCGTGGGCTATGACGATATCGCCAAGGGCCATGAGTTAACGCTGTTGTTGAACCAAAGTGGCGAAACGATTGTGGACGTTGGTGTTTCGGGGCAGCCAAACGTGATTCTGGAGCCGCGGCTGGACATGAACCTTGTCTACCGCTACTCGGTCTCCGACACCTTTACCTTCCGCATGAAGCTGGAAAACCTGCTCGACAGCGAGCTGGAGTTCACGCAAGGCGGCAACGTTTTTCAAAGCTACAAACGTGGTTATGAAGTGAAAGCAGGATTCGATTGGGAATTCTGATAGTAGGCTCGCCGCTCGGCGTTAGTAAGCAACTTAACGAACCCGTAAAACCAGGAGTAACTATGAAACTGAAGAAATTGGTCATCGCCACGGCGATGCTTGGCTCGGTCGGCGGCCTGTATGGATGTTCAGAAGGCGACAGCGCTACCATCAATATTGATGCGCCAACGGAAGTTGTCAACCCGCCGGTTGATGGCAGTGACGGCAGCGCCTCAACCTGCCCGGACTGGTCGTCTGCGCGGCCCAAGGACGCCGATGGTAACGACGTTTGCCAGCTGCCCTCCACGGTGCTGGTGGACCGTACGCTGAGCAGCGATAAAGTGTGGTACATGGAATCCCGTGTCACCGTGGGCAATGGCAACCAGGAAATGTCAATTGATGAAGGCACATTGGCTAACGGCAATCCGGTTACCAACGTAACGCTGACCATTGAGCCCGGCACGCAAGTGAAAGGCCAGGCGGGAAGCTTCGCTAACCTGATTATTACGCGCGGCTCAATGATCATGGCGGAGGGTACCGCCGCAGCACCGATCGTGTTCAGCTCAGACGATGCCGGTTTAGACGGAGCAGGCGAGTGGGGTGGGCTTATCATGCACGGTTACGCACCACACAATGAGTGCCTGACTGCTGACCAGGGTGCGGTTGCCTGCAATATCGATTCGGAAGGTGAATCTGGTTTCGGCGGTGGCTATAGCGCCGACGATAGCAGTGGTGTGTTGCGCTATGTGGTGGTCACCGAAGGTGGCTTTGAATTTTCTACCGGTAACGAGATCAACGGCATTTCGCTGATCGGTGTCGGCAGTGGTACGGAAATGGAATACATTCAGGTGAATGGTAACGCCGATGACGGTATTGAGTTCTACGGCGGTTCCGTCAGCGTGCGTTACATGGTGCTGACGGGTAATCAGGACGATTCAGTGGACTGGGACGAGGGCTGGAGCGGCAATCTGCAGTTTGTGCTGGTGGATCAGGGCCCAGAGGCCAACGGTAATGTTATTGAAGCTGATACCGAAGGCACCTTGGATTTTCTCTCGCTACCGACTATCGCTAACGCCACGTTTGTGAGCGGTGGCTCCAACCCCAAGGCTGCTGTGTTCAAAGCAACCTCGGGCGGTTTCGTGCATCATTCGGTGTTTACCTACGATGATTCTTTCACTGCAGAAACAACTTGTGTAGACGCCGCACGCGCCGCACAGGTGGGCACTGAACTGGTCTACACCAATGTGGTGGCGGACTGTGACATCAGCGGCGACGTCGTATTGCTCCCGGCCTTGGTGTCGGACGTCGCGCTGGACGCCAACTACGCGTCTCAGGCTGCTGAAGCTGCGGCGGTGGGTACGCTGAACATTGCGGACATCAATGCAACGTATCCGGCAAGCCTGGCTGATCCAGCGTTCTTCGAAGCAACCGACTATGCGGGTGCGGTCGATCCCTCGGCAACCACCTTCTGGTTCCAGGGCTGGACGGTGCCTGGCTCACTGTAACAAACCCTGAAAATCCCCTTTACGCCAGCCATGAGCTGGCGTTTTTTTAGGCATTTTTTATGTGCAGCCTAGGGGAGTTCCATGCCCAGCTGCTGGCTGCCATCGATGCGGGGCAGGTCGAGCATGGTTAATACGCCGGCCCGCCCTTGGGCGACGCCGGGAATCGCATTCACCAACCAACAGGCGGCGGATGCGTTGCCGCCACCGGCCACACCCGGTTCAAAGCGGTCTTCTGCGTGCAGGCTCAGCGTCACAGTGGGATTACCGGCAACAATAACCTGGTGGCAGCCCTGGCCGTGGGGCGGGTAGGGCCAGTCCTGTGCGCAGCTGTCATCGATTCTCGTGATATGTTCCAACACGAACAAGGGATGACCGTTGTGTAAGCCGCGTACTTCAAAGCGGAAGGCACCCTGGGTGCCGGCACGGAACAGCCCCATACTGGCGACGGTGACATCATGCTCCAGAGCGCGGCGTTCAACCTGTACTTCGATATGTGATACGGGGTGCCCCAGCGCATCGCCTACCATGCGGACCATGGGCCCCCACACCATTTCTATCGCGAACTCGTGGAGCATTGGAGGCAAAGTGTCCATTGAGTGGCCAAACCCGATCACTTCCCGCACCACGTGCGGCTGGTCATAGAGGGCGTAGTTAAAGATTTCCCGGCTCCGAATTTCGGTGATTGCGGAGCTGGTGCCACTCACTAAGGCGGGCAGCATATCCATTGCCCAGCCTGGGTCGATACCGGAGACAAAAACGGAGGCTCCGCTAGCCTGGCAAGCGGCTTCGATGGGTTGCAGAACCTGCTCGAAGCTGGAGCCTGGATGCAACAAGCTGTAAAACGCGCTGGAAACCACGTTGCAGCCGGCCTTCAGGCACTGCAGCAGGTCGTGCATTGCTTCCTCGGGGCGGGTGTCGGCAGTAGCGGTATACACAACGGCATCAGCGCCGGCTGCCAGCAGTGCAGATGCGTCATTAGTGGCAAGCACGCCTACAGGAGCAATGCCCGCCAACAGCCCTGCATCAACGCCGACTTTCTTCGGGTTAGAGACCACAACACCCGCAAGCTCAAGGCCAGGATGCGACAGCACCGCCCTGATCGCCGGTCTGCCGACATTTCCCGTACCCCACACAATTACTCGCAGATTCATTGCCCAGCTCTCCCTGTATTTTTCATTTTATTGTCACACAGGTGTCATAAACGCGGCGTAGAGTGCCGCCTTGTTAGCACCGCTCCAGAGGCCGAGAGTACCATGCGTTTAATCATTGCTGCACTACTGCTTGTTACTACCGTTCAGGCGCAGGCGCTCGCCCTGGGGCCTGATGAGTTTATCGCCGCCAAGCAATTGAGTTGTGTGCTGGCGCACGACGCGCTGGGCTATCTCAGTGATGAAGAGTATGAAACGCAGGTCGACAACGTGCTCACGAACTACGAAGCTGAGTTGGGCGACGTCATTTATGCCAAAGCACTGGGCTATTTCGACGGCTTGATGTTCGGCATCGTAGAGCGCGATCAGCCGGCCATCGAGGCGCGCTTGCGCGATTTCAGCGGCAGCCAGGCGTGTAGCCAACAAGTGGGTTTACATTTCAGCTTATAAGGCTTGCCTGAGTTGTAAGGTCTGCGCGAGCCGGTGATCCCTCTCTGCATTGAGTGCGTAAGCTAGCAGTCATCCTGCTATGTGAGCGACTTATGCGTCTTCTGCCCCCTGTTATTGCCTTGCTGCTGATACTCCCGGTATTAGCCGCCTGCAGTTCCATTACTGTTCAAGACTATGCCGCGAACCAGCCGACCTTGGTGCCTGAGACTTTTTTTCAGGGCAAGTTGACGGCACATGGCGTGGTGAAAGACCGTGGAGGCAAGGTTATTCGCTACTTTAATGCGGATATCAAAGCCTATTGGAAAGACGGCGTTGGTACGCTGGAAGAAGATTTTATGTTCGATGACGGCGAGCCGGATCGCCGGGTTTGGACGCTAACGCCGCAAGGGGATGGTCGTTACATTGGCACGGCGGGCGATGTAGTGGGTGACGGCCAGGTGACGGTGGCAGGCAACAGCATGTTTCTCGACTACGTGCTGCAGATACCCTGGAACGAGGGCACACTCGACCTGCGCATTGATGACCGCATGTACCTCGTCAATGAGACGACGCTGATCAACGAGTCGGTGATGTCCAAGTTTGGCGTGCGGGTGGGGGAGATCCTGCTGGTTATTAGCAAGCACGGCGATTGACAGCCAAACTGGTATGAAGCCCGTCGCTACAAGCCTTGGGTATGCGGGGTTGGCTCCCTTTGCCGCCAGTGCTGTGGGCGTCTGGTTATTGCAGGATTATCCGCGAGCCTTGTCCCAACAGGGCTTCATTGTGTATTCCCTGGCGATTCTCTGTTTCTTGGCTGGTTCCCTTTGGGCTACTGCGATGCAGCGCAGTGGCCCAGACAGGCTGCTGCGTCTGCTGGTCAGTAATGGCATCGTTATCTTTGCAGTATTGAGTGTGCTTACTGCGCAAGCTGTGATTGCAGCCGTGCTGTTAGCGCTAGCCTATCTCGCAATGCTCTGGTATGAGCGTGGCAGCACTGCACAACGTGGCTGGTATTCACGCATGCGCGTGCAGCTTACGGTACTTGTGGTCGCTCTGCATATTGCCTACATTGCCGGGCTGGTGATGCGCGGTAGCGCGTGAATCACGCCGTTTAAATCTTACTACAATCCACGGAGACCTCTATGCAGGCAATTGCCGTTCCGAAACCCGGTGGCCTTGACACCCTCAAAATCGTACAGCGGGAAGCACGCGCTCCACAGCACGGAGAAATTCAGGTGCAGGTGAAGGCCAGCTCGCTGAACTTTCATGACTATGTGGTGGTAACCGGCCTGCTGCCGACCGATGATGGCCGTATTCCGCTGTCCGATGGCGCCGGCGTGGTGACCGCGGTGGGTGAGGGCGTGGCCGACTTTGCGGTGGGCGACAAGGTACTGAGTTGTTTCTTTCCTGCCTGGGTCGATGGCCGCCCGACCCAGCCCAAGCTGATCGGCGTTCCCGGTGACCACGTCGACGGGTTTGCCGCAGAGTTCGTGACCATGTCGGCACAGGGCTTTACTCGCATGCCGGCGGGTTTCGACTTCGCGGAAGCCGCCACACTCACCTGCGCAGGCCTCACCGCCTGGCGAGCCTTGATGGTGGAAACGCATTTGCGGCCGGGCGATTGGGTGTTGGTGCAGGGTAGTGGCGGTGTGTCCGTATTTGCGTTGCAGTTCGCCCGTCAAATGGGTTGCCGCGTGATTGCAACGTCGTCCTCTGACGCAAAACTTGCCAGCCTGCAGGCACTGGGTGCCGAGCAGGTCATCAACTACCGCGAGGTGCCTACCTGGGGCCAGCGAGTACAGGACATTACCGGCGGCCGTGGCGTGGACCTCGTCGTGGAAGTAGGCGGCCCGGCAACCCTGCCGCAGTCGGTGAAGGCGGTGGCGTACGACGGCTGTATCAGCATGATTGGGGTGCTTACGGGCATTGCGGGGGAAGTACCCACCGCCGAGTTGTTCCAGAAGAATGCGCGGATCAGCGGTATCACCGTGGGCAGCCGGGCGCAGCAGCTGGATATGCTGGCGGCGGTGGAGGCGGGCGGTATAAAACCCGTTATCGACAGCCGCTACCCGCTAGAGGAACTGGCGGCCGCGTTCCGTCATCAAGAATCCCAACAGCACTTCGGCAAAATCTGCATTGAGATAGGTGCTTAACATAGCTCACTGCGGGTGCCATCGCTAAGAGCGGGCTGGTATACTCACCGCCCGCACCGCCTCCGTAGCTCAGTTGAATAGAGCGACCCCCTCCTAAGGGGTAGGCCGCAGGTTTGAGTCCTGCCGGGGGCACCAA
>JANQUV010000041.1:0-25463 GCA_030730585.1 Haliea sp.
CGTCGCTCCGGGGCCCGGAGGCTCTTTTTGCTCCACTGCGGGCGCATGCGGCTCGTTAACCCTATTTCTTCTTGCGTTACCGTCTGGCTTCTAACCTTGTGACAGGTTTGGCGTCTGCCAGGGCTGCTGTGTGTTTAATGCGGTGGGTTCCCACTGCGTTGGCCGCAGGTTGACGGACTCTAAGAGAGTGACGAGTTCGAGCCGACGCCCTCCGAGTCCGCAAAAAGACCTCCAAACCCCGGATCAACGCGGTGTGGTTGCATCGGCTGCGGAGCGCTTAATTCGCAAGCCGCAAGCCGCAAGCCGCTAGCCGCAAGCCGCAAGCCGGAGGGCACCAATTGATAGTCTCGCGCGTGCTCGTTATTTCCAGCCCAGCCCAGCCCAGCAGCTATGCTTGGACTCGCGCCGCCAGCGACGTAGTCCCATCCTCGTCGTCGAAGCCTCCGCGTTGATTTGTGTGGTGGGTTGTTTCGTGCGGACTTGGAGGGCGTCGGCTCGAACTCTGCGCCACCTTAGAGGCTACGAATCTGCAGCTCACACAGTGGGAACAAGCCAGCACAAGCACGCAGCAGCCTTGGCAGCTACTCAACCCATCACAAAGCACGCAGCCAGACGGTAACGCAAGAAGAAACAAGGTCAGCGAGCCGCATGCGCCCGGAATGGAGCAGGAAATTGCCCGCCGCGCGAAGCGACGCAGCGGCCCAGCGGGCCGCCGACCAAGCAAAACCACCATCCCCCCACAAGCCCGGCTCACAGTAAGCCGCATGCGCCCGGAATGGAGCAGAAAACCACCCGCCGCGCGAAGCGACGCAGCGGTCCAGCGGGCCGCCCCAGAACAAAGCCCCCCACAAACCCGCCACCATTCAGTCACACGCTCCAGTCTGCTAAGATTGCCGGCTAAATTCACGTGACGATGGAGCCCCTGATGGCACTACACCCCGAGGTCGAACTGGCCACCGATGAACAGAAAGTGAGCTACGGATTTGGCCTGCAGTTTGGTGACCAGCTGTTGCGCAACGACTTCCCTGGTATGGAGTTGGAGGCCGTCATCGCCGGTTTGCAGCACTGGTATCGTGAGCGTCAATCGCTGCTGGCCGATGGCGAGCTGAACCCCAGTTATGAAGCGATCAAGGCGAAGCAACAGCTTGTTGAGGCCGAGTTGGTGCAGAAGCGTCAGGCGTTGGCAGAGCAGTTTATGGTAGCGAACGCGGCGCGGCCCGAGGTTAGCAGTACGGCCAGTGGTTTGCAGTATGAGGTGCTGGAGTCGGGCGAGGGAGCCAGCCCGGGGCCGCGTAGCACGGTAGTGACGCATTACCACGGTACGTTTGTCGACGGTACGGTGTTCGACAGCTCGGTAGACCGCGGGGAGCCGGCGCGGTTTGGCGTGCATGAGGTCATTCCCGGCTGGACCGAGGCTCTGCAGTTGATGCGTATTGGCGATAAATGGCGCATCGCCTGCCCGCCGGCACTGGCCTATGGCACACAGGGAGCGGGGGATTCGATTCCGCCCAACACGTCGCTGGTGTTCGAGATCCACCTGATGGGTATTGAGGGCTGACGTCCGTGGCCGCAGCAACGGTGCACTTACCGCGCATTTTGCGTATCGGCGCGGGTGCCAGCCAAACGCTTCTGGCGACTCTGGCCGAGTTGGGTTTTACGCGGCCGCTGTTGGTGACAGACCCCTTTCTGGTGCAGCAGGGTTTTGCGCAGCGCCTGCTCGCGCCTCTGCGGGATGCAGGTATCGCCTGCCCGATGTTTGGCGATTGTGTGCCGGACCCAACAACGGACAGCGTAGACGCGTGTTTGAATATGGTGCGCGGCGGAGACTTCGATTGCCTGGTGGCATTGGGCGGTGGCAGTTCTCTTGATACCGCAAAGGCTGTCTCGGTGCTCGCATTGCACGGTGGTGTGATGCGCGATTACGCGGTGCCGGCCACGGTGTCCAGCGGCCTGCCGGTGGTTGCTATTCCCACCACCGCCGGGACCGGTGCAGAGGTGACTCGTGCCGCGGTGATCACCGATACGCAGACGCAGGAGAAAATGCTCTGCATGGGGCTTGGGCTGGTGCCAGTAGCGGCGCTGGTGGACTACGAATTGACCCTGAGCATGCCGCGGCGGCTCACCGCCGACACCGGGCTGGACAGCTTATGTCATGCGCTGGAAGCCTACGTGAGCCGCAAAGCTCACCCGTTTACTGACAGCGTGGCGCTGACGGCGTTGGCCAGTATCAGCCAGCATCTGCGCACGGCCTGTGACGACCCGCAGAACCTTCCTGCGCGCGAGGCGATGATGCTCGCTGCCACGCAGGGGGGTATCGCGTTTGCCAATGCCTCGGTCACCCTGATTCACGGTATGAGCCGGCCTGTGGGCGCACTCTTTCACGTGCCACACGGGCTGAGCAACGCCATGCTGCTGCCCGAAGTGACCGCGTGGTCGGTGTCGCACGCCCCTCAGCGTTATGCGCAGTGCGCCCGAGTGATGGGCCTGGCGGGGCCTGATGATAGCGATGCGCAAGCAGTAGAGAGGCTGGTGTCGGGCCTGCGCCAGTTGACGGCCGACCTGAACGTTCCCGGCCCGCGTGCATGGGGGATCAGTGAGGGGGCCTGGTTCGACGCTCTGGACACCATGGCGGCACAGGCGCTCGCCTCGGGGTCGCCAGCCAACAATCCACGCATACCGAATGCGGAAGATATTGTCGGGTTGTACCAGCGCGTGTGGAGCGGTTGAGCGCGCCCGGCACTTTTGGGTACGCTGAGACCTTCGTTTGAGAGCGCATTGCGGATCGAACGCTCGCTAGACGGCGGTTCTCCCTACCCAAGCTTGAACGCTTTGGCTACACTCCTTTTTCCCATCAGCAAGCAGCCCGGAGGCGCTATTTCATGAAACGCGTTGTGTTTAATCAAAAGGGCGGCGTCGGCAAAACCAGCATCACCTGTAATTTAGCGGCGATCAGTGCCTCTCGCGGACTGCGCACGTTGGTGGTGGATCTTGATGTGCAAGGCAATACAACGCATTACCTGGTCGGCGAGGTTGACGCGGATGCTTTCCCTGCAGAAGCGCAGGGGGCAGCGGGCCTGTTCAAGCAGACGGTGGGCTCGCGCAAAATGCATCAAAATCCGGATTCGTTTGTGTGGGAGACGCCTTGGGAGAACCTGTTCCTGTTGCCCTCCAGCCCGGTGTTGACGCAGCTGGAGCGGGAGTTGGAGTCCCGCTACAAAATTTACAAGCTGCGCGATGCGCTGCAAAAGCTGGATGCAGAATACGATCGGGTGTACATCGATACCCCGCCCAACTTCAACTTTTACTCCAAGTCGGCGCTGATTGCAGCCGATACCGTGTTGATACCCTTCGACTGCGACACGTTTGCGCGGCAAAGCCTGTATTCCCTGATGGATAACATTGTCGAGCTTCAGGAGGATCACAATCCAGGCTTGGAAGTTGAGGGCATTGTGATCAATCAGTTCAACAGTCAGGCCCGTTTGCCCGGCGAGTTGGTGGCGGAGTTGGAGGGGGAGGGCTACCCGGTGTGTAAAACCTTCCTTAGTGCCTCAGTCAAAATGCGCGAATCACACCATGAGCACCGCCCGCTGGTGGACTTGGCACCCAGTCATAAGCTGACGCAGCAGTTTATGGCACTCTATGAAGAGCTGGAGGGTGCGCGAAACTGATGTCTGCACACATCAGGTGAGTGTTCAGAGCAGGCTCGTTTTTCCGTTGACAAGCAGCGAGCCTCGCGTGCGAGGCCCGGTTTCATCTGGGGTCGCCGTTTATACCTCGGGCAACAGGCCTCCGGCTTTGCCCACTGCATCGACGTACTCATCCAGCAGCCGGTAGATCACCTGGCGGCAGGATTCCACTGTGTTCAGCTGGCCGATCACCTGGCCGCAGGGGTTGAATGCAATTTTCTGGCAATCCCCCGCATCGGCATAAACGGCGGTGCGGCGAATGCCGTCGGAAGTGACCAGGCCCTGTAGTGGCATACCCAATGGGTCGGGTGTGTCCTCGCGGTCCCAGGCGGCAGTCCAGTCATTTTTCAGCATGCGGCAGGGCTTGCCAGTCCACGCACGTGAGCGCACGGTGTCTTCACTGCTGGCATCGAGCAGTGACTGCTTCTGCGCGGGCTGGGTGTGCGCCTCTTCAACGGTAAGCCAGAGTGAGCCGGTCCAGACGCCGGCGGCGCCCATTGCCATGGCGGCGGCAATTTGGCGGCCATTGCCAATACCGCCTGCCGCAAGCATGGGCAGGTCACCGATAGCATCAACGATTTGCGGCCACAGAACGATAGAACCCACTTCGCCGGTATGTCCGCCCCCTTCACCACCCTGCGCTACAACGAAGTCGAGGCCTGCCTCCTTGTGCGCAACGGCCTGCTTCACTTTGCCGCAGAGCGCGCCGATCAGCCGCCCGGAATCTTTCACCTGCTTGATTTTTTCCGCCGGCGGCGTGCCCAGTGCGTTGGCGATGAGGCGGCACTTGGGCCGGGTCAACGCTTCGTCCAGCAGGGGGGTGGCCGTGGCATCGGTCCAGCCTAGTAGCCCCATGGTTTTGCTGCCGTCTGGCCACTCGGGTACGCCCGCGTTGGCCAGCAGTTGCTCGGCAAATTCAATATGCTCCTTGGGCACCATGGACCACAGGTGCTTTTCCATATCTTCGGCAGACAGCGAATCCATACCTTCGTATTTCTGCGGAATCACGATATCAACACCGTAGGGTTTGTCGCCAATGTGCTCGTCTATCCAATCCAGTTCTTCTTTCATCTGTTCGGGGGTGAAGCCCACTACGCCGAGCACGCCGATGCCGCCGGCTTTACTGACCGCAACCACGACATCGCGGCAATGGGTGAAGGCAAAGATCGGGTAGTCAATGCCCAAACGTTCGCACAGTGAGTTGCTCATAATGTGTCTCTCATTCAGTGTCCGGTGGGGAGAGTATTGTCCTGCTGGCCGGCCGAGGCAATGGTGCTAGAGGGCCAGCGAAACTGTCGCTTTTGCTCAGCCGCGTATATAACCTTATAAAAACTAGTTATTTGTCAGTCCCATGCTGATTCTTTAGAGTTGCCGATCTTTAACGCCTGAGGCTCAGCAAGGCTGCCGTGACTATAGACTTGAACAGCGCCAACGCGGCGCTACGGGATGCGAGTGCCGCTGAGGTAGTGCGCTGGGCGCTGTCCTTGGGCAAGCCGACAATCGCAACCACAAGTATGGGCCGCAATGCCGCGGTTATGCTGCATTTGGTGAGCCAGGTCGACGCATCGGTTCCCACGGTGTGGATCGATACTGGCTACAATTTGCGCGATACCTATGTCGTGGCGGAGCGCCTGATCAGGGATCTGGCGCTGGACATGCGCGTGTACAGCCCACTCATGACCTCTGAGCGGCGTAACGCGATCATGGGCGGTATCCCTACAGTGGACGAAGAGGAGCGCCATCGTGACTTCACGCGTCAGGTCAAGCTGGAGCCTTTTGCCCGTGCTCTGGACGACCTCAAGCCCGAGATTTGGTTGACCGGCATTCGCCGCGAAGAGACTGAGCACCGCAAGACGCTGGATATCGTCTCTATGGATGATCGAGGGATCATCAAGGTGGCGCCGATATTTTCCTGGTCTGAAACCGACGTGGACGCCTACATGGCCCACTATCAGCTGCCCACTTGCCGCCACTACTTCGATCCAACCAAAGTGCATGACGGCCGCGAGTGCGGTTTGCACACCGCCGCGTAAACCATACGCTCGAAACGCCTTGTATTGCGCACCCGCGCGCCCGGTCGTGGCTTGCCTGCAGCGTCGGCTATACTGATCATGTGAGCTCGTATGCATTGCGTTGCGGGCGGGAGGAAGGTATGGCGGCAAGCCGGTATCTGCGGTCCTGCAGCATAGTTGGAGTGGTGGGCATGCTGATTGGTTGTGCTGCCATGACCGCGCCGAGATTGGATCTTGCGACTTTGCCTGCGTTGCGTGCGGAGGGTGGCATTCTGCTGCAGCCTGGGGAGTCGCTGCAGCCCCATGCCGAGGTTTTGCTGGCCCTAACGCCGCAGATGAGAGACTTTGTGGGCCGCTATGCGCTGCGGGAAGCGAGTCAGCGGCAGCGCCTGCATGATTTACATGACGCGGTGCGTGGCGCCGGCGCTCTTGGCTTGCGTTACGACCCGGGCGCAGACGGTACGGCATCCAGCGCTTTCGCCGATGCGCAGGCGAATTGTTTGTCTTTTGCTCACCTTTTCGTGGCCTTGGCGCGTGAGGCGGGGCTTGCGGCGCGCTATCAATGGTTGGATGTGCGCCCGCGCTGGACCCGGGTCGGAGAGCGTGTAACGGTGACGCTGCATGTGAACGTGATGGTACAGATGCCTAACGGGGAGCAGTTCATGGTGGACATCGACCCGCTGCAGTCGCGAGACATTGCGGCATCGCGCCTGTTAACCGATCGTGAGGCTGCGGCACTGCACGAAAACAACATTGCGATGTCCGAACTGGCGCAGGGTAACCTGGCGGAGGCTTGGGCCCATGGAGTCAATGCGCTCTGGTTGAGCCCGGATCTGCCCCTGTTGTGGGTTAACCTCGGCGCTATATACCGACAGGCAGAGCAATGGGATGCCGTGGAGTGGGCACTGCTGCAGGCGTTACAACGTGATGGCAACGAGCGCTCTGCCATGAATAATTTGGCGTTGTTATATGGCGATAGGGGGCGTATCGCCGAGCGCGACCAGTGGCTTGCGAAAATTGAGTATCATCGGAAGCGCAACCCTTACTATCATGCTTGGCGTGGCGACCTTGCGGCAGAACGTGGTGATTGGGCGGCAGCCCGGGAGCACTATGCGCGGGCAATGGCGCTGCAGCCGGCGGACAGTGAGCTCCTTGCTGCCATGGGTATCGTGCACTATCAACTGCAGCAATACAGCAAGGCGGAGCTTTTGTTGGAGCAAGCGATAGCGGGTGCCACCTTGCACAGTGACCGGCTCAGCTACGCTCTGCAGCTGAAAAGAGTCAAACAGCGGCAGTTGGGGGCGGGTTCTCGCGAGGCACGCCTGCCCGGCGCGGGTCAGCCGTTAGGTGAGGAAGGTTCCACGCGTATATAGGCACGTTTATGCAGTTTGCCGCCGAGGCGCGACAAGGCATCAAGGCCGCGCATTTGCCAGCCGTATTTGCGTCTCAACGCCGCCAGTGCACGTTCAATCTCCTGCGGGTCGCTGACCAGAAAGGCCGTGGTGTCCACCCAGTCTCCGGTTACACGCCCAGTGACGGTGCAGGGAGCGATTCTGGAGGTGCTGAAATTTCTTAGCCGCTTCACTTTGCCAGCATCGCCAGCTGAAAACAGGTAGTACACGCCGTCATCGGGCGCAAACCAGACCGGGGTCTGTACAAACTCCCCGCTGCGCTTGCGGGTAGCTAAGCTCAGGTAGGCGCTGCTCTCCAATGGGCTAAATGTGTTATCGGTCATCGCGTATTCCAGGCAATTGTTGACGGTATGGGCTTACGGAACGCAGCATACCCCGGCACAATAGAGAACGATAACAGATCAACAGGGGAAAATAGCTAATGCGCGTATTGGGTTTTGAGTCGACAACGGCGGAGGTGATCGCCGGGCAAGATCTTACAGGGCGCGTTGCCTTGGTGACGGGAGCCTCCGCGGGCCTCGGCATAGAGACAGTGCGAGCGCTGGCGGGGGCAGGCGCCACTGTGTACATGCTCGCCAGAGATCAGGGCAAGCTGGAAGCAGCGCTGGCTATGTTGCGCGCAGAAGCCTTACCGGGGCGCATTGAGTCGGCGCTGCTCGATTTGGCTGACCTGGCGCAAATTCGCTCAGCAGCGGCGCACTTGCTGGAAATCTGCCCGCGCATTGACCTGCTGATCAACAACGCCGGAGTCATGGCCTGCCCCCAGGGTAAAACGGCCCAGGGGTTCGAGATGCAGTTGGGCACCAATCATGTGGGCCATTTTTTGTTCACCGGCTTGCTCTTGCCGGCGCTCAAGGCTGCAGGCTCCCCGCAGCGTGCTGCGCGGGTGGTTAACCTGAGTTCCGCCGGGCACCGTTTTTCGGCGTTCGACTTTGAGGACCCTAATTACGAACAGCGCCCCTACGATAAGTGGCAGTCCTACGGCCAGTCGAAAACCGCTAATGTTTTGTTTTCAGTGGGATTGGATGCGCGCCTGTCGGCGCATCACGTGCGCGCTTTTGCTGTGCACCCCGGTGCCATCAATACTGAGCTGGGCCGGCATATGGATGAAAACGATATGGGGAAGATCTTGGCGTCATTCCCCGGTGGGAAAATGGCCTTCAAAAGCATCCCGCAGGGGGCCGCAACTTCGGTATGGGCAGCTACTGCGCCTGAATTAGAGGGCCGCGGTGGGTTGTATCTGGAAGATTGTCACGTGGCCGAAGCGGCGACTAATGAAACGATGAGCGGTGTACAGCCGTGGGCGATAGACAAACAGGCGGCAGAGCAACTGTGGCAGCTGTCCGAACAATGGGTTGGACAGGATTTTGGCGGTTGATGCGCGCAGCACGCAAATGGATGGGGATAGTGCTGGCCTTGGGGTTGGCCGCCTTGCAGGCGAGCGCTGATAGCCGTGAGGATATTGAATCCAAGTCGGGAGTCGCACTCGGTGAGCTGCGCGATTTTGCTCCCGGTGTGGACGGTTTGCTGAACAAGGCGCGAGGGGTGTTGGTCTTTCCTGACATCGTCAATATGGGCTTTGGGGTGGGGGGGCAATATGGTGAGGGTGTGTTGTGGGTAGAAGGCCAACCTGTGGCGTATTACGCATCAACTGGTGGCCCTGCTGAGCTACCGCCGGGCGCAACTCGCAGTGGCCAGGTGATTCTGTTCATGACCCTGGATGCGTTAGTGGCCTTTCGCAACACCGTGGGGTGGCAGGTGGGCCTGAACGGCGAGGTTGATCTGGTACGAACTGCGGGTGGTAACGTGCGTCTGGCGCGCGCTGAACACCCTGTGCTTGCCCTGAGCTTTTCCGACAAAGGTATTATTGAAGGAGTCGACCTTAACGGTAGCACCATCAATCGCATTCCGCGCTAGTCCGCGCGCCTGTGGCAGCCGCGTAAGGCATTGGTTATCCTGCGCGGCCCTTGTTTCGGATTCTGGAGAGCTCGTTCATGTCCAACCATCACTCGGTTGTTGCCCTGCTTAAAGGTGAGCTGCCGCTCGGCGCTGAAGTTACCGTTAAGGGCTGGTTACGCAGCAAGCGGGATTCCAAAGCGGGCATATCGTTTCTGGCGATTCACGACGGCAGCAGTTTTCACCCCGTGCAGGCTGTAGTTCCCGCAACGCTTACAAACTACGAAAGCGAAGTTGTGAAGTTGTCGACAGGCTGTGCCGTGGTGGTGCGCGGCGAACTGGTGGCGTCACAGGGGCAGGGGCAAAGCGTTGAAATTCAGGCCAGTGAGGTGCAGGTGCTGGGCTGGGTTGACGATGCGGAGTCTTATCCGATTGCGAAAAAGCGGCACACCTTCGAATACCTTCGCACTCAGGCGCACCTGCGGCCACGCACTAACACCTTTGGCGCGATCACGCGCGTGCGCCATACGCTGGCCAACGCTATTCACGGTTATTTTCATCGCGAGGGTTTTTACTGGGTCAACACACCCATCATCACCGGTAGTGACTGTGAGGGTGCCGGCGAGTTGTTCCGGGTCAGCACCCTGGACTTCGCTAACCTGCCGCGCAATGGCGATGGTTCAGTAGACCATAGCGCCGATTTCTTCGGTGGAGACGCTTTTCTCACCGTCTCTGGGCAGCTGGAGGTGGAATCCTATTGCCTTGCCATGAGTAAGGTTTACACCTTTGGGCCCACCTTTCGCGCCGAAAACTCCAATACCAGCCGCCATTTGGCTGAGTTCTGGATGGTCGAGCCAGAGGTGGCATTTGCCGATTTACAGGCCAATGCCGATCTCGCGGAGTCACTGCTGAAGCATGTGTTCGCGCGCGTGCTCGACGAGTGCGAAGACGATATCGCGTTCTTCCAGCAGCGTATCGATAGCAACGTAATAGAGCGGCTGCGATCGGTGGTCGATAGCGACTTCGAGCGAATCGATTACACCGAGGCCGTACACATTCTGCAAGACTGTGGGCAGTCTTTTGAGTTTCCGGTGGCGTGGGGTGTGGACCTTTCTTCAGAGCATGAGCGCTACCTGGCTGAGACTCACGTTGGGCGCCCGGTGGTAGTCATGAACTACCCGAAGGACATCAAGGCGTTCTACATGCGTTTGAACGATGATGGAAAAACAGTGGCGGCGATGGATGTATTAGCGCCGGGAATCGGCGAAATCATTGGCGGCAGCCAGCGCGAGGAGCGCTTGGACGTGCTTGATTCCCGCATGGACGCGCACGTTCGTGAGGAGTTGTGGTGGTACCGCGATTTGCGTCGTTACGGCAGCGTGCCCCATGCGGGCTTTGGCCTGGGCTTTGAGCGCTTGCTCAACTACGTCACCGGCATGGAAAACGTGCGCGATGCCATTCCTTTTCCGCGCACGCCGGGCAATGCCAGTTTTTGAGTGTGCGGCTTAGCCGCTAACGGTATCGCGTGGTGGCTTTAAACCGCTGCCAGCATTTACCGCAAACTGAGACTGGTACATGTTTTCGGTATCGCAACCCAGGTAATCCACTTCGACGGTTTGCTCAAGGTGAAAGCGCCGTGTGGTGCTGGTCAAGCTCGCTGTCCATTTGTCGTAGCTAAATTTTTCAGGGTCTTTGCGCAGGTCCACAAACCCTTCCAGCCCGCAGTCTAACAAGCGCACGCTCATTCCTGAGCTGTTGATGTGCACAACGCGGCCGGCGAAGCTGCCGCCTCGTTCACGTGCGGTGCGTGCGAGATACTTGCTCGCCAGCCAGCGCTCAGCCTCTTGAGTGGCCGCCCTTACGGTACTCAAGCGCTCTTTCAGTGCTGAGAGATCTGCGCCGGTGACCAGGCTGGCCGGCTCCCCGCGTAGCAGGGCCTTGATTTGCAAGTGCACGAGAAAGTCGACGTATTTGCGCAGGGGAGAGGTGCAGTTGGTGTAACACTCCAACGCCATGCCCATATGCAGCCCGGAGCGGGTCGAAAGTTCGGCCCGGGTAAGCAGGCGGTTGATCATGGCGCGCAGGGGCAGCTGGTTTTCGCTGGATGCAAGCCGGCGCATGATGTCGCGGTAGCCCTCGCGTGAGGTGGGGTCGAGCTCGGCCACTTCAGGTGCATGCAGCGTCAAGAACTTGCGGCACTCCTCAAGCCGGTCTGTACGGAAACCCGGGTGGGTTACGAAGGGGCCACTGCCCTGATGCTCGGTGAGGAATCGAGCGGCGCAGCGGTTTGCTGCGATCATGCATTCCTCGACCAGCTTTTGCGAGAGCAGTTTTTCGTGTGGCTCGATCGACTCGATCTGCTTCTGGTCATTGAGTATCCAGCGGTACTCGCGGCGATCTTCCATCACCAGTTCGTCCGTCTCACGCCCAGCTCGCAATGCGCGATAGACTTGATATAGCGCCTCCAACGGGGTGGCGTGGCTCATCAGGTCGTCGCCGTTGCCGTTAAGGTAGCGGTCGACTGCAAAGTAGGACAGTTTGCCGCGCGAACGGACCGTAGCTTCGACAAACTCGAAGGCCCCCACTTGCCCGCTATCGCTCACCGAAATTTTGCACACCAGTGCCGGGCGGTCATTCCCTTCAGACAGTGCGCAGGTGTCTTGTGACATCTGTTCCGGCAGCATGGGTAGCACATCGCCGTGGAAGTACACCGTGGTGCCACGTGCGGCGATATCCTTGCGCAGGCTCGAGTCTGCGGCCACCCAGGCGCTGGGGTCAGCGATCGCAACATACAGTGTCCAGCCATCGCTGCTGATATCAGCATACAAGGCGTCATCGATATCCATCGTTTTTGCAGCGTCAATCGACACAAACTCAAGGTCCGTGAGGTTTTGGCGCGACGTAGTATTCAGCGGCGTGGTGACGGCAAGTTGCTGGTCCAGGTCGTGCAGCGCCTGAGGGCTCCAGCTGGGCGCAAGCCCGTACTTGGCAGCACAGTATAAGTTTTCAATGCCGGGCGTGGCGTCATTACCCAGCACCTGTAGCACTTTGGCCTGCGGTTTGCCGTCGCGGATGGGGTGGCGAAGGATGCCGCAGCGCACGTAGTCACCTTCGCTTACACCATTGCGCGCGTGTGGAGGCAAGAATAGCCAGCGCTTCATGTGTGACAGGTCGGGCTGCACAAACATGGCCTTCCCCTTGCGCACACAGCGACCGTTGAAATCGCCCAATGGGCTGTCGATCAGTGTTTCGATGTCGGCGATTGTCTTTTTGTCACCCGACGGGCGAATGCACACGCGCACCCGGTCTTCGGGGAAAACTTTCAGCATTTCGTCCGGGGGCACGAAGATTTCGCGGCCGTCAGCCAGCACGGCAAAACCATAGCGGGACTGTGTGCCCTTGATCACGGCGTCGGCGCGCTCTTTCTCGGCCTCCATTTGGGATTTGAGACCCTTGAGCTGGGCGAGAGTATCCAGGTTGAGCATCGCAGTGGTGTGTCTTCTAGAGTAGTTAAACAAGCAGTCTATCGTAGCCGAAAACGGCGGTGCTGTCAGGGTTCCTGTCAGCGCTTGTTGGTTTCGCGCAGGCAGCATGCCGCCGCCGTTGACAATTGGCGGCACAGGGTTTGTAATCGAGTGACGCTTTGGTCTCGCCTCTTCTTGGGAGCGCTATTGAAACGACCCTGTTGTTTGCGTGTATTGACCGTCCGGCTCCCCCTGCCGGTAGCCTTGCTCACCTGCTCTTCCCCTTGCTTGCAACGCCACCCACGAGGATTCCACCATGGATTCTGGCTCGCCCCTGCGCGTAGAAAAACCCACTCTCAAGGCTGTTATCAAGAAAACGTACGTGTTGGACACCAACGTTCTGCTGCATGACCCGACGGCTATTACGGCGTTCAATGAGCACCAGGTGGTTATCCCCATGACGGTGTTGGAGGAGTTGGACCATATCAAGGATCGACATGAAAAGACCGTGAGTCGTGAGGCTCGGATCGCCATTCAGATGATCGACAAAGTTGTTGATACTGCGTCGCCGCAGGCAATTCAAACCGGGGTGCCGATTCCCGGCAGCAATCTGGAGGGCGCCCTCGGCACTTTGGCGATTTATCCAGACCAGTTGCTCGGCGACGCCAGCGATGTTCCGTATCTGGATGTCACCCACGACCAGGCCAACGACAACCGCATCATTAATGTGGCGCTGCGTTTGCAAGCAGAAAACCCCTCGGCATTCGTTTGCCTGGTGACCAAGGACATCAATATGCGCATCAAGGCCAAAGGGTCGGGCCTGATGCAGGTGGAAGACTACCGTCGTGATCGTGTGCTCGACGATATCGACTTGCTGGCGCGGGGATATGAGCCTATTGAAGGCGAGTTCTGGTCGGGTATTTCCGAAGTGGATACCTTGCGTGAGGCCGATTGCACGTTGCACCGCATTCCGCGGCGCTGCCTGCCTGCGGTGTATCCCAATATGTTTATTTATGACGATCATGCGTTTATCGCCTTCGTGAAGCGTGTTGACAGCGACTATGTGTACTTACACTGCGACAGCCGGGACAAGCTGATGCACCGACGTTTTTGGGGGCTCGCTCCGCGCAACCTGGAGCAGGCGATGGCCATGGCTTTGCTGGCCAATGACAACGTGGATATGACGGTGATGACCGGGCCTGCCGGATCGGGCAAAACGCTCCTCGCGCTGGCTTACGGGCTACATGCTATTCTTGAGCAGAAGCGGTTTAGTAAACTGATTGTCGCTCGATCAACGCCGCCCATTGCTGAGGATATTGGCTTTTTGCCGGGTACCGAGGAAGAGAAAATGGCGCCTTGGCTGGCTGCTTTTGACGATAATCTGGAAATTCTGCATGGGACGGACGAATCCTGCAATGGCAGCATTGCTTATGTAAAGGAGCGCGCCAATATCCAGTTCAAATCGCTTAATTTCATGCGTGGCAGGTCGTTCAATAACGCGTACATTATTATCGACGAGGCGCAGGGTTTAACCCAGTTTCAGCTAAAGTCGGTAATTAGCCGCGTCGGTGCAGACTCAAAAATTGTGGTGCTGGGGAATCTGGCGCAAATCGACAACAAATACATTTCGCCGCTCACCTCCGGCTTAACCTACCTGGTGGAGAAAGCCAAAGCGTACCCCCATGCGGGCATTATGCATGTGAATGGGATTGTGCGTTCTCGGCTCGCAGCTTTCGCTGAAGAGCAGCTATAGCGCAGTGTAGGCCGTGGTTTTCTGCTAAAGTAGGGTGCTCCGCTCAGAGGCGGTACACTCTACTTGGTTCTGGATTTCTGCCCTATGAAAGCCTTGTTTGTTCTGCTGCAGTACCTGGTTCCACAGCATGCTCTGTCACGCATCACCGGCTGGCTGGCTGAGTTACGCCACCCACTGTGGCTAAAGAATGGCATGATTGCGGCGTTTATCCGCACCTTTGATGTCGATATGAGTGAAGCGGAGGAGCGCTATCCTCAGGCGTTTGCCAATTTTAACGCGTTTTTCACTCGGCGTTTGCGCCCCGCTGCCCGCCCGCTGGCCGAGGCTGACTTGATCTGCCCCGCTGATGGTGCCGTGAGTCAAATTGGGCGCATTGAGGAAAGTAGCTTGTTGCAGGCGAAGGGGCGTCACTTTTCGACCTGGGCTTTGTTGGGTGGCGACGAGGAACGCGCGGCCCAGTTTCGCGACGGGCATTTTGCGACAATCTATTTGTCCCCGCGCGATTACCATCGAGTGCATATGCCACTTGATGGTGAGCTGGTGGCGACTCGCTATGTTCCGGGCAAGTTGTTTTCGGTTAACGGTGCGACTGCAGAGGGCGTTGATCGCCTGTTTGCGCGCAACGAACGTCTGATTTGCTACTTTGAGACATCGGTTGGCCCAATGGCAATGGTGCTCGTTGGTGCGATGATTGTTGCGGGCATCGATACGGTGTGGGAGGGGCAGATAGCTCCACCGCCGCGTGCGCTGCGTGATCGTGATTACCGTAACCTGCCTGCGCCTGTGCGCCTCGGCCGTGGCGAAGAAATGGGCCGCTTTAAATTGGGGTCCACCGTTATTCTGCTGTTCCCCGAAAACGTGATGCAGTGGGATGATGCGTTGGCTGCCGGCAGTGCAACTCGCCTGGGCCAGGCGCTCGGCAGCTTTACGCACCGCACGGCGGGTTAGGGGGTAGTTGGGCTGCGATCAGCCGGGCTGCGATCAGCCGGGCTGCGATCAGCCGGGCTGCGGTCAGCCGGGCTGGCCCAAGGTGGCTACGATGTGTCGATAGCTGGCAAGGCGGGCGGCGCTGATCTCCTCGCATTCCGCCGCAGCCAGAATCGCACAGCCCGGCTCATGGTTGTGGCTACAGTCGCGGAAGCGGCAGTGCCCGAGCAGGGCGCGAAACTCACGGAACCCCTCTTCTACCTGGTCCCGCTGCATGTGCCAGAGGCCAAATTCGCGGATACCCGGTGAATCGATAAGGCTGCCGCCACCGGGTAAGTGAAACAGCTGTGCCGTGGTGGTGGTGTGTATACCTTTCTGGCGCAGAGCGGACAGTGCGCCGACACGCAGATCAGCTTCCGGCAACAAAGTATTAACCAGCGATGATTTGCCGACACCGGATTGGCCGACAAACACACTGATACGGCCCTGCAGCGCTTCTTCCAATTCAGTCAGGCTGCCGCTTTGGCTGCTGACTTCCACTACTCGGTAGCCTAACTGGGGGTATACCTCAAGCAGGTCCGCCATGTGTTGGCGCAGCGCGGTGTCTGCGCCAAGCAGGTCAGATTTGTTGAGCACCAGCACCGGCTCAATGCCTACGGCTTCGGCCGCCACCAGGTAGCGATCGATCAGGTTGGCGTGTGGCTCGGGTAAGGGCGCGATAACCACCAGTATCTGGTCGATGTTAGCGGCAACAGGCTTCAATTTCCCGTAGGGATCTGGCCGACGCAGCTCGCTGCGACGAGGCTCGCGGGCGACTACGACGCCAGTACTGTCGCCGGGGCGCCAAGTGACCTGGTCGCCGGTGACCAAGCCGTCGAGGTTGGCGCGCAGGTGGCAGCGCTGCGTGTTGCCGGCAGGGTCTTCTATATCGACCTGTGTGCCGTAATGCGCAATCACCAGCCCGGTTTGCTCGGGGCCGAGTTCACCGGCTCCCAGGGCTTCATCGGCTTGATCCTCCCGGCGCTGTGCGCGTGCACTGCGCTCCTCCTGAATCTTGCGGATGCGAAAGCTTTGCTGCCTGCTTAGTTTACGTTTACTCATGTTTGCATTATTGGGGGCTTGCATGGCGCTGTACAGGCAATTTGTTACACTGCCTGCCGTGGGCACAGAGAAGGGTAAGACATGAAGCAAGCGGGCAATCTGGTTTGGGTGGATCTTGAAATGACCGGCCTCGACCCGGAGCGGGATGTGGTGATCGAGATGGCGACCATCGTCACCGACAGCGAGCTGAGAACGCTGGCGGAGGGCCCTGTGATTGCCATTCACCAACCCGAATCCGCGCTGGCAGCCATGGATGAGTGGAATACGACGCACCACACCCGTTCCGGGCTGGTGGATCGTGTGCGCCAGAGCCGCTTCAGCAGCGCTGAAGCGGAAGCTGCCACCTTGGCTTTCCTCGCCGACTGGGTGGAGCCGGGCAGCTCGCCGATGTGCGGTAACTCAATTGGCCAGGATCGTCGTTTTCTGGTTCGCTACATGCCGCAACTAGAAGCTTTTTTTCACTACCGGAACCTGGATGTCAGTACGCTGAAAATCCTTGTAAGCCTGTGGCGGCCAGATTTGGAGGGGGGTGTGGTTAAGGCGGGGAGTCATCAGGCGTTGGATGATATCCGTGAATCGGTTGCAGAGCTGCAGTACTACCGGGAGCATTTTTTGCGCGCGCCCTGAGGGTGCTCAAAGCCCAGCTGACATGCTCTCTTACCAGCGCGGAGGGGTGGTCCAGGCGTGTAGCCAAAGCGGCCTGCGCGTGTTCGGTCGCGGGGCCATTGCCAAGGCCTACTGCCAGGTTGCGCAGCCAGCGTTCGTGGCCGATACGGCGTATCGCAGACCCCTCGGTGCGGGTTAGAAATGTCGCTTCATCCCACAGAAAGAGCGCTACCAGCTCGCTGTTTTGCAGGCCGTGACGGGGCTGAAAATCGGCCTCAGTCGTGTGTTGCGCAAACTTGTTCCAAGGGCATACCAGCTGGCAGTCATCGCAGCCGAACACGCGGTTGCCCATCAAAGGCCTGAGTGCCGGGTCGATGCTGCCGTGGTGCTCAATAGTAAGATAGGAAATGCAGCGTCGTGCATCGAGTTCAAAGGGGCCAACGAAGGCCTGGGTTGGGCATATCTCCAGGCAGGCGCTGCAACTGCCGCAATGTTTATTGGTTTTTGGCGTATCTGCCGCTAACGGCAGGTCGGTGTAAATCTCTCCGAGGAAAAACCAGGAGCCGGCTCGCTCGTTGATCAGCATGGTGTTTTTTGCAATCCAGCCCATGCCGGCGCGTTCGGCCAGCGCGCGTTCCAGCACCGGCGCGCTGTCGACAAAGGCGCGGTACTGCCCGCCCTCGGCAGATTCCTGGATCAGCGCGGCGAGTTGCGCCAGCCGTTTGCGCATTAACTTGTGGTAGTCACGGCCCAGTGCGTAGCGCGAGATGTAGGCTTTTTCCGGCGAACCTAGCACTCGCAGGGGCTCGGTGTCGGCAGCCAGATAGTTCATGCGTACGGTGATGACTCGACAGGTGTCTGGCACTAGCTCTGCAGGCCGGGCGCGGCGCATTCCGTGGCGCTCCATATAGGCCATGCTGCCGTGATAGCCGGCGTCCAGCCACTTTTGCAGGTACGGCTCGTGATCTTCCAGCCGGATGTCGCTTACCGCCCACTGGCTGAAGCCCAATGTTTGCACCCAGCCATCAATTTGCTGACGCAGGGTGGCGTGTGACTGCGGGGTCAATAACGATGGCATGCGTGTTTACGTTGCATAGTGCTGGGCCGGGCAGGGAAAGCTGCCTATAATCCGCGGGTTTGCGGGTGCATGATGGGCTTGTCAGTGTAGCAGTGCGAGGTCAGTTTTGGCGACGTTAGTCAGGCAGGAGTTTGTCGGGTTGGATCATGAAGGGCTGTATAGCGCCGCCGAAACCCGTGCGCTTGATCAGTGGGCCATCCAACATAGGGGAATTAGCGGTGCGTTGTTGATGTCCCGTGCCGCTGCGGCGGCGCTGCGCCAGCTCCTGCAACGCTGGCCGCAACCGGAATTGCTGCAAGTGTTGTGTGGCACCGGTAACAACGGCGGGGATGGTTATCTATTGGCCGATCAGGCCCGGCGCCGTGGGATTCCAGTGCAGGTGCTGCAGGTGGGAGACCCCGCTAAAATCAGTGGGGATGCCTTGCGTGCCCGCGAGCAGGCGCTGGCAAATGGAGTGCCGGTTGCGGTGTTTGCGCCGGCAGTGCTGCAGCCGCAAGGCGTTGTGGTGGATGCGCTGTTGGGTACCGGGTTAGGCGGCGAGGTGCGCAGCCCCTTTGCTGAGGCTGTTGACGCTATCAATGATTCGCGGCTGCCCGTGGTTGCGCTGGATGTTCCTTCAGGGCTGTGCGCCGACACCGGGCGAGTGCTGGGCACGGCGGTGCGCGCCAACCTCACCGTCACTTTTATCGCTTGTAAGCGAGGCCTGTTCACTTTGCAGGGCCCGGATTGTGCGGGCGAGCTGGAGTTTTCTGATCTCGCGTTGCCGCTGGATACGTCGACGGCGTTAGCGCCTGCCTGGCGGCGCCTCGATCTGCAGCGTTTGCTGGCGGCCTGGCCGCCGCGCCCTGCCGCGAGTCACAAGGGTGACTACGGCTCGGTGCTGGTGATTGGCGGTGACACCGGTTTTCCTGGTGCTGTGGCCCTGGCAGCAGAAGCCGCACTGCGCTGTGGAGCCGGTTTGGTGCGGGTGGCGACCCGGCCGGAACATGTTGCTGCGCTCATTGCGCGCACCCCGGAGGCCATGGTCAGCGGGGTGCGCTCCGGGCAGGAGCTGGCGCCGCTGTTGGCCAGCGCGGATGTGTTGGTGCTGGGGCCCGGCTTGGGCCGCAGCAGTTGGTCGGGGCAGTTGCTGCAGGTGGCGGCGCAGTCGGGTGTGCCGGCGGTAATGGATGCAGATGCGCTCAATATGCTGGCTGAGTCACCCTTGCCGAGCCCGGCGGTTCGTGACCATTGGGTGTATACGCCACACCCCGGTGAGGCAGGGCGGTTGTTGGGCTGTTCCAGCGCCGCGGTACAGGCGGACCGGTTTGCGGCTGCGCGCTCCTTGCAATCTCGTCTCGGTGGCACGGTGCTGCTGAAAGGCAACGGCAGCCTCATCGTCGATGCCCAGCACGGGCTGTTGGCAGACTACGGCAACCCGGGTATGGCCTCTGGGGGTATGGGTGATGTCTTGAGTGGTGTCATAGGTGCCCTGCTGGCACAGGGTTTTGCGCCCATTGAGGCCGCAGCTCTGGGCGCGTGTGTACACGGCGCGGCGGCCGATCTGGCCGCTGAAGAGGGCCAGCGCGGCTTGTTGGCCAGCGACCTGATGCCGCAGTTGAGGAAATTGCTCGGATGACGGATGTCGCCACCTTTCTGGCCGTTGATGAGGCGGCAATGGTGGCGCTGGGTGCTTCTCTGGGTGCGTCTATTGGCGCTGAGAGCGAGGCCGGCGTGGCGATTTATCTGCGCGGTGAGCTGGGGATGGGTAAAACCACATTTAGTCGCGGCTTCGTGCAGAGCTTTGGCCATAGTGGCGCGGTGAAAAGCCCCACCTACACGCTGGTTGAGCCTTACCAGTTGGGTGGCTTGGAAGTGTTCCATTTCGATCTTTACCGCTTGGGTGACCCCACAGAACTTGAATTTATGGGGATCCGTGACTACTTCGGCCCACAGGCGCTGTGCCTGGTGGAGTGGCCAGAACGTGGTGATGGGGTTTTGCCCCCGGCAGATTTAGCGATTAACATAGTTGCAGCGGGGAGCGGGCGCAGCCTGCAGGCGCAGGCGGGAACCGATGCAGGTGAGCGGATTCTGGCGTGCTGGCAATCTGCTGCCCGAGCGTAGCGACGGATACACCTCTGGAGTGAGATGAGTAGGGTTTTCTGGGCGAGAGTGGTTCTCGGGTGGTTGTGCGCTTCAACGGCGCTGGCGGTTGAGGTGCATGACGTTCGTCTGTGGCGGGCGCCGGATCACACACGCATCGTATTTGACCTCACCGGCCCGGCGGATCATCGGCTGCTCACGCTCAGCAACCCTGATCGCATCGTGCTGGATGTGAGTGGTGCCACATTAAAGGCCAGCCTCAGTGGCTTGGAGCTTGCGAGCACGCCGATTTCCCTCGTGCGTTCGGCTGTGCGAGAAGGCGATGACTTGCGCGTTGTATTCGATGTTCGGTCTGTGGTTGAGCCGCGCAGCTTCGCGCTGAAAGCCAACGCCCAAGCCGGTGACCGGTTAGTGCTTGATCTTTACGATCGGTCGCCAAGCAAGCCTGTGGCAGCAGAGCCCGTAAAAACCTCCGCTGCTACTGAGCGCGGCCGGCGCGACATCGTCGTCGCCATCGATGCCGGGCATGGTGGCGAGGATCCCGGTGCGATCGGCCCTAACCGGCAGCGCGAGAAGGACATCGTGCTGGCGATTTCCCGCGAGTTACAGGCGCTGCTGGAGCGTGATGAAGGCTTTCGCCCGACGATGGTCCGCACCGGCGATTACTATATCAGCCTGAAAGGGCGGCGCGATCTCGCCCGCCAGCGGCAGGCTGATTTATTTGTGTCGATTCATGCAGATGCCTTTACCCGGCGCGAGGCGAATGGAGCTTCGGTCTATGCCTTGTCGACTCGTGGTGCCACCAGCACAGCGGCGAGCTACCTGGCACAGCGCGAGAACGCGGCGGATTTGATTGGCGGCGTGCGCCTTGGCGATAAAGACGATGTGCTGGCCAGCGTATTGACCGATCTTTCCATGACGAGCACTTTGGATCACAGCCTCAAGGTGGGTGGCAAGGTGCTGTCGCGCATGGATACAGTGGCGCGGTTGCACAAACGCAATGTGGAGCAGGCGGGGTTCGCGGTGCTGAAGTCGCCCGATATTCCGTCAATTCTGGTGGAAACAGGTTTTATCTCTAATCCTGGCGAGGCACAAAAACTGAGTACCCGGGCCTACCAGCAGAAGATGGCGCAGGCAATTCATGCCGGCATTCGCGACTGGTTTTTGGCGCAGCCGCCGCCGGGCACGTTGATCGCCGCGCGCAAGCAGCAGGGAGGCCAGGAGTACACCATTGCGCGAGGTGATACACTGTCAGGCATCGCCCAGCGCTTTAATGTGCCGGTGCGCCGGTTGCGAGAGCATAACGGCCTCCGGGACACCTCTCACATCCTGGTGGGTCAAACGCTGAAAATACCCGCGACCTGAGCGCCCCTGCAGCCCTGCCCATGTCCAGAATCCAGCGCCTCAGCCCGAGGCTTGCCAATCAGATAGCCGCCGGTGAGGTGGTTGAGCGCCCAGCATCCGTGGTTAAGGAAGTGCTGGAGAACAGTTTGGATGCCGGCGCATCGCGAATTGAGATCGATGTTGAGGCGGCGGGCAGCAAACTTATTCGTATTCGCGACAACGGTGCGGGTATTGATTCGGAGGATCTGCCGCTGGCACTGTCTCGCCATGCGACCAGCAAGATTGTCTCCCTCGAGGACCTCGAGTGCGTGGGTAGCCTTGGCTTTCGCGGTGAGGCCTTAGCCTCGATCGGTTCGGTGTCGCGCCTTACGCTCACCAGTAACCCCCGGGATGACAGCAGCGAGGGTTGCACTGCGCTGTGCGAAGGCCGCGATATGGAGGTGCAGTTGCGCCCTGCATCCCACCCCCGCGGTACCACAGTGGAAGTGCGCGATCTGTTCTTCAATACGCCCGCGCGACGTAAATTCCTGCGCACCGAGAAAACTGAATTCAATCATCTTGAGGAGGTGGTTAAGCGTCTTGCCCTGTCCCGGTTTGAAGTGGGCTTTATGCTGCGCCACAATGGCAAGGTTATCCATAGCCTGGCTAGCGCGAATTCGGTCGCCGAGCGGCAGCGTCGGGTCGCGGCGGTTTGTGGGCCAGCGTTTATAGAGCAGGCGCTGTTTATTGATGTGCAGCGCGGTGATATGCGTCTTTGGGGCTGGATTGGGCTGCCTACCTTCTCTCGCAGTCAGTCAGACCTGCAATATTTCTTTGTGAATGGGCGGGTGATTCGCGACAAGTTGGTGGCGCATGCGGTCAAGCAAGCTTATCGCGATGTGTTGTTCCATGGGCGCCATTCAGCCTTCGTACTTTACCTGGAGCTGGATCCGACGCAGGTAGACGTTAACGTGCACCCCGGGAAGCATGAGGTGCGCTTTCGCGATAGCCGCGCTGTCCATCAGTGCATTTTCAGTGGCTTGCACCGGGCGCTGGCTGACGTTCGTCCGGTGTCGGCACAGCCCACAGTGGCAACGCCAGAAGGGCTCGCTGTCGATACGCAGACCGGTGAAATTGCGCGTCAGCCAGGCCTTGGTTGGGGTGCGCCCGCGGCCTACTCGCCGAGCTCCATGCCGTCGTTAGGGCAGGCACGAGAGCAAGTACGCAGCTATGCCGGCCTGCATCCCGCCGCGCTGCCTGCCAGCGACACGCCGGAGGCCGTGCCACCTTTGGGATATGCGTTGGCGCAGCTCAAGGGTATTTATATTTTGGCGGAAAACGCGGAGGGCTTGGTACTGGTCGATATGCACGCGGCGCACGAGCGTATTACTTACGAGCGTTTAAAGGCTGCGCGAGCCCTCGATGTTATTCCTGGTCAACCGCTGCTGGTGCCTGAGGCGATCGCTGTAAGCGAGCGCGAAGTGGCATTGGTGCAGGATCACGCTGACGTGTTTGCGCGGCTTGGCCTGGTAGTGGACGTGGCCGGGGAAGAATCGCTGATGGTACGTCAAATTCCGGTGACTTTGCGCGGCTCAGACGTTGCTGCGCTGGTGCGTGATGTGCTGTCTGACCTCGCCGAATATGGCAGCTCCGATCGCATTGAAGCCCATATGGATGAGATTCTTTCGACCATGGCCTGCCACGGTTCGGTGCGCGCCAACCGGCGGCTTACGGTGCCTGAAATGAACGCACTGCTGCGTGATATGGAAGAGACCGAACGCTCGGGCCAGTGTAATCATGGCCGCCCCACATGGACGCGCATGACCCTGGATGAGCTCGACAAGCTGTTTTTGCGAGGCCGTTAATGGCTTCGGAGAATGCAGAGGTTTTGGGCGGCAAGCCGTTACTACTATGTGTCATGGGGCCAACCGCGGCAGGCAAGACGGACCTCGCAGTCGGGCTCGCCGAGGCCTTGCAGGGTGAGTTGATCAGCGTCGACTCAACCTTGGTCTACCGAGGGCTTGATATCGGTAGTGCCAAACCGGACTATCCACATCATCTGATCGATATCCGCGACCCCGCACAGCGTTATTCGGCGGCGGAGTTTGCGCGGGACGCGGCGCAGGCTGCGGCGGCAATTACCGCTCGCGGTCGTGTGCCCATTTTGGTGGGCGGCACCATGCTGTATTTCCGCGCGTTGCTGGAAGGGCTTGCGGAAATGCCTGCGGCTGATCTGGCGGTGCGTGCGGCGCTGGCAGTGGAAGCGGCCGTGATCGGATGGCCGGCTCTGCATGCACGTTTGGCTGAAGTCGATTCTGTGTCGGCAGCGGCAATCCATCCGCACCATTCACAGCGTATCAGTCGCGCGCTTGAGGTGTTCATCAGCAGTGGCGTACCGCTGAGTGTTTGGCACCAGCAGGCTCCGACGAGCCTGGTCGAGCAGTACCATGTCGTGCAGCTAGTGATTTGCCCGGCTGAGCGCGCACTGCTGCACACCCGAATCGCGCAGCGCTTCGAGCAGATGCTGGAACAAGGTTTCCTGCAGGAAGTTGCAGCGCTGCGGCAGCGCGCGGATTTAGGGCCGGAGTTGCCAGCCATGAGGGCCGTTGGATACCGTCAGCTTTGGCAGTATCTGGATGGAGAATGCACCTTGAGCGAAGCGACGGAGCGCGGTATTGCCGCCACACGCCAGCTCGCCAAGCGTCAGTTGACCTGGCTGCGTAAGTGGCCGGATGTTTGGTGGTTATTGACGACGGCTTCGGGGAACGTTTGCGCGATGGGTGAGTCTGAACACAGTGCGGGTGAAATTGATGAACATCCGCTCGCCTGTGCCTTGAAGTATCTGCGTGACAACCCCACGTAACAGGTAATTCAGCTATACTGTTCGAAGGTTGTGCAAGGAAGCCACGGAGATTGGCGAAAAGCCGGCTCAGGGCATTAAAACGGTCAATCATCCACTTTTATGGGGCCCGCGTTGGGCCCGTCAAGGAGAGAGTCAATGTCAAAAGGGCACACGCTACAAGACCCTTACCTGAATATTTTGCGTAAAGAGCGCGTTCCGGTATCTATCTACCTGGTGAATGGCATCAAACTGCAAGGGCAGATCGAGTCCTTTGATCAGTTCGTGGTGCTGCTGAAGAATACGGTAAGCCAAATGGTATATAAGCACGCCATTTCTACCGTAGTCCCATCCCGCGTGGTACGCATGCCTATGCAGAATCCGCCGGAAGACGATGACGGCGAGAGCTAGTCTGCGCAATCAGTGGCAGCGCATGCGCGCTGTCACCCATTTCACCGCCAAAACCGGAGGCGAAGGTGTTTTTTGATCGCCCGGAGTCCGGTGAGCGCGCTATTCTGGTTCACCTTGCCATAGCCAGTGAGGACGAACGCGAAGATCCGCGAGAGTTCGAAGAGCTGGTGTTGTCGGCGGGCGGTGATCCCGTGGCTTTTGTCACGGGAACTCGGTCCGTGCCGGATTCTCGTACCTTTGTCGGGTCGGGCAAGGTGCAGGAAATACTCGACGAGGTGCAGCTGCACGAGGCTGAGCTGGTGATCTTTAATCACTCGTTGAGCCCAAGCCAGGAGCGCAACCTTGAGCGAGAGTTCAAGTGCCGGGTGCTCGATCGCACCGGGCTTATTCTGGATATTTTTGCTCAGCGGGCCCGCACACATGAGGGCAAGCTGCAGGTAGAGCTGGCGCAGTTGCAGCATATGAGCACACGGCTGGTACGCGGCTGGACTCACCTGGAACGGCAAAAAGGCGGTATTGGCCTGCGCGGCCCCGGCGAAACCCAGCTGGAAACTGACCGCCGCCTGTTGCGAGTGCGCATCAAGTCAATTTTGGCGCGTTTGGAGAAGGTGCGCCGGCAGCGTGATCAAGGGCGCAGATCCCGGCGTCGGGCTGAAGTGCCTACGATTGCGCTGGTGGGGTATACCAATGCCGGCAAGTCAACGCTGTTCAACCGGCTGACCGACGCCGAGGTTTACGCTGCCGATCAACTGTTTGCCACATTGGATCCAACGCTGCGGCGTTTGGAGTTGGAAGAAGCCGGCCCGGTGATCGTGGCAGATACCGTGGGTTTTATTGCTCACCTGCCGCACAAGCTGGTGGAGGCGTTTAAAG
>JANQUV010000041.1:25563-34402 GCA_030730585.1 Haliea sp.
GATACCGTGGGTTTTATTGCTCACCTGCCGCACAAGCTGGTGGAGGCGTTTAAAGCCACGTTGGAAGAAACCGTCAGTGCGGATCTGTTAATCCATGTGATTGATGTGGCGGCAGGCGCCCGGGAAGACAACATTTTCCAGGTTCAAGCGGTGTTGGAGGAAATAGGTGCTCAGGATATTCCGCAGCTGCAGGTTTACAACAAACTTGACCTGTTGGAGCAGCCCCCTCGTATTGATTACGATGAGGAGGGCAAGCCGGAACGCGTTTGGTTGAGCGCCGCGACAGGTGCAGGTTGCGATTTGCTGTTGCAGGCGATCGCGGATCGCGTAGGGGCGGACATGATAGAAGAAGAGCTGCATCTGGAGCCTCGGCAGGGGCGCTTGCGTGCTGCACTCTATCAATTGGGTGCCGTAGCGGCAGAGCAGTACGGTGAAGATGGTATCGCCCATTTAAGTGTGCGACTGCCGAGAGTTGATTGGAACCGCTTGATGAAACGGGAGCCTGGCGCAGCTGCCTAGGTGGCTGGGTCACCCGGCATGAAGCTTTGATAAACTGTAATGACCTTGAAAACGGGAGTTTGGTATGGCTTGGAATGAGCCGGGTGGTGGGAATAACAAGCCCAAGGATCCTTGGGGTGGCGGCGATCAGGGGCCTCCGGACCTTGACGAGGCCCTGAAGAAGCTACAGGAGAAGCTTGGCGGTTTGTTTGGTGGTCGCGGTAAAAGTGGAGGCTCCAGCGGTGGTTCGGGCGGCGCGAGCCCCGGTGTGTCCGCGGGCCTCCTGGGTGTTGCCGCGCTGGTCGCGGTCGTGGTGTGGGGCTTGATGGGCCTCTATCAGGTTGACGAGCAGGAGCGTGCGGTAGTGCTGCGTTTCGGCAAATACTACGACACGGTGCAGCCTGGCCTGCAGTGGAACCCGCCGCTGATTGACGAAGTCATCCGCGTGAATACCACGAAAGTCCGTGGTGCGACCTTCCGCGAGATCATGCTTACCCAGGACGAGAATATCGTTGAAGTGCGTATGTCCGTACAGTACGTGATCCTCGATCCCACCAGCTTCGTGCTCAAGGTGCGCGACCCCGAAGATTCTCTGCAGCATGCCGCGCAGAGTGCACTGCGGCATGTTGTGGGTGATTCGCGTATGGATTCGGTTCTGACTGAAGGTCGGGCACAGATCGGTGTGGATGTGCAAACGCGCTTACAGCGTTACACGGATATGTATGAAACCGGGATTCGCGTGGTCAAGGTTAACATCGATGAATCCAAGCCTCCGACCCAGGTGCAAGCGGCATTTGATGATGTTATCAAGGCCCGTGAGGATGAGGAGCGGCTGAAGAACGAGGCTCAGGCTTATGCCAACGGCATCGTTCCTGAGGCACGTGGCCGCGCGCAGCGCGTTCTTGAAGAAGCGGGCGCTTACCGGGAACAGGTTGTGGCCAATGCGGAGGGTGAAGCCCAGCGTTTCTCCGCTCTGCTGGAAGAATATACCAAGGCGCCTGAGGTAACTCGTGAGCGCCTGTATGTAGAAGCAGTACAGGAAGTCTTTTCCAACACCAACAAGGTGATGGTGGACGTGGAAGGTGGCAATAACGTGATGTATCTACCGCTGGACAAGATGACCGGCTCTTCCGGTAGTGCGGCAGTGCCACGCAGTGGCCGTATGGATGCGAACACGGTGAGGGAGTTGACCGATGCCGTGACCGAGCAGCTGCGTCAGGACGCAGCTGCGGCCAATAACCGCAGAGGAGGTCGCTAAGATGGGCGGAAAAGGTATGACGTGGCTTCTGGTGGCTGGCTTGTCGCTGTTTGTGGTGAGTAACGCCGTGTTTGTGGTCAAGGAAACGGAACGCGCGGTGATGCTGCAGTTTGGTGAGGTGGTCAATCCGGACATTCAGCCCGGCCTGCACGTAAAAGTGCCGTTTGTGAACAGCGTGCGCAAGTTTGAGGCCCGCCTGCTAACGGTAGATTCTACCCCCGAGCGCTTCTTCACGCAGGAAAAGAAGGCGTTGATTGTCGATTCTTACGCCAAATTCCGCGTGTCGGATACCAGCAAATTCTACACCGCTACCAATGGTGAAGAAGCACGTGCCAGTGCGTTGCTGGGGCAGCGGATTAACGACGGGCTGCGTAATCAGGTGGCCGTGCGCACGATTCAAGAGGTTGTTTCCGGCCAACGTGATCAGTTGATGGAAGCCCTGACTGAGGAGCTGAGTGAGATCGCGCTGAATGAGTATGGGGTTGAGGTGGTTGATGTGCGGGTGAAGCAGATTGACCTGCCGCCAGACGTGTCGGAGTCGGTGTATCGGCGTATGAATGCCGAACGCGAGAAGGAAGCTCGCGAGCACCGTGCGCTCGGCCAGGAACTCGCGGAAGGCATTCGCGCCTCGGCAGACCGCGAGGTCACCGTGCTTGAGGCGAACGCCTACCGGGATGCTCAGCTTGTGCGCGGTGAAGGTGACGCTCTGGCCACCAGCATTTACGCCAGCGCGTTCAACGTGAACCCGGAGTTCTATTCCTTTACGCGTAGCCTGCGAGCGTATCGGGAATCCTTTCAGAACAGCGGTGACATTATGCTGATCCAGCCCGATAGCGACTTTTTCCGTTATCTGAAGGACGCCAGCGGCGGCAATTAGCGTTAAAAAACGCAGGTGCCTTCCATGGCGCCTGTGGTAGAATTTGACAACCGTGGGATCCGGCGTTTTACCCACAAACGCTGGCCCCGCGGTTTTTTTATGAGCACAGCTTCAGGGGGGTGAATGTGGAGTTCTGGCAAGTTCTGCCGGCAGCCCTGGCGCTGGTATTGATTATCGAGGGTGTCTTGCCCTTCCTTAGCCCGCGCGCCTGGCGACAGATGATCGTTGGAGTGGCGCAGCAGCAGGACAAGGCCATCCGCTCTGTCGGTCTGGGTAGCATGCTACTGGGTCTGGCACTTTTGTACTGGGTGCACTAAGGGCGTTTATGACGACGGTCGATCGCTGGCAATTGCCCGATGGGGTAGAAGAAGTGCTGCCTCGGCAGGCTCGCATAGTCGAGCAGCTGCGGCGTGAGCTTCTCGACCTTTATCACCTTTGGGGCTATCAGTTGGTGATTCCACCGCTGATGGAATTTACCGAGTCCTTGCTGATTGGCCTGGGGCGCGACCTTGATCTGCTAACCTTTAAAATGACGGATCAACTGAGCGGCCGCACCGTGGGGATTCGCGCAGATATCACGCCACAGGTTGCTCGTATTGATGCGCATAGCTTGGCGGAGCCGGGTGTTACGCGGCTGTGCTATGCAGGGTCTACCTTGCACACTCGTGCCAAATCCCTACTCGCTTCCCGTTCTCCGATTCAAGTGGGTGCCGAGCTCTACGGCGACGACAGCCTCTCAGGGGATGTTGAAATTATTCGTTTGATGTTGGCGACGCTGAATGTGGCAGGCGTGACACAGGTCACCCTGGACCTGGGGCACGTGGGCGTGTACGAGGCCGTGTTGGCCGCAGCCGGTTTAACGTCAGAGCAGGAAGCCGACGTGTTCGACGCTCTGCAGCGCAAGTCGCGCCCCGATTTACTGTTGGGCTTGGCCGAGGTTGCGCCGCCTGCAGCGGCATTGATTCTGGGTTTACTGGATCTGCACGGCGACGCGTCTGTGCTGGAGGCGGCCCGCACGCTGTTGAAAGAGGCAGCGCCGGAGGCGCTCACCGCCGTGGCCGCGCTAGAGGCGGTAGCCGACGCGGTGGCCCGCAGTCACCCGGGGCTAACAGTGTATTTCGATCTAGCCGAGTTACGAGGCTATCACTACCACACCGGAATGGTGTTTGCCGCCTATGCGCCGGGGCACGGTCAGGCGCTGGCAAACGGTGGGCGCTATAACGATGTAGGCAAGGTGTTTGGGCGTGCGCGCCCGGCAACGGGCTTTGCTACCGATCTCAAGGCGCTGATGGCACTGGTGCCCGCGGCCGCCTCGGAACGCGGGGCAGTCAGCGCCGCGGATGTTGACGACCCTGCCTTGCTGGCCGCGATCGCCGCTCTGCGCGCGGCAGGTGAAGTGGTCATTCGCTGCTCTGGCGGCAAGCCCGACACGCGCTGTGACCGTACGTTAATACAAGCCGACGGGGAGTGGGTGTTGCGCCCTCTCAATTCCTGATCAATCACACGAGTTTGATGTCCATGAGCAAGAATGTAGTAGTTCTCGGTACCCAGTGGGGTGATGAGGGCAAAGGCAAGATTGTTGACCTCCTCACTGATCGTGCGAGCGCAGTGGTGCGCTTTCAGGGTGGGCACAACGCGGGCCACACTCTGGTCATTGACGGCAAGAAGACGGTGTTGCACCTTATTCCCTCGGGTATTTTGCGAGCGAACGTGAGTTGCCTGATAGGCAATGGCGTAGTGCTCGCGCCGGATGCCTTGTTGCGTGAGATTGGTGCGCTGGAAGAAAAAGGCGTACCAGTGCGTGAGCGTTTGCGAATTTCACCCTCCTGCCCGCTTATCCTTCCGTATCATGTCGCTTTGGACGTGGCTCGCGAGGCGCGCCGCGGCGAGGGCAAAATTGGTACCACCGGGCGCGGTATTGGGCCCGCCTACGAAGACAAGGCAGCGCGTCGTGGCGTGCGTTTGGGCGACCTTAAGGATCCTCAGCGGTTTGCCGAAAAGCTGCGCGAAGTGATGGATTATCACAACTTCCAGCTTGAGCACTATTACAAGGTGGCGCCGTTGGACTACGCGACCGTGCTCAGTGAGACCTTGGCTATGGCCCAAGAACTGCTGCCGATGATCGCTGACGTCACCGCCGTACTGCACGAATTCCGCAAGACCGACGCCAATATCATGTTCGAGGGCGCGCAGGGCTCTTTGTTGGATATCGATCACGGCACCTATCCGTTCGTAACCAGTTCCAATACCACGGCTGGGGGCACGGCCACCGGGTCCGGGTTTGGTCCGTTATTTCTCGACTACGTGCTGGGAATTACCAAGGCCTACACCACGCGCGTAGGGTCTGGCCCGTTTCCCACTGAGTTGTTCGATGCAACGGGCGCACACCTTGCCGCCCGAGGGCATGAGTTTGGTGCGACCACCGGGCGGCCCCGGCGCTGCGGCTGGTTTGATGCCGTGGCGCTGCGCAACGCGGTCAATATCAATTCGGTTTCTGGCTTGTGCCTGACCAAGCTCGATGTGCTGGACGGCCTTGAAACCATTCAGATCTGTGTCGGCTATGTTGATGTAAACGGCAACCCTGTTCCCAACCCAGTCGACTCTGACGATTACGATGGGCTGGTGCCATTCTACGAAACGGTGCCCGGTTGGAGCGAGTCAACGGTCGGTGCCCGCAGCCTCGAAGAGTTGCCGCTGGCTGCGAGAGACTATATTCACAAAATCGAGGAAGTAGTCGGCGCGCCCATCGATATTATTTCAACCGGCCCGGATCGGGTTGAAACGATCGTGTTGCGCCACCCCTTCGACGCGGCGTGAGTTTAGCCCCCGGTTGCGGGGGCAGTAGCGCCTCCTGGCGGGCCAATCAGTGCCGCTGGGCCTTCCAGGCACTGAAGCCGACTCCGGTCCAGCGCCTGAAGGCGCGATAAAAACTGTTTACTTCCAGATACCCAAGCTCGTCGGCCAGGCATTTTCCAGGTTGCCATGTAGCCTGTAACGCCTGCTCACAGCGATATTGCCGCGCGCGGTCCAGCAAAAACTGGTAATGGGTGTGGTCTAGTCGCAATCGCCGGCGCAGTGTTGTTGCGCTCATGCCTAATTGCCTTGCCACTGAGTCTACCCGCAGTCGCGACAGGTCGCCGCCTAACAGAATTTGCAATACACGGTCTGTAGTACGGTATTGAGTGTCGTTGCGAAGGGGCGTGTTGGTGTGTGCAGGGCGCCTTGCCTGCGGGTGGATAGCACTTTGCATAGGTTGCATAACCGGAACCTCCTTGTTCAGGTTTTGGTGGGTAGATGGCACCGCCCGCCCCATCCGTGGGGCGACGTCAATCAGCGGTACACTTAAAAGATAGCAGACGATTGATGATCATGCATCGTGCCGAAGCACCGTGGGCGTAAATGATCGAAACGAAACGAAACGAAACGAAACGGAGCTAGCGAGCTCGTTAGTTGTCCAGAGCATCTGGCAACGGGCAGTCCATGGCGGCCGCGATGCTGGCGACGAGTTCGCGTTCTACGGCACTCACGGTGCCATCGGCGTTGGCGGCCTGGCTCATCGCTTTCAGTATTTGCGGCTTCAGCAGTGGGTAGCAATCTGCCAGTTCGCGTACCGCACGCGCAAAGGCCGCCAGCGAACAATCCCCCAGGGGTAACAGGGTGAGTGCAGGGTAGCCTAACGCGTGTGCAGCAGTGTTGAAGCTTTGCGCCGTGTCCCCGCTGCTGTTGTGGGACAGCATGGAAAGCACCACTTGCAGTGGCTGACGCACCTTGCGCAGCGTGCGGTGACGCGCTGCCGACGGCTTTATCTGCAAGAACTCCGGGTCCAGATAGTGGCGCAACAGCTGGTACAGGCACCACTCGAGCAGATCCGTGCGGCGATCAGCGCGAATCAATTCCAGCAGCAGCCGTTTGAATTGCTGGTACTGCGCAGCAGACTGGCTCTTCAGGGCCGGTAAACACAGCTCAAGTAGCGGCAGCCTTTGTCCGGGTACGAGTTGCTCCACACCGGGCTGTAGAGTATGCGTCAGGTCCTCCAGGCCTTGGATGCCGCTCTCCCTGAGCGCGCGATACTGCGCGGTGCGCGCGGCCTCTTCGGAGCTGATCAGGAGCGCCATCATCAGCGCGCTGGCCCCCAAGGGCTCGTGGCTGTAGCGCACAAAAGCGGCCGGAAGGTCACTGTGCTGGCTGAATTCGGCTTCAACTGAGGGGGTTTCAGGCGCGAAGGCCGCATCTGCTTGAGAGGTTTGTGCCTGCAGTTCGCGCCCGGTTTCGACCGCCGACAGAGCCGCGGCAACTAGCGCTGCGCGGCCCACGCCGATTTCCGCCGCCCCCGGGTGAGGCTGAGTGTGAGCATAGTGTTCCACCTTGCGCTTGATATATTCGCCGTCCCAGTTAGGGTCAAGTCGGCGGATCCTGTTGGGCAGCGGCGGGTGGGTGGAGAACAACTGCCAGAGTTTGTGGCGGATCTGCCCGAAAAAGATATGCGACAGTTCGTCTGCACGCGCGGCATGTACCAAAGAGCCTGGGACATAGCCGCCGATAACCTTCAAGGCGTCTGCAATGCCGCTGTTGTCACGGGTGTATTGGACCGCACAGGCATCCGCCAAATATTCCTTTTGCCGGCTGATGGCTGCCTTGATAAAGCCCGATGCCAGCCCACCCAGCCAGCCCACAATCCATAACCCCAGGCCCAGTAGCGGTAATGCCGGGCTGCCGCTTTTACGATCTTGGCTGCTGCCGGTACGATGGTGGCTACTGGCGCGCATCAAGATGTAACCGACATCACCGATAAAGGTGATGCCTTTAAGCAGGGACGCCAGGCGAATATTCAGGCGCATATCGCCGTTGAGTATGTGGCTGAACTCATGGGCAATGACACCTTGCAGTTCATTGCGTTGTAAGTGCGTGATGGTGCCGCGTGTTACGCCGATAACGGCGTCTGCAGGTGTAAGCCCTGCGGCGAAGGCATTGATGCCTCGCTCTGTATTCATCACGTAGACCGGTGGCACCGGCATGCCGGCAGCCAATGCGATCTCGTCCACGATGTTCAGGCAGCGGCGCTCTTCGGGATCGGTAGTCTGTGGCAGCACCCTCGTTCCACCCATGGCTTCCGCTACCACCTTGCCGCCAGCGGCCAGCTGCAGCCATTTAACCATCGCCACCAGGCCCACCGTGGCAAAAATGCCCAGGCCAATAGTGCCAAAACCCTCCCACGTGAAATAACGCAGGAAGTCGCTGAAGTTGCCGCGGCTGCCAGCATAAAGATTGTAATGGTCGCTCCACCAGAGAAACCCGGCGAATAGGGCGTTGGTGAGGACAATCAACCCCATGACGGCGCATAAAAAAAGCACGGTGAGTAAGCGCGTGTTGCGGCGTGCCAAATCCTGCTGGGCGAAGAAATCCATCGCAGCCCTTTAGGCTATTGCGCTTCTGCGACTAGAAACTGACCTGCGGGGCAGCTTGAATTTGCGCCGAATCGTCGAACTCCAGCAGTTCCGCATCGGTAGGGTGCCCAAAGGTTGCGGCAACCGCCACCGGTGGAAAGCTCTGGCGATAAGTGTTGTAGGTCATGACTGAATCGTTATAACCCTGGCGGGCAAAGGCGACACGGTTCTCGGTGTTGGTTAGCTCCTCTGAAAGCTGCTGCATGTTTTCGCTGGCCTTGAGGTCTGGATAGGCTTCCATGGTGACGTTGAGTTTCCCCAATGCCCCCTGCAGCGCGTTCTCTGCAGTGGCCAGCTTCGCCATGCCGGCTCCGCCTATCGCGCCAGGGCCCAGCGCCTTGAGCACGGCAGCGGCGTCGTTGCGTGCGGTAGTGACGGCTTCCAGCGTCTCCCGCTCATGGCTGATATAGCCCTTTGCGGTTTCTACCAGGTTCGGGATCAGGTCATAGCGTCGCTTCAGCTGCACTTCTATTTGCGCGAACGCGTTCTGGTAGCGGTTTTTTAGTGTCACCAGCCGGTTGTAGATACCGATGACATACATTACCAAGCCGAGCAAAACCAGCCAGAACACGATGGTTGAAATGTCCATGCGAAAACCCTCTGAGGGGATGTGGATGACAGGAGTTTACCTGAAAATTCTTTGTGTTTTTTAGCATTGACGAATTTGTTGGAGTTTTGGGTTTGGCGGGCGGCCCGTTGGGCCGCTGCGTCGCTCCGGGGCCCGGAGGCTCTTTTTGCTCCACTGCGGGCGCATGCGGCTCG
>JANQUV010000042.1 GCA_030730585.1 Haliea sp.
ATCCCCCGTGTATGGACTCCTCCTCGTTTGCAAGGACTTTGATATCAGGCGTTAGGATCGATTGCTCACGTGTATTCGGTCTCTTGATCGTGGTTATGCCACGGGACCATGATGGGCTATTCGCGCGCTGACTCCCTATCGTTAAGCCGGGTTTTTGACCCTGCGGGGGACTCGGGTTTTGCCAACGCCGGTTCGACCTGTTTGCCGTCAATCAGACTCCTTCGCAATCGTCGGTAGGGGTAACTCTGTAAATAACTGTTTTTGCTCCTGGTTCACTCACACTGCAGCATCGGCCCAGTTTGCATCGTATTCTCGGTCGTGACGCAATAATGCCCAAGCCATACGTGCCGTTTTGTTCGCCAAGGCGACTATAACAACGTTGGGGTGGCGCCTCTCTAGTAACGCATTGATCCAGCGACTTAGCGGGTCAGTCTTGCCTTTGGCTTTGTAGACCGCAGCTCGGGCACCATGAATGAGGACCGTACGCAGATAACTGTCACCTCGCTTGCTGATGCCAAGAATACGATCCTTGCCACCCGTGCCTGTATGCTTAGGTGTCAGCCCAAGCGTCACCGCAAAGTCGCGACCACGAGTAAACCCCTCACCCGACCCCAGTGCTGCGACCAGCGCTGTAGCGACTACCGGGCCCACACCGCTAAGCGTGGTCAGTCGCTGTGCGGCCGGGATATCTTTAACCATGGTGGCGAGCTCGTCGTCGTGCTCTTTGATGCGCATATCCAAATATCGTAGGTCCTCGCCCAAACCAACGAGCAGCCGCCGGAAGCGTGAGCTCAATCCGTTGTCGGCTTCTTCTAACCAGCAGGGAATGGCTTTGCGCAGTGCGTGGATACCTATAGGCGCCATCAAGCCATATTCGCCGACAAGTCCTCGTATCTGATTGGCCTTTGCCGTCCGTTGCTTGATCAACTCAGACCGTACGCGATGGACCGCCTGTATATCCTGTTGGTCAGTATTTTTAAGCGCGACGAACCTCATCGACGGCCGGCTCATCGCTTCACAGATCGCCGCCGCATCATTACGGTCACTCTTATTGCTCTTCACATAGGTTTTTACAAACTGAGGCGCCATCAGCTTCACAGAATAACCGCGCGCAACAAGCTCCCGGCCCCAATGGTGAGCACCGGAACACGCTTCCATGCCTATCTCGGCACCCTCGGGCACATGCCGCTGTAGCTCTGAAAGCCAGTTACTGCGCCGCAGCCGCTTCTGCCAGACCACGTGTTCACGCGAATCCACGCCGTGTAGTTGAAACACATTCTTTGCCAAATCTACGCCAACTCGAATAATCTTCATTGTGGGTTCCTCCTCACTGGTAACTGTTGGACAGCACCTTCAGTGTGGCACCTCGATGCCGAAAAGGTGAGGAGGAGTCCATCCCATTGTTAAGTGGG
>JANQUV010000043.1 GCA_030730585.1 Haliea sp.
GTCTGAAAGTCCCCGGCGACGAAGGAAAACAGGTAGGAACTGAAGGGTTCGGTAAGGGCAAAGCGCTGCAGGCTTGTCTCGGCACCCGGCTCCGAAGCCAGCAGCTGACCACCGCCAAGTGCCTGCCAGCCCGAGGGCAACGCCAGACTGAGCTCCCAGGTGGCTTTCAGATCGGGCTGGTCAAACAGCGGCAAAGCCGTGCGGGCCCGGTCCGGCACAAACAGGGTGTAGAGATAGTCCGGATTGCGATTGAGAGCACTGTCGGTAGCGGTAAACGCAATGGCCACCGTATTGGCCCCCTCGCGCAGCACGGCTGCCGGCAGTATTACGTGCTCGCGCTCCACTGCTGCTGCCAGCGGGCTGCCGTTCACCGCTACCGCCTGCAGCGACGCGGGCGGCGCGCGAAAGTCCAGCAGCAAGGGTGCATTGGCATCCGTCAGGGCGAAGCGGATCTCCACCTCACCGCGAATCGGCTGCGACTGCTCCGCAGGGATCGCGAAGTGCAGCCGGTAGTGCAGCTCTGAAAGCCGCGCGGCGCGCTGTTCCGCCAGGGCCAGTGACACCCCCGGTTCTACCGGCATCTCATCCACCTTACCGCAGGCCCCCAACAACGCCACCAGCAACACAATCCATACGCGCATCGACTATCCTCCCAGATACTACTATACGCCGCCTCGGCGGTTTCGCGAGCAGATGCGGACTCGCTGTTAACCGCCATTGTATTTACTGTTAACATCGCCCCCTGACCGCAAAACGGACAACCACGCATGCTGCCTCCACTGGCTGCCTCAACCCGGGCCGCAGCCCTGCTATTCTGCTCGCTGCTCCTGGCCGCCTGTACGGACGGGCCCTGGAACAACCCCAACCCACCTGCTCCTGCTGGCCTGGTCACCTACCAGTCGATGATATCGCCGGCGCCGCCCAAGCATCTCGACCCAGCCATCTCCTATGCTTCGGATGAATCGCTGATCCTGATGCAGATTTACGAGCCCCCCATGGGCTACCACTTTCTCAAACGTCCCTACGAGCTTATTCCCCTGGGGGCTGAGGACTTTCCTGAAATCACCTTTCTGAACGCCCGCGGCGAAGCCATTGACCCCGACCAGGAGGAGGTCGCGTTTTCCCGCTACCGACTGACGGTGAAAGCAGACGCCCGCTACCAACCCCATCCCGCGTTTGCGGTCGACGACAGCGGGGCGCCGCGCTACCTGTTCAGTGACCCTCAGCAGGGGCGCAGCTTCCGCCAGATCAGCGACTTCCCCCACAGCGGCTCCCGCGCCGTCCACGCGAACGACTACGTCTACGCCATCAAGCGCCTGGCGGACCCCTTCAACGGCTCCCCGATGCTGGGCTTCATGGCCCAGTATATTGTTGGCATGGAGGAATTCTCGGCCAGGCTGCAGGATGTCGAGCGAGAGGGCTGGCTCAACCTCGACCAGTACCCGATGGAAGGGCTGGCGGTGGTGGATGAGCGCCGCTTTGACATTACCATCAAGGGCCGCTATCCCCAGTTCAGCTATTGGCTGGCAATGCACTTCTTCTCACCGATTCCCCCCGAGGTGGACCGTTTCTTCCACAATCCCGGTTTTATCGACCGCAATCTGACCCTGGACTGGTGGCCGGTGGGCAGCGGCCCCTTCATGATGGTGAAGAACGATCCCAACAGCGAGATCGTGCTGGAACGCAACCCCAACTTCCGCGCAGACTATTACCCCAGCGAGGGCGCACCGGGCGACGCCGAAGCGGGCCTGCTGGACGACGCCGGCAAACGCTTGCCACTGGTGGACCGGGCAGTATTCCGCCTGGAGAAAGAAGTGCTGTCTCTGTGGACCAAGTTTCTGCAGGGGTACTATGACCGCTCCGGAGAGACCCACGGCAATACCAACCGGGTTTTCGATCAGGCCTTCGTGGTTGGCCCCGACGGCGTAGAGCTGAGCGCCGACATGGCAGGCCGCGACATTGGCGTTGAACCCGATGTGAAGCCAGGCATTTATTACTACGGGTTCAATATGCGCGACCCGGTCGTCGGTGGCTACAGCGAAGAGAAGCGGAAACTGCGTCAGGCGCTGCAGATTGCCTTTGACACCGAGGAGTACCTGAACATTTTCTACAAGGGCAACGGCATCGCTGCCCATATGCCGATCCCGCCAGGCATTCCAGGGTTCGTTGAGGGCGAAGCCGGGATCAACCCCTACGTATACGACTGGGTAGACGGCGAAGCCCGGCGCAAATCAATAGAACATGCGCAGCAACTGCTGGTGGAAGCAGGCTATCCCAATGGCCGCGATGCCCGCACCGGGGAGCCGCTGAAGATCTTCATCGATGTGCAGAGCCAGGCCATCTCCAACACCAGCATGAACTGGATCGACCGCGCCTTCGCCCGCATCGGCGTACAGGTGGAATACCGGCCCGCAGACTGGAACCGGACCCGGGAGAAACTGCTCACCGGCAACACCCAGATTTACTCCCATGGCTGGCTGGCGGACTACCCGGACCCGGAGAACTTCCTGTTCCTGCTGTTCGGGCCAGAGAGCCCGCTGATTTGCAAATGCGACGGCGCCAACAACTCCAACTATGAGTCGGCGGAGTACGATGAGCTGTTTCGCAGGATGCGGGTAATGCCGCCCGGAGCAGAGCGGGAGGCCATTGTTGCCGAGATGGTGGACTTGTTGCGCAAGGATGCCGTATGGCTCTACGCCTTTTACCCCAAGGACATCTATCTGAACAACAGCTGGGTATACAACAACAAACGCCATGGCATCTCCAAGAACACGCTGAAGTACGTGCGCATTGACGAAGCGCTGCGGGAACAAAAGCGCGCCGAGTGGAACCAGCCGGTGATCTGGCCGCTGTATGCTGCGGCACTGCTGGTTATCGCCCTGCTGCTGCCGGGAATCATCGCCTATCGCCGCCGCCTCAGGGCCACTGCGCGCCACTAACAGGATCCCCCCATGTTTGCCTACATTGTTCGCCGGCTGCTGTACGCCATTCCCATCCTTATCGGGGTCAACCTGCTGACCTTCACGCTGTTCTTTGTCGTCAACTCGCCGGACGACATGGCCGTGTCCCAGCTTGGCGACAAGTACGTCACGCCGGAAGCGATCGAAAACTGGAAGCAAAAGAACGGTTACGACAAGCCGCTGTTCCTGAATCCGGACGCCGCCGGTCTAACCCGCCTCACCGACACCATCTTCTTCGACAAGTCGGTACGCCTGTTCGCCTTTGACTTCGGCCGCTCGGAAAGTGGCCGCGATATCACCTCCGATGTCGCTACCCGCATGTGGCCCAGTCTGGCCGTGGCTCTGCCCACTTTTATCGTCGGTATCGGGGTGAATATTTGCGTAGCGCTGATGGTGGTGATGTTCCACGGCACCCGGCTGGATCGCGGTGCGGTGTTCCTGTTCGTGGCGCTGATGTCAATTTCCTACCTGTTCTACATCATCGGCGGCCAGTTTCTGGTCGCCAAGACCTGGCGCCTGGTGCCCATATCCGGCTTCCATGCCGAGGGCCAGGTGTGGAAGTTCCTGATCCTGCCGGTGCTGGTGGGGGTCGTTGCCGGCATCGGCGCCGGCGCCCGCTGGTACCGTACCCTGTTCCTGGAGGAGGCCAACCAGGATTACGTGCGCACGGCCCGCGCCAAGGGCTGCAGCGAACTGACCATCCTGTTCCGGCACATCCTGCCCAACGCCCTGATCCCGATCCTGACCGGGGTGGTGGTACTGATCCCCTCCCTGTTCATGGGCAGCCTGCTGATCGAGTCCTTCTTTGGTATTCCGGGGCTGGGCAGCTACATGCTGGATGCCATCAATTCCCAGGACTTTGCCATCGTTCGCAGCATGGTCTTCATCGGCTCCATTCTCTATATCCTCGGGCTGATCCTCACCGATATTTCCTACACCTGGGCTGATCCCCGGGTGCGACTGAGCTGAGGGCCTGGCAGCGATGAAACCCGTCATTCTCTGGTCCGATGCCCTGATATACCTGCTGGTGATCTCCCTGGCATTCTTTTTTTACCGGCTGCGGAAAGATCCGCAGACCCGGGAGCGCTGGGCGGAAGTGTTCAGCTCCAGACTTGGCATGGTTACCTTCACGGTCATTGCAGCCTATATCATGGTGGCCCTGCTGGACTCCCTGCACTTTCGCCGGGCGCTGGAAAACCCAGAGGGCGTTGCCGTTGAACAAGTGTTCTATGACAACAAGGTCACCAGTGTCTTTGACCTGCTGACCGGCGGCATGGGCGACCGCTTTGAACGCACCTACTCGGCACCCTTTGCCCTGATCTCGTTTGAAAAGGAAAACCTGAAGGATGCGGCAGGTGAGGACATCCGCGATTACCCGCCTCTGCGCCACGCTGGCCAGCATCTGCAGGATCCTTCCCAGCGCGGCGCGGATATTCTGAGCAAGACTGTTACCGCACTGCTCTGGGGCCTGCTGCTATCTGCGCTGCTGATCGGGCCCCAGTGGCTGCTGCTGCGCCGCAGCACCTACCCCTGGTACGCCTCCTGGCTGGTGCAGGGCAGCATTATTTGCGGCGGGGTCTGGGTAGTGAGCCTGAGCCGCTATTACCACATACTCGGGACCGATCTCGGCGGCGCCGACGTACTCTATCAGTCCCTCAAGGGCATTCGCACCGGCGTCCTGCTGGGCACTCTGGCCACCCTCATCATGCTGCCGATCGCAGTGACCCTCGGCGTCATGGCGGGCTACTTCAAGGGTTGGGTGGACGACGTGGTGCAGTATCTCTATACCACGCTGAGCTCGATCCCAGGCATTCTGCTGATTGCCGCCTCGGTGCTGCTGTTTCAGGTGTACATCGACCTTAACCCGGACTTCTTCGCCGTCGGCATGGAGAAAGCGGACGCCAAGTTCATTGCCCTGTGCTTCATTCTCGGCGTCACCAGCTGGTCCAGCCTGTGCCGCCTGATCCGGGCGGAAACCCTGAAAATCAGCCAGCTGGGTTATGTGCAGGCAGCGCACGCCTTCGGGGTCAGCCACACCCGGATTCTGGGGAGGCACGTGCTGCCCAACGTGGTACACATCATTCTGATCACCTTCGTCCTGGACTTCAGCGCCCTGGTGCTGGCGGAAGCGGTGCTGTCCTACATCGGCGTCGGCGTGGATCCCTCGATGGGCAGCTGGGGCAACATGATCAACGGTGCCCGTTCCGAACTGTCCCGGGAACCCACCATCTGGTGGACCCTGACCGGGGCCTTCTTCTTCATGTTCGCCCTGGTGCTGGCGGCCAACCTGTTTTCCGATCTGGTGCGTGATGCCTTCGACCCCCGCACCAGCCTGCAGAGGTCAGAATCATGAGCGCTCTCAAGCAGCAGCTGGCTGCCGGCAGCGTGTGCATGCGAGTCGCCGATCTCACCGTCGTGCTGGCCGACAGCGGTGAGGCCATCGTCAAGGGCATCAGTTTTGAACTCAAGGCGGGACAGATCTTCGCCCTGGTCGGCGAATCCGGCAGCGGCAAGTCGGTCACCTCACTGGCCGCCATGCGGCTGCTGCCAGACGCCCTGAAGATCAGCTCCGGCAGTGTTGACGTCGAAGGCACTGACCTGTTTGGCCTGTCGGAAGCGCGGATGCAGGAAATCCGCGGGCGCAAGGTGGCGATGATCTTCCAGAACGCGATGAGCGCCCTGAACCCGGTGCAGACCGCGGGGGCCCAGGTGGCCGAGACCCTGAAATTGCATACGCCGCTGCGGGGCGCCGCTCTGCGTCAGCGCGTGGTCCAGCTATTCACCGAAGTCGGTATCCCCGACCCGGAGCAGCGTTTCGGCTTTTTCCCCCACCAGCTCTCCGGCGGCCAGCAGCAGCGGGTGATGATTGCCATGGCCCTGGCCTGCGAACCGGATGTGCTGATTGCCGATGAACCCACTACGGCACTCGACGTTACCATCCAGCTGCAAGTGCTGAATCTGATTCGCGAACTGACTCGCTCGCGCCAGCTGGCGGTGCTGCTGATCACCCACGATATGGGCGTGGTCAAGAACACCGCTGATGAAGTGGCGGTGATGTATCGGGGCGAACTCATCGAGCGCGCCAGCGTCAAGCAGTTCTTCCACAACCCACAGCAGGCCTACAGCCGCAAGCTCATCGATGCCCTGCCCGACCTCGGCCGCTTCCGCGCCGCCGCAGAGGAAGAGCCACTGCTGGTGCTGCAAGACGTCAAGGTGCACTTCCCCATCCGCAAGGGTTTGCTGCAGCGTACCGTCGACTACACCCGGGCAGTGGACGGTGTCTCCCTGGCCATCGGCCGCGGCGAAACCTTCGCTCTGGTGGGAGAGTCCGGCAGCGGCAAATCCACCCTGGGCCGGGCAATTCTCAACCTGGAAGAGATCGCCGGCGGCGAAATCCTGATCCGGGGCGAAGCCATACAGGGCATCGGCCGCAGCGCCATGCTGCCCTATCGCAAGCAGATCCAGGTGATTTTCCAGAACCCGTTCTCGTCGATGAATCCGCGCATGACGGTGGGCGACATTATCGCCGAGGGCATGATCAGCCTTGGTCTCGCGCTCTCCGAGGAGGCGCGCAGCACCCGCATCCAGGAACTGCTGGAGCGTGTGCAGCTGGGTGGCGAGCACGCCCGCCGCTATCCCCACGAGTTTTCCGGTGGTCAGCTGCAGCGGATAGCTATCGCGCGGGCGCTGGCGGTCAACCCGCAGCTGATTATCTGCGATGAGCCCACCAGCGCCCTGGACGTTTCGATTCGTGCCGAAGTGTTGGAACTGCTGGCAGAGTTGCAGCGGGAATTCGGAGTGTCCTACCTGTTTATTACCCACGACCTGTCCATCGTGCCCACACTGGCGCACAAGGTTGGGGTGATGCAGTCTGGAAAACTGGTTGAGCAGGGTACTGCGGAGCAAATCCTGACCGCGCCGCAGCACCCCTACACCCAGGCACTGCTGGCGGCAGTGCCTCGGCTGAACTGAAGATGCAAACGCGCAGGCAGTCTCAGCTTTAGGCTGCGGTCTCAGGGTCAAACTGCAGCGGCATCGCCTTGATACTGTTGACGAAGTAATCCCGCACATACTCGACCGGTGCCGAGAAGCGCGGGTTTTGCAGGCGCGGTATTATCTCCTCAAACATCACCTGCATTTCC
>JANQUV010000044.1 GCA_030730585.1 Haliea sp.
GTGCAGAATGAATGAGAGTGCGCGCTGCTGGGGAGTGATTCCTGCGGCGGGTTCGGGCGCTCGTATGGGGGGTGGTGAACCCAAGCAGCACCTGCAGTTGGCCGGTAAAAGTTTGTTACAGCATAGCCTGGATGCGCTGCTGGCACTGCCCGGCCTGCAGGGGGTGGTAATTGCTTTGGCGGCTAACGACCCAGCGGCAGCTTATTACCGCGAGCAGGCGGGCGTGCAGGTTGTGGAGGGGGGCGCCCGGCGCGCTGACTCTGTGTTGGCGGCTCTGCGGTGTTTGCAAAAAAATGCATATGGGGATGATTGGGTGCTAGTGCATGACGCCGCTCGTCCTTGCCTCTCAGCCGTTGATGGCGAGCGACTGATCACACAAGTGTTGGCTCAGGCCTGCGGCGGGCTCCTCGCTGAACCCGTCGTCGATACTTTGAAGCGGGTTGACGCGGGCTGCAGGGTGCAGGCCACCGTCGACCGTCAAGGCCTGTGGCGCGCCCAAACGCCGCAAATGTTCCGGCTGCAGGAATTGCAGGCGGTCATGCAGCGCGCGCTGCAGGCAGGTGTCGAGGTGACGGACGAAGCATCGGCTATGGAGTGGGGTGGCTGTCCGGTGCTGGTTGTGCCGGGATCTCCGAGCAACTTCAAGGTGACTGTTGCCAGTGATCTCGCGCTCGCAGGTTTTTATTTAGGTCTCAGGTAGCGGTAACAGGGGTGTGTGCAATGCGTATTGGGCATGGGTTCGATGTACACCGTTTTGGCCCCGGTACTGTGGTGGTGCTGGGCGGCGTGAGTATCCCCCACACGCAGGGATTGGTCGCTCACTCTGACGGTGACGTGCTGATTCACGCGATCTGCGATGCCCTGCTGGGCGCTATCGGTGCGGGTGATATCGGGCGCCACTTCCCTGACACCGATCCCGCTTTCGCGGCCATCGACAGCCGCATATTGCTGCGCCGCGTGTTTGAGCAGGTCGCTGCGCTGGGCTGGCAGCTGGTCAACCTCGATGCCACGCTGATTGCCGAAGCCCCTCGTATGGCCGCGCACGTCGAGGCTATGCAGCGGAACCTGGCCGCTGACCTGCAGGCCGCAGTGAGCCAGGTCAATGTCAAGGCAACCACCACCGAGCGGCTGGGATTTACCGGCCGTGGTGAGGGTATCGCGGCGCAGGCCGTGGTGCTGCTGCAAGGCGCTGATCGCGCATGAGCCTGGACCTTCCCCGCTGCGGCCCGCTGGCCAGAGCGAGCGCCGTGATTCGCACGCTACCCGGGGACTTTGTGGTCCATGAGCAGCTCGGCTTTGAGCCGGATGGCCAGGGGGAGCACGTCTTTTTGCATCTTGAAAAAACGGGGCTGACCACCCCGGATCTGCTGGAGCGGGTGTCCGCTCTTGCGGGCATCCCGTTGCGTGACATTGGCTATAGTGGACTCAAGGACCGGCATGCAGTGACCCGCCAGTGGGTTAGCGTACGCATGGCGGGCAAGCCCGAGCCCGACTGGCAGCGGCTGAATGTGCCCGGCGAGGTTGAGCTATTGGTGTCTCAGCGGCATTCGCGCAAACTCAAACGCGGGGTGCACCGGGCGAATACCTTTGCGCTGTGCTTACGGCAGCTGGAGGGTGACCCCGCGACAATTCTGGGCGCGCTGCAGCGCATTCGCGATCGAGGTGTACCCAATTATTTTGCCGAGCAGCGGTTTGGGCGTGGCGGAGCAACACTGCTGCAGGCGCGGCATTGGATGGAACGCGGGGCCCGCAAATTGACCCACAGTAAACGCGGCTTCTTTCTGTCGGCGTTGCGTAGCGATTTATTCAACCGCCTGTTGGCGCAACGTGTGCTTTCCGGTGCATGGGAACGGCTGCAAGACGGCGATGTCTGCATGTTGCACGGTAGCCGCAGCGTGTTTCCCTGCAGCGTTCTGGATGCCGATTTGCAGGCGCGAGCTGCTGCGGGTGATGTTCACCCGGGCTTGCCGCTGTGGGGGGTGGGGGTGAGCCTGCAAAGCCCCGCTGTGGAAGCGGCCCAACGTGCGCTGCTGTTGCCGGATGCGACGGTGTGCACTTTTCTCGAACAGTGTGGCTTGGCCTTGTCTTATCGTTCGGCTCGTCTGTTGCCGGATGACTTTTCGTGGCACTTTTGTGATGATGCGTCGCTGTTGCTGACATTCAGCCTGCCCCCGGGTAGCTATGCCACCGCGCTGTTGGCGGAATTACTCGATTACAGGGAAGGATATCAAGAGCGTGAGGGCCGCAGTGAATAACGTCGATCTCAGGGGCATAGGGATGACCTCACAGCGCACCCGCGAACGGCTGGTGCGCCGCCTTGCCGAGCAGGGTGTGCAGGATGAGCGCGTTTTGGATGTTATGCGCCGTACGCCCCGTCACCTGTTTTTGGATGAAGCCATGGCGCACAGGGCTTATGAAGACACCGCGCTACCCATCGGTTTTCAGCAAACGCTTTCGCAGCCTTATATTGTGGCTCGTATGACAGAGTTGTTACTGGAGCAGGGCCCGCGTAGTCGGGTGCTGGAAATTGGCACCGGGTCGGGCTATCAGACGGCGGTACTGGCGCAATTGGTGGAGGAGGTGTGGAGCATTGAGCGCATCAAGCCTTTGCTCGACAAAGCCCGGTCTCGGCTGCGGCAACTGAAATTGCGCAACGTGCGCTTCAGTCATGCTGATGGTGGCCTGGGCTGGGAAGAGGCAGCCCCGTTTGATGGCATCATCAGTACCGCTGCGCCTGAAACCATTCCCGAAGACTTGCTGCGGCAGTTGGCGCTTGGTGGGTGCATGGTGATTCCGGTGGGCGCTTCGCTGCAGCAGCTGCAAGTGATTACCCGCACCAGTGAAGGCTATGACACACGTCTGGTTGAGGCGGTGAATTTTGTGCCGCTGCGTTCCGGGACGGTGAAATGATCACATGACACCTTTTGGCGTGTTTCTTCGCGGGGTGCTGATGGGCGCCGCGGACATCGTGCCGGGCGTATCCGGTGGCACCATGGCGTTCATTACCGGAATATATGATCGCTTGCTTGCCAGTATTCGGGCCTTCGATTTGCGCTGCTTGCAGCTGGTGACACAAGGCGAAGTGCGCGCTGCCTGGGCGCATGTCGATGGCACATTCCTGTTCACGCTGGGTGCGGGCATTGCCACCAGCATACTCTCTCTCGCCAGAGTTGTGGCGTGGTTGCTGGAAACCTACCCGGTGCCTTTGTGGGCGTTCTTCTTTGGGCTCATTCTGGCGTCTGCGCTGGTGCTAGTGCGTCAGGTACCACACTGGAGCTTTCCCAGAGGCCTCTGCCTGCTGGTCGGTTTATGCACCGCGGCCGCCATTGCGCTCAGCCCGGTGGTGTCGTTGCCCATGGGGTTGCCGGCTATTTTCATTGCCGGCTTTGTCGCTATTTGCGCCATGATTCTGCCGGGGATATCCGGCAGTTTTATTCTCATCCTGTTGGGTATGTATGCCACCGTGCTGCACGCGGTCAAAAACCTCGAACTTGACGTTATGCTGGTTTTTGCCACGGGCGCGGTACTGGGGCTTATGTGCTTTTCTCGGGTATTGCACTGGTTGTTACGCCGTTTTCATGCGGGAACCATGGCGCTGTTGACGGGCTTTTTGTTTGGCTCGCTGCTAGTGGTTTGGCCCTGGAAGCACCCGCTTGATTGGGTTTTAGGCAGTGATGGCGTGCCGCGGCCGGCACAGCAGGTCCCCGTCTGGCCCTGGAATTTTGCAGGCGATCCCACGCTAGCGGTGTGTGCGCTGTTAATGGTGTTTGGTTTTGCACTGGTTTGGCTGATTGAGAGGCGCTGGGGTGAAAGTTAAGCGCCCCGCTGAGGCTTCGTCAGTCGCCCCGGGGGTTTGGTGGCGCGCACCTATCGGGCTGATCTGTAGCGTGCTGGTTCTGGCGGGCTGCGCCAGCGGGAGCCCTGCACCGATTGAAAACCGCCAGTCGCCTGCTTCGGTCGGCAGCGTTGCGTCAGAGCGCTATAGCGTGCGTCTGGGCGATACACTGTACGCCATCGCCTTCCGGTTTGGGGTTGATTACCGCACCCTGGCGGCTACCAACGGGATTGCGCCGCCTTACATCATATATCCGGGGCAGAGTTTGATTGTCAGGCCTGGGCGTGGGCAGCCTGTAGCTTCAGCGCCACTGTCTGAGCCCTCACCATCCCCGCCTGCACGCTCTGCGCCCCCGGCCGGCGCAGCCACGCCGTCACCTGCCGTTGCGTTCCCCGCCGTTTCGCCCTCTCACAGTCCAACTGTCACATCGCCCATGGCTGCGCCTGCTAATGTGCCGGCACCGTCTCCTCGCACGCCAGCGCTACCGTTGGCGGCGGCCAGCAAGCCTGCACCGCCACTGGCACCCGTAGGCGCATGGCGCTGGCCTTCTCAGGGCCCGGTGACACGGGGCTACTCCGCCACTGTTCACAAGGGGATCGATATTGGTGGCCGGCGCGGCGAGCCCGTGGTGGCGGTGGCGGCGGGTGATGTGGTGTATGCCGGTACGGGAATTGTCGGCTTTGGTGAGCTGTTGATTATCAAGCATGACGATGTTTACCTTAGCGCCTACGGGCATAACGATCGCCTGCTCGTTGCGGAGGGCGCACGCGTGTCCGCCGGGCAAAAAATTGCTGAGAAGGGGAGCACCGGAACCGACGTGGTAAAACTGCATTTTGAGATCCGTAAGGAGGGCAAGCCGATAGATCCCATCCAATTGTTGCCTCGGCGCTAGGCGTCTTGTAAGCACGCATCCCCATGGGGTAATCTGTCAGACCGGCGACAATTCACTCCGCTCTGCGGGGCGATCCGAGGTGTGGCATGGAAGTCGAAATAAGAAAAGCGGCCCGGCAACGCAGGGCGCCAAGCGCAGTGCACGACAACGACGAACCGCCATACTCAACCCTGGCAGGGGAATCTGGCAAAGAAGCCGAAGATGACTCGGGCTCTGAGGGCTTGCTCTCTCAGGTTGATGAAAGCGATCAAGCCGACGAAGACACACTCGCCTTCGATCAGGCCCGGGCTGCCCACAGTGGTCAAAAATCACTGGATGCCACTCAGTTGTATCTCAATGAAATTGGTTTTTCGCCGCTGCTAACGGCCGACGAAGAGAAGTACTTTTCGAGGCTTGCCTTGCAGGGTGATGAATCGGCTCGCTGCCGCATGATCGAAAGTAACCTGCGTTTGGTGGTGAAGATATCTCGCCGCTATATCAACCGCGGCCTGAGCCTTCTCGATCTCATCGAGGAGGGCAACTTGGGCTTGATTCGCGCGGTGGAGAAATTCGATCCGGAGCGCGGCTTCCGGTTTTCAACCTACGCGACATGGTGGATTCGTCAAACCATTGAGCGCGGCATTATGAATCAGACACGCACCATTCGCCTGCCTATTCACGTAGTGAAAGAGCTTAATGTTTATTTACGTGCTGCGCGTGAGCTGACACAACAGCTGGACCATGAGCCCACGGCAGAGGATATCGGCCGCCTGCTGGATCGCCCGGCAGGTGACGTTAAGCGCATGTTGGGGCTGAACGAGCGGGTCACTTCTATTGACGGGCCGGCCGGCGCAGACTCCGATCGAGTGTTGCTCGAGACGATTGCCGATTCAGGCGATACCGACCCGTCGCAACTGCTGCAGGAAGACGACATCCGCGACAGTATCAGTCCGTGGCTGGACCAGCTGAGCGAAAGGCAGCGCGAGGTGGTCACCCGTCGCTTCGGTTTGCGTGGCCACGAAAGCGGCACTCTGGAAGAGGTGGGGCGAGAAATCGGCCTGACTCGGGAGAGGGTCAGGCAGATCCAGGTGGAGGCGCTGCGCCGTCTGCGGCACATCATGGAAATGCAAGGCCTTACAGGTGACGCGTTATTCCGTTAGGGCATTATCGCTCGGCGCGTATGGCCTGAATGCCGTCGGCTGGGTTGCCTAGCGCTCAAGCAGTGCCAATTTGTTGGGCTTGTGGGCCCATTCCTCGGCGTCTTCAGCAGCACCCTTCATTTCAGTAATGTTGGGCCAAATTTCTGCCAACTCGGCATTAAGCTCTAGAAAGACCAGCTGGTCTTCGGGTAATTCGTCTTCCGAATAAATGGCGTCAACCGGGCACTCGGGCTCGCACAGCGCGCAGTCGATACACTCGTCCGGGTGAATGACCAAAAAGTTGGGGCCCTCATAGAAGCAGTCAACGGGGCACACTTCCACGCAGTCTGTGTGTTTGCACTTGATACATTGTTCGCCAACTACAAAAGTCATGCCAGTTTTGCCTCTTCTGCCCCTTGGGCGCTGGTTTGGGGGCGAAGTTTACCCGCTGCGCGCCGAGTTTTAAAGGGTTGCAATGCCGGTGTTTACGCCTTTGCCTCGATAGTGACCGTCTCTTTGCGCCTTCTGCCTCTAGCGGGGTGGTTTCCTCCTCAGCTGAGTTTGGAGTGCAACTCATACAGGAGTGCCAGAGCATCACGTGGGCTGAGGTTATCCGGATCGATGGTTTCCAGCAACGTTACCACCGGGTGCGGATCGGCAGCGGCAAACAGCTCTACTTGAGCGGGTGGGCGACCGTGTTCCTGCCGCGCCGGTGCGCGCTCCAGAGCGCGTAGTTTTGTCCGTGCGGCGCGCAGTACCGGGTCCGGAATACCCGCTAGTTTGGCCACTTGCAGGCCGAAGCTGCGATTGGCCGGGCCTTCCTGAATGTTGTGCAAAAACACCACGTGATCCTCATGCTCGGTAGCATCAAGGTGCACGTTGGCCATGGTTGGGCATTCATCGGGCAGCGCAGTGAGCTCAAAATAGTGAGTAGCAAAGAGGGTAAAGGCGCGCACTTCGCGGGCTAGCTGGACCGCGGCCGCCCAGGCCAGGCTTAGCCCATCGAAGGTGCTTGTGCCGCGGCCCACTTCATCCATCAGCACCAGGCTGCGCTCGGAAGCATTGTGCAGTATGTTTGCCGTTTCGGTCATCTCCACCATAAAGGTCGAACGCCCGCCGGCGAGGTCATCGGATGAGCCAATTCGCGTGAAAATGCGGTCGATAGGGGACAACCGAACACGCTCTGCAGGCACAAAGCTGCCGACATGGGCGAGCAGGGCTATTAGCGCATTCTGGCGCATGTAGGTCGATTTGCCGCCCATATTGGGGCCTGTAATCAATAGCATACGGCGTTGGTTATTGAGGCAGGTGTCATTGGCAATGAAGGGCTCTTCCAGAACTTGCTCCACCACCAGGTGCCGCCCTCGCTCTACCTCAAAGACCTGCTCCTCGGTAAATTCAGGTTGGCACAGGCGCAGGCTTGCTGCGCGCTCGGCCAGGGTGCCGAGCACATCGAGCTCGGAGACCGCTGCGGCGCTGTCTTGTAAGGGGGCTAGATCTTCGTTCAATCGCTCTAACAGCGCTTCATAGAGGGCTTTTTCCCGGGTCAGGGCACGGCTGCGAGCCGAGAGTGCTTTGTCTTCGAAAGTTTTGAGTTCAGGCGTGATGAAGCGCTCGGCGTTCTTCAGGGTTTGCCGCCGCTGGTAGGTGTCCGGCGCGCGGTCGGACTGGGCGCGGCTGATTTCGATGTAATAGCCGTGCACCCTGTTGTAGCCCACTTTTAGCGTACTGATGCCGGTGGCAGCGCGTTCGCGGGTTTCGATCTCCAGCAAATAGTCACCGGCATTGCTGCTGATGCGGCGCAGCTCGTCGAGCTCGGCATCATAACCACTGGCAATCACGCCGCCTTCACGGATGACGACCGGCGGACTGTCGCAGATTGCACGCTCAAGCAGCGTGCACAGTACCGGGTACTCGGCAGTCTGTACCGACAGCTCGCCAAGGCGTGGCGCGGTGCAGGCGGCAACGGCGAGTCGCAATGCCGGGAGTGCGGCCAACGAGCTGCGCAGGCGGGTGAGGTCGCGAGGGCGCGCAGAGCGCAAGGCGACCCGGCTGAGGATGCGCTCCATATCACCCACAGGCTTCAATGCGGTCTGTACAGGCTCGTAGCGAAACTCGGTACACAAACTGGCAATGGCGGCCTGGCGCGCCTGCAGCACGCCAATGTCGGTGAGCGGGCGGTGCAGCCAGCGGCGTAGCAGCCGGCTGCCCATGGCAGTGACACAGTAATCCATAACAGACAGCAGCGTGTGCTCATCCCCGCCCGTGAGATTGCGGTCGATTTCGAGATTGCGCCGGGTTGCGGCGTCGAGGATAACGCTCTCCGCGCGGTTTTCGTGGGCGATGCTGCGGATGTGCGGCAGGTTGTTGCGCTGGGTATCTTTAACGTACTGCAGCAAGCAGCCGGCGGCGCCGAGTGCCAGCCTCAGGGTGTCACAGCCAAAACCTTGCAGGTCATGGGTCTGGAACTGGAGATTGAGGGCGCGGCGCGCGCTGTCTTGGTCGAACTCCCAGCTCGGTTGGGCGCGTGCGCCACGCCGGGTCGTGATCAGCGGCAGCGTCATTGTGTCCTGGTACAGAATCTCAGCCGGGTTCAAGCGCTGCAATTCACTGGCCAGGGCTTCATCACCAGTAACTTCAAGCACACGGAAACGCCCACTGGCGAGGTCCAGCCACGCCACACCAAAATGATCGCGGTGCTGGCTAACGGCGAGCAGCAGATTGTCCGCGCGCGCATCCAGCAGGGCCTCATCGCTCAAAGTGCCGGGCGTCACCACCCGTACCACCTGGCGATCAACCGGCCCCTTGCTGGTGGCAGGGTCGCCGACTTGCTCGCAGATGGCCACCGATACGCCGCCTCTCACGAGCCGTGCCAGATAGCCTTCGGCCGCATGATACGGCACGCCCGCCATCGGAATAGGTTCGCCGCCCGACTTGCCGCGTGCAGTGAGTGTGATATCTAACAGTTCCGCAGCGCGCTTGGCATCGTCGAAAAACAGCTCGTAGAAGTCACCCATGCGGTAAAACACCATATCACGCGGATGCTGCGCCTTGATTTTGAAGTACTGCTGCATCATGGGCGTGTGGGCGGCGCTATTATCGCTGTTCATGGTATCTGCGTAGCCTGTCGCTAGGGGGTGGGCTTGTGACTCAGTGCACCACGGATCGAGGCCGCTGGCGCGTGGAGCCATCTTCCGAAAACAGATAATCCAATCGCAAGCACTCCTCGGAAAGTTGCAGCATGGCCTGCATGGTCATCGCGACAAAATGATTGAACTGGGTTTCGGTGACCCCTGCATTGCCTGGGAAGATGGCGGCAGAGACCAGTTGGGGCGTGGCATCGTCGACTACATCAAGAAACAGCTTGAGCGTGGGGTACTCCATATTCAAGCGCCCCAGGTCGGCAGACAATGCGAGTAGAGCCATGGGGCGAATTTCCAGCTCGGTGGTAAACAGCAGCCCAAAACTTTCCGGGATCAGCCGGCTGTCCAATACGCCTTCTTGTGAGCGAATTTCGCTGATGTGCAGGTTGTCGCAATGTTCGCACAGGTAGCTCTCCACGGCGCTGGCATTCAGCCAGCGTTCCAGCAGTGGGCGGTCGGGAATGACGGGGGCGGACATGATGCAACCAGAGTTAACCAACAAGCGGAGAATGTTACGCCAAGGCTGGGCGATGCTCCACCCGCATCTGCGGTTTTACCGGCGGCCTCTGCGCTAATGTTGGCAGCGTAGGCTACGTTCTCAGTGGCGAGGGCCGCATGTCGGTTAAGGGATGACCGTTATAACCTGTAGCCTATGTGTACAGGTTTATCGGCAGTGGGCGCATTTGGCTACTCAGGGGGCTTGCTTTTTCCTGTCGCTACACTGAGTATATATACAGTAGTTGGGCCGGGCAGGTCGGCCCTCATTTACCCCCGCCACTCAGGCACTTAATGAAAGGAGTCGTCGACTATGGACGCCAACAAACAGAAAGCACTGGATGCAGCCCTCAGCCAGATCGAACGCCAATTCGGCAAGGGCACTGTCATGCGTATGGGCGACTCCGAGCGCGTGGCCATCCCGGCGATCTCTACCGGCTCTCTCGGCCTGGATATCGCGCTCGGGATTGGCGGCCTGCCCAAAGGGCGGATCTGCGAAATCTACGGCCCTGAGTCATCCGGTAAAACCACGTTGACGCTGCAGGTGATTGCCGAATCACAGAAGGCCGGCGGCACCGCTGCCTTTATCGATGCAGAGCATGCGCTCGATCCCAGCTATGCCGAAAAACTGGGTGTGCGCGTCGACGATCTGTTTCTGTCCCAGCCCGACACGGGTGAACAGGCGCTGGAAGTCGCCGAAATGCTCGTGCGCTCGGGTGCGGTTGATGTGCTCGTCATCGATTCCGTGGCGGCGCTTACCCCTAAGGCCGAAATTGAGGGCGAAATGGGTGACTCCCACGTTGGCCTGCAGGCCCGCTTGCTGAGCCAGGCGATGCGCAAGCTCACCGGCGCCATCAAGCACAGTAATTGTCTGGTCATATTCATCAACCAAATCCGCATGAAGATCGGTGTGATGTTTGGCAGCCCGGAAACCACCACTGGCGGGAACGCGCTGAAATTCTACGCATCGGTTCGTCTGGATATCCGTCGTATTGGCGCTGTGAAAGAAGGTGACGAGGTCGTTGGCAACGAAACGCGGGTCAAGGTGGTCAAGAACAAGGTATCACCGCCCTTCAAGCAGGCCGAATTCCAGATCATGTATGGCAAAGGTATTTACCACATGGGCGAGGTCATCGACTGGGGCGTTAAGTTGAACCTGATCGATAAAGCCGGCGCGTGGTATGCCTACAAAGGGGACAAAATCGGCCAGGGTAAGGCCAATGCAGCGCGCTTCCTGGAAGAAAACCTGGAGACTGCCAACGAGATTGAAGCTGAGATTCGTCGGCAAACCATGGCTGCTGCCAATCCACCCGCTAATAGCACCGCCGAGGCGGTTGATGCTGGTCAGCCTGACGACGAGTAGCGGTCTCCGGCGAGCCCTCGGGGGCTCGTCGGGCTTTTTTGGGTGCCGGGTTCCACTCAACCCCACTCTCGCGTTGCCGGCACCATTTTTTACCATCACAGTGTGAGTGGCGCGCGTTATGATGGTCACCATGTCTGAAACTTCACAGCAGTCCCCCCCCGAAACTGACACAGCGGGTAAAACAGTCGTGCCAACCCGCGTGGATGTGCGTATCGCGGCGATGAATTTACTGGCGCGTCGTGAACATGCACGCAGCGAATTGGAGCTCAAACTACAGCGTCGTTTTGCCGACACTGAGCTGATCGCTGCCGTCCTGGACCAACTCAGCAAGGAGAACTTGCAGAGCGATGTGCGTTTCGCGGAAAGCCTGTTGCGGCAACGGATTGGGCGAGGTTACGGGCCAAATCGGGTGCGTCAGGAAATGCGAGACCGGGGGTTGAGCCAGGCACTTATTCTGTCTGCGCTCGATTCGGTCGCGCCGGATTGGTCTGCCGCGGCCGCGGCTGCCTACGAGCGGAAATTCGGCCATCTGGATGGCCTTCTTGAGCCAGCGGCGGGCGAGCTTGGCGACGAGAGGTTAACGAGTGACGCCCGTCGTACGGCCTATCAGCGTCGGCAAAAGGAAAAGGCCCGCAGAATGCGCTTTATGCAGTATCGTGGGTTTCTGCCGGAACATTTCCGCCATCTGCTAGAAGGCTAATCTCTCTTATGCGCCCCAGTACTGACGCCGAGCCCGGCCAACGGCTTGATTGGTCCATTTTGCCGCGCCTGTGGCCTTATCTGCGTGATCACCGTCGTCGTATCGCGTTGGCGATGGGTTGCCTGCTGCTGGCCAAAGGCGCCATGCTGGTCATTCCTTTCATCATGAAGCATTTGGTGGACGGTTTAAACGTCGACAGTGGCGTGCAATTAGCCGGGCACGTTGCTGTCGTTCTGGTGGCGGCCTATGGCCTTGCCCGGTTATCGAGTGTGCTGTTTGGCGAATTGCGCGATACCTTGTTCGGGCGCGTGACGGAACGTGCGATGCGCACGCTTGGGCTCACGGTATTTCGACATGTACACCAGCTGGATCTCAGTTTTCACCTTGAACGACGCACGGGTGGCCTTGCCCGGGACATCGAGAGGGGCACCAGTGGGGTCAGTTTCTTGCTGCGTTTCATGGTGTTCAATATTGTGCCCACCTTGTTTGAAATTGCGGTGGTTGTGAGTGTGTTTTTGGTCAACTACGGCCCCAGCTATGCGCTGGTGACGCTGGCCTCGGTTATTGCTTATGGCTGGTTTTCATTTGGAGCCACCGAATGGCGGACACGTTTTGTCCGCGAGATGAATGAGGCCGATTCAGTATCCAATACTCGCGCGGTCGACAGCCTGCTGAATTTTGAAACGGTAAAGTACTTTGGTAATGAGCGCTTTGAGGCTCAGCGTTACGACGTTGACCTCGAACGCTGGGAGCAGGCGCGACGTCGCAATCGGCTCTCTTTGTTTGGCTTGAATGGCGGGCAGGCACTCATTATCGCACTGGCGCAAACCAGCATGATCGGCCTGGCGGTCTACCAGGTGCGTACTGGAGTCATTACCCTCGGCGACTTTGTTCTAATCAGCCAGTACATGATTCAATTATTCCTGCCACTGGGCTTTCTCGGCTTTGTATACCGTGAAATGAAGGGCGCCATGGCGAATATCGAGCGTTTGTTTGATTTGCTCGAGGTGCGCCCTGAACTGGCAGACATTCCAGACGCGCCTGCGTTAACCGTTCGCGGCGGTGGTATTCGGTTTGAGGGTGTCAGTTTCCGTTATCAGGCGCAGCGCAGCATTCTGGATGCAGTCAGCTTTGACGTGGCTCCGGGTAGAAAAGTCGCTGTGGTGGGCGCCAGTGGTGCGGGGAAGTCAACGCTGGTGAAGTTGTTGTTTCGGTTTTACGACCCTACCGCCGGGCGCATTCTCATAGACGGCCAGGACATTGCGGGCGTGACGCGCGCGTCCTTGCGTCAAGCGATTGGCATTGTACCGCAGGACACAGTGCTCTTTAACGACACACTGCTGGAAAACCTCCGCTATGGTAAACCGGATGCCAGCGACGAAGAAGTCGCTGATGCCGTGCGCATGGCACATTTGGACGAGTTCTTGGCGCAATTGCCAGACGGGTGGCAAACGCGCGTCGGGGAACGCGGGTTGAAGCTGTCCGGTGGTGAGAAACAGCGGGTTTCCATTGCGCGCACCATTCTTAAGCGGCCGCCGATTTTAGTCTTTGATGAAGCGACCTCAAGCTTGGACAGCCGATCAGAGCAGGCTATTCTGGCGGCGTTACGCGAGATTGCACTGGATCACACGAGTTTGGTGATCGCGCACCGCTTGTCGACCGTGGTCGATGCCGACAGCATTCTGGTTCTTGATCAAGGCAACATAGTGGAGCAGGGCAGCCACCGACAGTTGCTGGCAGCCGGCGGGCGTTACGCGGCACTGTGGGCGGCACAGCAAGAACAACAAGCGCTGCCGCCTGTTCCTCAGTAGGTGTAGCTTGACTGTAGCCCCAATGGGATCCCCAGCGCCCAGTAACCTAATAAAAACAAGGTCCACAGGACAATGAAGGTCACCGAGTAGGGCAGCATGAGTGCCGTGACCGTGCCAATTCCAGCGCTACGAATGTAACGCTGGCAGTACACCACCACCAAAGGGAAATAGGGCATTAACGGCGTGATGATGTTGGTGGTCGAGTCGCCGATGCGGTAAGCCGCCTGAGTGAGGTCTGGAGAGGCGCCTAATTTCATTAGCATGGGCACTAAAATGGGCGCGAGCAGTGCCCACTTTGCAGACGCAGAGCCTACGAAAAGGTTCAGTAAGCCGGTGAGTAGTACGATACCGGAAATGGTTAAAGCTCCCGGAAGCCCGAGTGCCTGCAAGCCTTCAGCGCCTTTGACAGCCAGTAGAATGCCCAGGTTTGACGCCGTGAAGGCGTAGATAAACTGTGCAATGAAAAACATAATGACCAAGTAGTAAGCCATGGTCTGCATGCTCTTGGTCATGCCTTCGATCACGTCTTTGCTGCTCGTCACAGTGCCTGCCATGATGCCATACACCACTGCCGGCAGCAGAAACAGCAGGAATATCAGCGGTACAATCGACGCCATCAACGGTGCACCATTTTCGGTGAGCAATCCTTCTGGGCCGCGCCAAGCGGAGGTCTCCGGGAGCGCGCTCATGCAGAGTAAGGCGATGGCCGCAAGCATGCTCCACAGTGCCCAGCGCAGTGCTCGACGCTCAACGTCCCCCAGCGTTTGCATGCCTGTTTCGTCAGCGACGTCGTCATCGATCGGGCTGTGTCGCAGGCGCGGTTCGACATAACGGTCTGTTACAAGCCAGCCCACTAGCACTATCAACAGCGAAGACGCCGCCGTGAAGAAATAGTTATTCAGCGGGTTAAGCACGACAGAGGGGTCAATGATCTGCGCCGCGGATTGCGTAATCCCTTGCAGCATCGGGTCAACAGAGGAGGGGACGAAGTTGGCGGAATAGCCACCGGACACGCCGGCAAACGCCGCCGCGATCCCTGCCAATGGATGTCGCCCCGCGGCGTGGAAAATAATGCCGCCCAGAGGTATGACCAGCACGTAACCGGCATCTGCCGCTGTATGGCTGACAATGCCAACGACGATAACCATGGGGGTTAGCAGCCAACGCGCGGTCACCCCCAGCATGGCGCGTAAGGTGGAGTTGATAAAGCCGGTGTGCTCAGCGACACCGATACCCAGCATTGCGACCAGCACGACACCGATCGGATGAAAGTGGGAAAAGGTGGTCACCATGTCCGAAAGAAACTGTGTCATGGCGGTGGCTGAGAATTGGTTCACCACGCGCAGCGGTTCGCCGCTTCGTGGATCTATCAGGCCGTATTCAAATTGGGAAAATACCAGTGACAATGCCCAGGTGATAAAGAGCAGGGCGACAAACAGCATGGCAGGGTCGGGGAGGCGGTTGCCAATGCGCTCTATGCCGGCGAGTAGCCGCTGGCTGCGTGTGGCAGGGTGCAGAGGTTGGCTCATGCTGTTCAGTACTCAGGAAAACCCCAGTGTAATTCGCTCACTGGCCGGACACAAATGCCTTGAGAGGCATCGTACTCAGTCTAGTGGGTAAGGGGGCCGCTGGCCGCCGCAGAGCACATCCGTGACCTGTTCTGTGTCCATGTATTCGGTGAGTTTAACGAGCAGGCCTTTATCGAATTCGAACAAAAAGTGATAGTCGTTGCTGTAGGTTTGGCCTGAGCTGTGTTCGCCCTCGCTGGAGGCCTCAACGGCCACCTTTTCGCCTTCCGCCACCATACCGTGGATGGTAAAACGCAGGCCTTGGGGGAACACCTGAATAATGCTGCTGATGGCCTGCTGCAGGTCTGTGAAATCAGTTGTGCCGGAGATCAGAGTAGCCCCCATGGTTTCGACACTGCCGTTTTTGGCGTAGGCAGCGACGACCGCATTCACGTTCCCGGCGCTTAAATCACTGAGAAACTGGCGTACGCGGGCTTTGTTATCGGTTTCTGTTGTCATGCTCTAATCTCGTGGGATGAGCGCTTACTGGCGCTAATACACTCATCTTAGTAGCCAGCCGCCGGGATGCCAGATCTCCGGTACAGCATTTCAATCCAGCCGGGATGTGCAGTAGCAGGCCACAGAGCTTGGTTCAACTATTCAACAAGTGGTGAGGCGTCTGCCGGGTGTGGTACCCGGTAGGCTCCTGTTTGGCTCAGCGATTGCGTCCCAGACGCTCATGAGCGTTTACCCACTCGTTCTGGCGGGTATCCTTGTCCACGCGGGTGGCCGCTCCCAATGAGAGTTCGCCTGCGACTACCAGCCCTGCGGCAATCTCTGCCAGTTTCAGGGCTTTACCCTGGCCGTGGCAGCCCATGATTTCCAGGCACTCACGCTGTGTGGGCAGATTGGTGCCGCCGCCATAGGTGGCCAGAATCAAGGCCGGCAGCGTTATCGAGAAAAAGTAGTCGCCTTCGCGGGTAACACGGGTGTACACGCTGCACTGGTTTGACTCGCCAATATTGGCGATGTCCTGGCCGGTGGCTAAATACAGCGCAGCGAGTCCATTCGCGGGGTGTGCCGCGTTGTTGGATGAATGGGTTAGAAAGGATGCCACGGTGGTGATGCCCCAGCCGTAGTGCATGGCTTCGGGTGTAATTCTCAGGTGTGATTGCAATACGTCACGGGGAACCGTGATTTCAGCAGTGACGCGCCGGCCTCGGCCTTTCAGTGAATTCACTGAAGAGGTGCGCTTCTCGGTGTCGAAATTTCCTGAAAGCAGATAGTGGCGCATTTTGGGAAAGTGCTCGCGAATCCATTCGCAGGCGACGAAGGTGGCTTTACTGGTCATGTTCTGCCCAGCGGCGTCGCCAGTCGTGTAATCAAAGCGGGTGAAAACCATGTTGTGAGCGATGTAGTGCTCGATTTCCTGCAGCTTGCCTACCGAGGTGGTTGTTTCAGCGACGGCCTTGATTTGTTCGAAATGGTCAACCAGCCAGAGGTTGAAGTCGCGCGCATCCCGTGCATCCCGGAAGACGAAGCAGGGGGCTCGCTGCATCGCCTCACCACACACTGTGGTTTTGACGCCGCCGCTTTCCCGGATCACCTTCATGCCGCGATTGTAACTGGCCAACATGGTGCCCTCGACGGTTGCCATGGGCACATAAAACTCGCCCTGAGCATGCTCGCCGTCAATCAGCAGAGGGCCGGCCAAGCCGATAGGCACCTGCGCAACGCCAAAAAAGTTTTCGATGTTGCCGGACATGGCTTCCGGGTCGAAGGAGAATTGGCGCGTGTGCTTGAGTTTTGCTGAGGTCTTTTGTTCGATAAACGCCTGCCGTTCATCGACGATTTCCCGGCTGTAGTCGTTTTCATTGGAGCGGGGTATCTTGCTGTTGCTCATCATCGTGTCCTGTGTACAAAAACAACCAGAGTAGGAAAAAGGCGCGAGCGGCGCAACTATAGTGGCTATGCACCGGGTGGAGGACCACCGGGTGGCGGACCACCGGGTGGCGATCCACCGGGTGGCGATCCACCGGGTGGCGATCCACCGGGTGGCCGCTATCCGGTGCCGCCTTGCACGTGGCGTTCTATGACCTGCAGGAAGTCCACGCCGTATTTTTCCCGTTTGCGTTCACCGACCCCACTCAGGGCACCGAAGGCTTGCACGGTACGCGGTAGCGCGGTGCACATTTCCTGCAGGGTGCGGTCATGAAATATGATGTAGGGCGGTATGCCCTGCGCTTCTGCCAGGCTGCGCCGGCATTCGCGCAGCGCTTCCCACAACGCAGTATCGATATCGTCAGGTAAGCGCTGCTTGGTCTGCTGGCGCGCTGCGGGCCGGGCCAGGTCGCGCCGCAGTTCAAGCGTTTCCTCACCGCGCAGGAGCGGTCGGCATTGGTCCTCCAAGTGCAGCGCGCCAAAGAGTTCAATGTCTGCGCGCAAGTAACCCCTCGCAACCAGCTGGCGGAACACTGAGCGCCACTGGTGATTGTCCAGCGCCTTGCCGATGCCAAAGGTTGGCAGGCAGTGGTGGTCGTACTGGAAGATTCGATCGTTCTCGGCGCCTCGCAGCACATCAATCAAGTGATTGACGCCAAAGCGCTGCCCCGTGCGATACACCGCGCTGAGTGCCATGCGTGCGGCTTCGGTGCCGTCCCATGTAGGCACAGGCTCAAGGCAGGTGTCGCAGTTGCCGCAGGGCTGTATGAGCGTGTCGCCAAAATAATGCAGTAGCGCCTGGCGCCGGCAGCTGGTGATCTCGCACAGCCCAAGCATCGCGTTCAGGCGCTGCTGCTCGGCGCGTTTGTGCTCCTCGCTGCCCTCGGACTGCCCCATCATCTGGCGCAGCTTCAGCACGTCCTGCAGGCCGTATACCATCCAGGCGTCGGCGGGCAGGCCATCACGCCCGGCGCGCCCGGTCTCTTGATAGTAGGCCTCGATGGTTTTCGGTAAGTCCAGGTGGGCCACAAAGCGCACGTCCGGTTTGTCGATGCCCATGCCAAAGGCGATGGTGGCAACCATGATCACCGCCTCCTCGCGCAAAAAGCGAGCCTGATGACTGCTGCGCAGCGCGGCAGGCAGGCCAGCATGGTAGGGCAGTGCATGGTAACCGGCCTGTTGTAATGCTAGTGCTGTTTCCTCGACCTTTTTGCGCGACAGGCAATACACAATGCCTGCGTCCCGGTGATGCTCGGTCTTCAGAAAGCGCAGCAACTGTTGTTTCGGGGTCTGCTTCAGGGTAATGCGGTAACGGATGTTGGGACGATCAAAGCCGGCGATGTAATGCTCGGCCTCTACCAGATTCAACCGGGTGACTATTTCCTGCCGGGTACGCGCGTCGGCGGTGGCTGTCAGGGCGATACGTGGCACGTTGGGGAAGCGCTCGTGCAACAGATTCAGTTGCAGGTAGTCGGCGCGAAAATCATGCCCCCATTGCGAGACGCAGTGCGCCTCGTCGATGGCGAAGAGAGCGATTTCAGCCTGTTCGATGAGCCCGAGCATACGGCTCTGCACCAGCCGTTCGGGTGCAATATAGAGCAGGTCGAGATCACCTCGTAGCAGTGCGGACTCAACCACCATGGCCTCGCCCGGGGCCAACGTCGAATTCAGGTACGCAGCGCGCACCCCAAGTTCACACAGGGCCGAAACCTGATCTTGCATGAGCGCGATCAGCGGCGAGATAACAATGCCACAACCGGGGCGCACCAGGGACGGCACTTGATAGCAGAGGGATTTGCCTCCACCTGTTGGCATCAGCACCAGCGCATCGCCGCCGCTGACGACTTGCTCCACCACACTTTCCTGTAGCGAGCGGAAGGCGGGGTAGCCGAAAACGGATTGCAAGATGGACAGGGGAGAGGTCATTGCGCGGCAGTATACCGCAAGCGGGCGCGGCTGCCCGCGATCTAATCAGCTCAGCAGCGCCTGAATAAGTTCACCGCGTAAGTTTCGTGGGTCGATAACCCGGTCAAAAGCCATACTGTCTGCCCCCGCCCAAGCACCGCTTTGTCGAGCCTGCAGCGCGCTGGCTTCAGCCGCATCGGCCCCGGTCGCGGCGGCGGCTCCAAGGGCCGGCACGCCACCCAGGCTGACACCGGGGAACGCGAGGCTTATGGTTTGGCGGTCCCAGGGGTTCATGCCCATGACGGAACTGCCGAAACCGAACGCTTTGCGCAGGGTGACGATAATTTTGCGGCCGCGGAAGTGCCGCTGTGCGAGAAACATCTTGCCCGCAGCGCGCAGCACACCGGAGCGTTCTGCGGCGGGCCCTGGCATAACGCCTGGGTTATCGACCAGCGCGACTAACGGCAGGGCGAAGCGATGTGCCAAGTCGATAAAATGGCACGCTTTCTCTGCCGCTTGGCGCGTGATTGCACCGGCTTGCACGGCCGGCTGATTGGCGACAATCATACAGCGCTGGCCGCCGATGGTGGCCAGCGCGGTGATCAATGTGCGGCCAAAATCCGGTTGTAGTTCCAACAGGCTGTCGGGGTCGGTAATTTCTGCGAGCACCTTGCGCATGTCGTAAGGCTGGGACACCTCGGGCGGGATGATGTCAAGCAGCGCATCATTGTGCGAGGTGACTGCATGCGCTGGGGGTTCGTCTCCCAAGCTTGGGCGCGGGGTTAGTGCCGATTTTGCGCCGGATTGTTCCTCTGCGCCCGGTTCACAGGTCAGCATCAGGAAGCGTCGCGCGCTGTCGAAACACGCCTGTTCCGTGTCGCAGCACAAGTGTGCAACACCGCTTTCACGGGTGTGCATTTGCGCCGAACCAAGTTCTTCGGCTGTGGTATCAATGCCCATGGCCGCCTTTACCAACGGCGGGCCGGCGCTGAACAGGGCGCTGTCCCGGTGCATGATGACAAGGTCCGCGAACATCGCCGCCAGTGCGCCATGGCCGGCTGATGTGCCCAGCACCAGCGCCACAACCGGGATTGCACCCTGAATATCAGCAAGCAGTTGCAGGTCGCCCGGCGCGTGGGGATAGCGTTCTGCCTGATTGCTGGCGCGTTCGCCGGCGCCGTCCAGCAAGATCAGCAGAGGGCTATGTATTTCAAGGGCCAGACGAACCAGCCGGGCGCGTTTGGCTGCATTGGGGTGGCCGATGGAGCCTCCCTGCACGGTGAAATCTTCGACCAACAGGACCACGTTGCGGCCATCAATGCGGGCAACGCCGCCGACTAAGCCGTCCGCTGGCACGGGTGGCGCTCCGTGAGGTGAATGCCCTCCGGCCAGCAGGCCATATTCGCGGAATGAGTCTGTATCTGTGAGGGCGGTAATTCTCTCTCGGGCAGTTAGTCGTCCTCGCGCGTGCTGACGCGCGATGCGCGCATCTCCGCCCATGGCCTCAGCAGCATCGCTGCGCGCTCCCAGTTCGGCGAGTAGAGCGGCCCAGCCTTTGCGGTTGTTGCTCATTCGGCAGTTGCCGGTGCCGGCAGGTTGAAGGCGTCCCAATCAGGCTCTGCCATGCAATCCACGAAACGCTGAAAGTTCCACGGCCAGCTGGAAGGAATGCCCTCGGCATCAAGATACCAGCTGACGCAGCCGCCGCGGTACCATACGGTATGTTTTGCGGCCTCTACGCGCTCGGCTTCGAAGGCATTCATAGCCGCCATGCTCGGTACGATTTCGCTGCAGTCATCGACATCAAGGCGCGCCATCAGGCGTTCGACGTAGCCCCACTGGTGTTCGGCGATATCAATCAGGGAGAAATTTCCCACGGGTCCATTGGGGCCGTTAAGCATGAACAGATTCGGGAATTCGGGCATGGTGACGGCGAGATACGCTTTGGGCCGATCTTGCCAGAATTCGCTGAGCTGAACGCCATTGCGCCCGGTCATGGCCATAGGGCGCATAAACGAGTCGGCGTGGAAGCCGGTGGCATACACGATCACATCCAACTCATGCAGCGTGCCGTCCGCGGTGCGGATGCCCTCTGCTTCAATTTTTTCGATGCCAGTGGTAACCAGCTGTGACTGGGGATGTTGGATGGCCTGGTAGTAGTTGGGCGAAAAAACCAGCCGCTTGCACAGCGGCAGGTGGTCTGGGCGAAGTTGTTCGCGCAGTGCGGGGTCGGCGACCGACTGCTCCAGATTGTCACGGCAAGCCTGCGCCATGGCTTTTGATGCGTCGGATTCCAGGTCCGTGATCGACTGCGTGTAGGCTTCGACAGAGGCCATATACTCCTCGACGTTCATCGCGTGCGCGAGCACCGCCGGGTCTTTGAATGCGGCACGCTCCTGCTCGCTGAAGTGGCCGTTTTCTACCGGCATAATCCATTGCGGTGTGCGTTGATAGTGCTCTAGCTGTGCGGCGGTTCCCGCCAGGGCCGAAATAATCTGGACGCCGGTTGAGCCATTCCCAACGACGCCTATCCGCTTGCCTTCGAGCGCCACAGTGTGGTCCCAGCGTGCGCTGTGGAACAGTGCACCGCGGAATTGGTCGGCGCCGGGAATGCTGGGGTATTTGGGGTGGTGCAATACGCCAGTAGCGGCGATAAGGATATCGGCGCTGTCTTTGAGGCCGCTCTTGAACTGCAGGTGCCAGCGTCCGTCTCGGTAATCGGCGGCGGAACACTCCTCACCAAAGCGGGTGAGCTTGTCGATGCCATATTTTAGCGCCGTACGTTCGAAATACGCTTGAATTTCAGGGCCGGGCGGTAAGTGCCGCGTCCAGTCCGGATTGCGTTCGAAGCTATACGTGTAAAAGTGGGAGGGCACATCACAGGTTAATCCGGGGTAAGTGTTTTCTCGCCAGGTACCGCCTACCCGGTCTGCTTTTTCGTACAGCCTGACGTTTTTATAGCCCATGGCCTGCAGGCGGATGCCGGCGAGAATGCCGGCCATACCGGCGCCGAGAACAATAATGTGTGGCTGCTTGTTGGGCATGAGCGAGTAGCTCCCGTGATGAAGTGATGGCACAGCTTACGCCAAGTGGCGCTGTGCGCAGGGAGTATTTATGTCATAAAATAGTGCAGTATTGTCGATTCGCCCCGGGCAGCCTGAGAGGAGTATAGCCATCCAGTCCAGAGTAGTGAGGTCGAGGCCACCCGCTGTGTCTAAGTCTGTGCGCCAGCTAGCAAGCACGCCGGCGAGTGAGACTTTTGGGCCACTGGTCGACTTGCTCACCGGGGAGCTTCAGCACGGCGGTGGTGGCGCGGGGCTACCGCGGCCACCAGAGAACCTCGCGGAATTTACCCCTTGGTACCTGGCCGCGATCCAACACCTGGAGGCCCGGCTTGGCGAGGAGCAAAACCAGCGTCACATGGTACGCAGCGAAGTGGAGTTGCAGTGCCGGCTGGCGCTGTCTGCTGCCAATCTGGGGCAGGCGATTGAGTTGTGTGCGGAGTTCGCCCGCTTGCTGTCTCCCCGCGCCGGCCGAATTGAGCTTGATATTCACCGTGATCGGGCAAGTTTCCGTCTGGACTCACTGCGGCAGCGGGTCACCAGCGCCAGCAGCCTCGTCGATATCACCGGGCTGTTTGCCTATTTTCAGCTGTTCCAGTGGTTGGCGTGGCGTGAGCTGCCTTTAAAGCAAGTCCGGATTGGTCCCTTGCGGAGGCAGGACGTGTTGCCTTTCTTGCGCCTGTTTCGCGCGCCGGTGTTGGCCGGGGGGGAGGGTTATGCTCTGGATCTGCCTCTCGCAGCGTTGCGCTTGCCTGTGCTGCGCACACCGGCTGAATTTCCTGCTTTTTTCGCACACTTCCCCTGTGCGGTGTTCGGGCCGCGAGGGCAGGGTTTAGCCAAGCAGGTTGGCGCGCTGTTGGCGGCATCGGTACAGCGCGGTGGGCCACTGCCAGCGCAGCCCAAGCTTGCGGCTGATCTTGGCCTCAGTTTGTCAACATTTCGCCTGCGCCTGCGCGCAGCAGGCACAAGTTACAGTGAGCTGAGGGCGCAGGCCTTGCGGAGTGCGGCCCGTAACGCTCTGCGCCACACAGACCGGTCAATCGGCGAGATTGCCCTGCAGTTGGGTTTTGCCGATACCGCATCCTTTCGTCGCGCATTTGCGCGCTGGCACGGTCTGCCTCCTACGGCGTGGCGCGCCCGGCACGGCGCCACTCCCGGCAGTTTCGGCTAATTCGGCACGGCAGGAACGCCAGGAAGTGCAAGGAACCAGGGATTGACCGATTGCCCCGTTGCTGTATACTGGGTTTTGCTTGAACGTTTTACATCTATTTATGTATACCATTTCGAAGTCCGCAGTTAGTACCTCGTCCCTGATTTCATAAAGCGATTGCACTACCTCAAGCCTTACCGCCCTCTAGCAGGGTTATTCTTTACCTGAAATACAGGAACGCAACAATGGCTACTGGCACCGTAAAATGGTTTAACGAAACTAAAGGCTTTGGCTTCATCGAGCAAGAATCTGGCCCGGACGTATTTGCGCACTTCAGCGCGATCTCTGGCTCAGGCTTCAAGACTTTGATTGAAGGTCAAAAAGTCGAGTTCAACATCACGCAGGGCCAGAAAGGCCCGCAGGCAGAGAACATCGTTGTTGTTTAAATAACAACGGTTGCTCTGCGAAAACCCCGCGCCGGAAACGTCGCGGGGTTTTTTTATGGTTTAATTCCTGGCCTGCGGTTCAACATCTGAGCACAGCGTGTTTGCCCGGTTTCTTCGCAGCCCCTAATGTAGATGTCGTTTCAGGCAGGGAAGTGTAACGTGCGGCAAAATAATATAAGTAGTGTAAAGAAGTGGGCGTATGCGCTGCTGTTGGTGGCAGCAACACAGAGCGGTGCCGTTGCGGTAGCGCTTGAGGCTGAGAGCCGCTCGCCCTGCGATCATTTCAACGCAGACAGGCAGCCGTTTTTTGGTGACCTTCATGTGCATACTCGCTACTCACTGGACGCCAGTACTCAGGGTACTCGCACCACACCCGATGAGGCTTACCAATTTGCGCAGGGCGTGCGTATTGGGGTGCAGCCTTGGGATGCAAACGGTGAACCGCAGCGCTCCTTGCAGCTGTCGCGCCCCTTGGACTTTGCCATGGTATCTGATCACGCTGAATTGCTCGGCGAAGTAGAGATGTGCAACAACCCCGAGGTGACCGGCCATAACAGTTGGCAGTGCCGCGTGTACCGTGCCTGGCCACGCGGTGCGTTCTATCTTTTCAATTTTATGGCTTCTATGCGTGCGTCACACTTGGGCTTGTGTGGTGAGGGTGATGAGTTATGCAAGGCTGCCAGCATGGCGCCTTGGCAGGAAATGCGTGATGCGGCTGAAGCGCACTATGACCGCAGCGCTGACTGCACTTTCACGACCTTCATCGGTTATGAGTGGACCGGCCTGGTACCTTCCTCCGGAGGCAACCTGCATCGTAATGTTGTGTTTCGCAGTGCGAAAGTGCCCCCCTTACCTGCCAGCTACATTGATACTCCGGGAGAGACACTGTTGTGGGATGCCTTGGAGTCGGAGTGCAACGATAGCGGTGCAGGCTGCGAGGCTCTAGTGATACCGCACAACTCGAACCTCAGTGCGGGGCAGATGTTTCCACTGCAGCGCGCCAATGGCAGCCCATTGGATGCAGACTATGCGGCTCGCCGCCAACGCATGGAGCCGTTGGTGGAGATCATGCAACACAAGGGCGCGTCTGAGTGTTTTTATTCTCCGGGGATCACCCGGGACGAGCTCTGCGCGTTTGAGCAGTTACCGCGTGACAATATTGCACGCTTTAATAATCCACCTGCGCCCGATACCGGTTTTCTGCGTGACACCTGGTTGCAGGGGCTGAGTCAACAAGCTCGCTTGGGGATTGACCCTTTTCGTTTTGGCGTGATCGCCAGTACGGACACCCACTTGGGGGCGCCTGGTGCGGTGGTCGAGGATGGGTTCCTGGGGCACGGGGGCGACGGTGTGCCGGCACTGAAGGCGGTGCCGCCAGGCTTGCCCGATAAGCTGGAATATAACCCTGGCGGGCTAGCGGTGCTGTGGGCGGAACAAAACACGCGGGATGATTTGTTTGCCGCTATGCAACGCCGCGAGGCCTATGGCACCAGCGGCCCGCGCATCGTCACGCGCCTGTTTGCGGGCTGGGATTTGAACCCGGGCCTTTGCGGGGCCGCCGATATGGCCTCGCAGGGTTATGCTCAGGGCGTCCCGATGGGGTCGGACCTTGGGCCAGCGCCCGCAGGTAGCGGTTTGTCGCTGTTGCTGGCGGCGCAGCAGGACGCGGGTTTGGCCGAGCGGCCTGGCTTGCCTTTGCAGAAGATACAGGTGATTAAAGGCTGGCTTGACGCCGACGGTGCGCGCCGCGAGCAGGTCTATGACGTAGCGGGTGATGCGCAGGCACAGGGCACGGTCGATACCGCTAACTGCGCTACCGCAGGCACCGGGCACGCAAAGTTGTGCACAGTCTGGAACGATCCCGACTTCGATCCTGCGCAGCGTGCGTTCTACTACAGCCGTGTGATCGAGAACCCCAGCTGCCGTTGGAGCCAACGGCTGTGTATTGCCGGAGGGGTTGATTGCAGTCGACCGGAAACCATTGGTGAAGGCTTTGAAGGCTGTTGTGCGTCGGAGCATCGCCCTGTGGTGCAGGAACGTGCCTGGAGTTCGCCGGTGTGGTATCAGCCAGCGGCGCTCTGAGTGGCTGCGCCGAACCTAAAGCGATTAGCCTGCTGCTGTATCCGCATGCTCGTTGCACGTATGCTTGTGCGCCGCAATGTTGGCACCTGGTGGAAACGCATTAATGATTGACCAGATTCTGATTTCGGTTTTGTTTCTAGGTTTGCTCGGCAGCCTGATTTTTAGCGACTGGCCGGCGTCGAAAATTTTTGTCGGCGCAATGCTGGCGGCGTATTTTCTCGACTTGGTGGAAACGTCGCAAATGTTGGAAAAGGCCACTAACACCGGCTTGGTGACGCTCATCTTGCTGCTGCTGGTATCGATCGGCCTGGAAAAACTGTCGTGGCTGAATCGCCTTTCCGGGCGGCTAATCTCCCCTAGTTATGTGCTCACTCTGTTGCGCTTGGGGGGCGTCACAGCGCTGTTTTCAGCGTTTGTGAATAATACGGCTGTTGTTGCCACGCTCACAACCACGGTGCGGGCGAATCGCCATCATCCGGCCTCGCGTTTGCTCATACCCTTGTCTTACGCCGCTATCTTGGGGGGCACGGTGACCCTGATCGGTACGTCCACCAACCTGATTGTCAGCAGCTTTCTTGAGGATGCAACTGGATCGGGCCTGGCATTTTTCGACTTCCTGCCCATTGGCCTGGCCGCGGTGGTCGCCGGCCTCGTCGCACTGTTGTTTTCTTCTCGACTTTTGCCCATAGGCAGCAGTGACCCGGTGCAGGTGGCTGAGTATGTGATTGAAGCCGAGGTAGGGCCGTATTCCAGCCTGATCGGCAAGAGCCTGGCGGAGAACGGGCTGCGTGAGCTTGACGCGCTGTTTCTGGTGGAGATTGTACGCGCTGACCATTTGATTTCACCGGTTGCACCCACTGAGTTCATTGAAGCGGGTGACAAGCTGATCTTCTCTGGTGATATCACCCAGGTTAATGCATTGGATGCCTTTGATGGCTTGCAGTTATTTGCCGTTGAGGAAGGCTTGCTGCGCGAAAACATGGTGGAAGTGATTGTGATGCCTAACGCGGCAATTGAGGGCAAAACAATAAAGGAATCCGGTTTTCGTTCATTGTTTGATGCGGCGGTGGTGGGTATGCGTCGTGGCGGCAAGAGGCTGTCTGGCAAGTTGGGCAATATCACGATTCAGGCCGGCGATAATTTGGTGCTCGCAACGGGGCCGGACTTCAATGAACGCAAAAACCTCGATAAGAACTTTGTGGTGGTTGATGACGCGGTAACCGGTTCCAAAATTACGCCCTTCCAGAACCTGTTCGTGACCCTGGGGCTGGGCGGCGTTGTGTTGCTCGCCGCGCTGGAGCGGCTGCCGCTGGTTAAAGGCCTGGCTTTGTTATTGGTGTGCATGCTGGGCTTGGGGCTGGTGCGCGGGTCAGAGCTGCGCCGCCGTTTCCCCTTTGAAATATGGTTGATTATCACCGCTGCGCTGACTCTGTCTCAGGCGCTAACCAATTCAGGGTTGGTCGAGGCACTTGCGGCAGGCCTACAAACAGAGCTGATTGCGCTCGGCCCCTGGTTGGCGCTGGCCGGCATTTATTTTGGCGCCCTGCTACTGACCGAGCTGATGACCAACAATGCCGCTGCAGCGCTTAGTTTTCCCATAGCTTTCGGCATTGCCGAAAGCCTGGGCGTGAGCGTTATGCCGTTTGTGATGGCGGTTGCCTACGGTGCCAGTGCCAGCTTTTTAACGCCCTATGGCTACACAACAAACCTGATGGTGCAGAACTTGGGGGGGTACACGCTGCGCGACTACTGCCGCAGCGGGTTACCTGTTTCGTTGGCCTACTCGGCCACGGTGCTCTGGCTATTGCCGATCATATTCCCTTTTTAGTGATCTTCTGTGCCAGTGCGCCAGCTATCGCTGGTATAGAACTGTGAGTACCACTTGCGGAACTTGGCGAAGGGGCCATCGTTGTCGCACAGCATGGGCTTGTCAAAATACTGCTTTTGCCGCCAGATAATCCGGTCCTCTTCCATTTGTCGACAAATGTCTTTGACGATGGCATCAGAGACACCACCGATCTGTTCTTTGCCGTCTACCTTCTTCTGAATAAACGCGTAGAACGCACGGCTGTTTTCCTGATCAACCGGTGTGAGGTTGGCCATGAGCACCGTATCGCAGATGCCACTGAAGCGCACCGTCGCCTGGCCCGCGCCGTTGTTGCTGTTTTCAATGATGCCGGTGATTTCACCGCGAGGTGTTGCCATTTTGCTGATCAGCTTGCCAGAACGGCGTATGCCGTCGAACTTCATGTACTCAGGGGTAGGGATGTTCTGCGTGCCATGAACGTACAGGAAGTGCGCTGAGTCAACGGCATTTTCACCGATTTCCTGCATGTGTGTTTCGATGTCCCACGTGTGAACCTTGAAGCTACCCCAAGCATCATTGTTGGCCGCGGCTTCCTCGATGAGCTCCGGCTCAAAGTAGGGTGCCTCGCCTTCCGGGTGGTACCAAACAAAAATGACTTGGTTGATTTCGCGCACATGCCATGGGCGAATCACTTGTTCGCCGCGCGCCACCTTGGGTGGCAGGTTGTTGGCGTAGGGTACGTCGGTGCATTGGCCTTCACCGTTATAGGCCCAGCCATGGAAAGGGCAGATAATGGAGTCGCCGCGCACTTCCGAGCCGCCGCCCGCCTGGCCACGAATACCGTAGCCCAGGTGAGCGCCCATGTGTGGGCAGTAGGCGTCGAGTATCTTCGCTTCGCCGCTCTCGGTGCGAAACAGTACCAGGTCGGTGTCGAAATAGCGCAGTGGCATCGAAGTAGCCAGTGCCAGCTCCTGAGAATAGGCAACTTGGAACCAGCCTAAAGGCATTGGCATGGGAATACGTTGGCTCATGGAATGTCTCCTTTGGAGCGGGTAAGGCAAATCAGCCTCATACTCTACGGGACGCGGTTGTGGATTGGTATGACTTGCAAATTTCTGACGAAACGTTACCGGAGTAAATAATTATACTTTAGCAACTATTCGCTGCTGTAGCCTGCGTGCGGTCATTTTCCCGCTGGCCGCGTGGTTGACCGGCAGCCCTCTCGCTGCCTAAGCTGGCGCTCGGCTTTTTGATACTAAGGATAAAACTATGAGACTTCAGGGTAAGGTCGCAATCATTACCGGGTCAGGTCAGGGAATAGGCGCTGCGACTGCGGTGCGCTTTGCCGAGGAGGGCGCCGCTGTGGTGCTTGCAGCGCGCAGCGAGGACAAACTCGCCGCTGTAGCCGCAGCCATTGAGGGCGCTGGTGGTCGCGCTTTGGTGTGCCCCACCGATGTTTCGGATGAAGAGGCAGTCAAAGCGCTGGTCGCTAAAACGGTTGAGGTCTTTGGTCGTTTGGATATTGTGGTCAACAATGCCGTGCTGATGGTGCCTGGTATGCTCGCCAGTCACGATACCCGGGCCTGGCGCAAGAACTTTATCGTATCGCTGGACGGTGCCATGTTTCTCATGCGCGAGTCCTATAAACAACTCAAGGCTAATCAGGGTGCTGTGGTCAATGTGTCCTCGGTCTGCGGCCTGCGAGGCTCTGCGGCGACGGCTGGCTACAGTGCTGCCAAAGCCGCGATGCTGGGCCTGTCGCGCAACGCTGCAATGGAGTGGGGAAAGCAGGGCATACGGGTCAACACGGTGATTCCGGGCGCCTTTCTGACGCCACCTACCGAGGCCGTGTTGCCCGATGATGCGTCGCGCGAAGCCACGGCAAAATCGATTCCTATCGGGCGCATAGGCGACCCACGTGAATGTGCCAATGCCATTTTGTTTCTCGCCAGCGATGAGGCCTCCTATATCACGGGCACTGAGTTGGTCGTTGATGGTGGGCGGGTTGCCGAGCTAAACGCCGGCACGGCAAGCTGGGAGTAGGCACATGAGCGAAGACAGCTTGTTGCAGCGCATTGATCGCCTGGAGTCGCTTGATGCGATTCGTCAGCTGGTGGCGCAATATGCTTTGTCACTAGACATGCGTGACCTCGATGCGCACGTAAACTTGTTCGCGCCTGACATCCGGGTGAGCCGGGATAAAGTGGGTCGTGCTTATCTGAAGCGCTGGCTGGATGACACCTTGCGCCTGCAGTTTACGGGTACGTCCCACCATACAGGCAATCACATTATTGAATTCGAAGACGCAGACCACGCTCGTGGAGTCGTATATTCTAAAAACGAGCATGAAACCGGCCCGGAATGGGTCATCATGCAAATGCTGTACTGGGATAATTACGAACGTGTTGATGGCCGTTGGGTGTTTCGTCGGCGTCTGCCTTGTTACTGGTACGCGACAGATCTTAACAAGCCGCCGCTCGGCGACATGAAAATGCGCTGGCCGGGCCGTGAGCCTTACCATGGTGCTTATCACGATTTGTGGCCATCATGGGCTGATTTCTGGTCTAATCCGCCGTCATCCGACGAGCCTGAGGTGGCGCTGCCGGCGCCACTGGACGAATTTCTTACCACCATGCGTCGCGGGGCTGCAGAGCCTCGTATTCGCGTTCGCTAGGAGTGACTGTGAACCTGTTTACCCCCCTTGAGTTGGGCGCCCTGCGCCTACGTAACCGTATTGTTATGGCGCCCATGACCCGCAGCCGGTCAGACGCCGCGGCCATGCCGAATGCTCATATGGTTGAGTACTACCGGCAACGCGCTAGCGCTGGCCTGATCGTATCGGAAGGCATTGCCCCGAGTGCCAATGGCTTGGGTTATTGTCGTACGCCCGGCCTCTACTCAGAGGCGCAAGTAGCCGGCTGGCGTAAAGTGACCGATGCGGTGCACGCCGAGGGCGGCTGTATCGTTGCGCAGATCATGCATGTAGGCCGTGTCGCCAGCCACTACAATAAACCGGAGGGGAGTGAGACGGTCGCCCCTTCGGCGATTACCGCCAAAGCGCAGATGTACACCGATCAAGCGGGCATGCAGGATATGGATGCGCCGCGCGCGCTGACGCTGGGTGAAATTCCTGCTGTTATCGAGGAATACCGGCAAGCTACGCGCAATGCCCTGCAGGCGGGCTTTGACGGCGTAGAGCTGCATTGTACTAGTGGCTACCTGCCCGCTCAGTTTTTGTCTACCGGTACCAACCAGCGCAGCGACGCCTACGGTGGCCCGGTGGAGAATCGCGCTCGCTTCGTGCTTGAAGTATTACGGGCGATGGCGGATGTCGCGGGTGCTGACAAAGTTGGTATGCGCATCTGTCCCGGTAATCCCTTTAACGACCTGGCTGACGAAGACCCACAGGGAACTTTCGATTATCTGCTGGACCAAGCGTCACAGCTCGGCTTGGCCTATCTGCACGTGATTCGCATGCCCACGGGGCCGGTGGACAACCTGGCTCTGGCAATACGCTATTTCCCCGGGCGCTTGATTGGCAATGAAAGCTATAAGCTGGAAGAAGCCGAGGCGGCAGTAGCGTCGGGTGAGTTGGCGGCGGTGTCCTTTGGGCGGTCGTTCATCGGCAACCCCGACCTGGTGGCTCGCTGGGAGCACAAGCTGCCGCTGGCGCGCTTCGATATGAATACGCTGTACACGCCTGGCCCGGAAGGCTACACGTCCTATCCCACCGCCGGCCACGACTGAGGCCCAGGCAGGCCCAGGCGGATAAAATCGACAGGATCGGTGTTATCCGCACGGGCAGCGCAACACTACTTGATGGCACCTCCACCATCAACCGACAATAGTTGGCCGGTGATGAACGAGGCGCGGTCGCTGCACAGAAAGGCGACGGCCTCGGCAATTTCCTCTGGTTCTCCCAGCCGGTTCAGCACGGAGTTCTTTTTTAACTGCTCCGCCATTTTTGGCTGTTCTAAAAAGTATTTTTCAACGCCAGGCGTGCGAATTACGCCGGGGGATACCGCATTGATGCGAATTCCCTGGCCGCCGTATTCTGCCGCAGAGCTTTTGGTGAGAATGTTCACCCCGCCTTTGGCCGCGGCGTAGGCGGTGTTGTAGGCCTGACCCTTGAGTGAAGCATTGGAGGAAATGTTCACGATTGCGCCGCCGCCATTGGCCAGCATGGCGGGGATCTCATACTTCATGCAAAGCCACGTGTTGGTCAGGCACATCTCCAGCGTTTGGTCGAAGACTTCACGAGTGAATTCATGAATAGGCCCTGAACCCCTGCTCATTGCCGCACTGTTACAGGCGATATCCAAACGCCCCCAAGCAGCCACTGCCATCTCTACCATGGCTTTTACCGAACTTTCGTCGCTCACATCCCCGTGCACAAACCGCGCTTCACCGCCGGCGTCCGTAATGAGCTTGGTGGTGTTATTTCCAGATTCAGCATTGAAGTCAGCCACCACAACCTTGGCACCTTCGCGCGCAAAACATAGCGCAATTGCCTGACCGATTCCCTGGCCGGCACCGGTTACGATGCCGATCTTGCCGTCTAGTATGCCCATGGCAGTTTGCTCCTGTGTGCTTTTGTCATCGAAAAACCGAGTGTACCGTGAACATGTCGATCCCACTGTGCTGGCCTATAACATACTGTGCTGAGTACAAATTGGCAGTACAGGCTGTGCTTAGGCACTGTGCACGGCTTGCGCGACGGCTTGGGCTCTGTCACTAGCGCTCATGCGCCGGTATGCTTGGGGGTCTTAGACTGAAGGAGAAGGCCCATGAGCTTGCAAGGAAAGATTGCCCTGGTAACGGGTGCCGGCCAAGGCGTGGGGCAGGGGATCGCTTATGCGCTGGCGGCACAGGGCGCACGCGTTGCGGTTACCGGAAGAACGCTGTCAAAACTTGAGTCAACCGCCGAGGAGATTCGCACTCGCGGTGGTGAAGCACTGTCGCTTGTGTGCGAGGTAAAGTCGCCAGAGTCCTTGAGCACTTGTGTGGATGCGGTCGTTGCCGCCTGGGGTGGGCTTAATATTTTGGTGAACAACGCACAGGAAGTGCCTTTGGGTCGCTTGCACGAACTGACTGACGAAGCGCTGATGGCAGGGTGGGAATCAGGCCCGATGGCAACTTTTCGGTTGATGAAGCTGTGCTACCCGTACCTGAAGGGCGATGGCGTGATTATCAACCTCGGCAGTTCCGCGGCAAAGCGCTGGGACATGGCCGGGTATGGCGCTTATGCCGCAGCTAAAGAGGGTATTCGCGCCCTCACTCGCGCTGCCGCCTGTGAGTGGGGTGAGGACAATATTCGATGCAATGCCATTTTGCCCCACGCCATGTCGCCCGGTATGCACTGGTGGATTGAGAACAATCCGGAGGAGGCGCATGCCTTTTTATCGCAGATCCCGCAACGTCGCGTGGGTGATTGTGAACAGGATATTGGCCGTTTCGTTGCCTTGCTGTGCCAGGATGGCGCTAACTACGTTAACGGCCAGAGCATCGCGCTGGACGGCGGCCAGGCGTTTCTGGGCTGATCGGCCGGGACAGTGACTTTTGATGAGCAGGTTGAATCCCTTGTCCGCCCCGTGGCGAATGTACTGTCGCGTGCGGTCTTCTACCCGGTAGAGCTGTTCGGCCAGCCCTTCCCTTTGATTGTGTTGTGGCTTGCGACGGCCGCTGTGTTCTTTACGTTGTACCTGGGTTTTGTGAATGTCCGCGGGTTTACTCTGGGCTTGCAACATGTATTAGGTCGTTTTCATAATCCGCGTGCCCGAGGTGAAATATCCCACTTTCAGGCCGTCGCCACCGCGGTGTCCGGCACGGTCGGTATTGGCAATATTGGCGGTGTGGCGGTGGCGATCACTATTGGCGGGCCGGGTGCCGCGCTGTGGTTGCTGGTCGCCGGCTTTCTGTCAATGTCGACCAAGCTGGTGGAGTGCACTCTAGGGGTCAAGTACCGACGCAATAACCCGGACGGATCAGTGTCCGGCGGGCCGATGTTCTATCTGGAACGTTATTTTGCCGACCGGGGCGCACCGCGATGGGGGCGACTGCTTGGCGGTTTTTACGCGCTGGCGTTGGTCATAGGCTGCTTTGGCATTGGCAATATGTTTCAGTCCAATCAGGCCTATGTGCAGTTTTTGGTGATCAGTGGGGGAGAGGACAGCTTTTTTGGACAGCGCGGCTGGCTGTTTGGTTTGCTGATAGCAGGAGCCGTGGCACTGGTGATCATCGGCGGCATTCGCACGATAGCGCTGGTGGCATCGCGTATTGTGCCGCTGATGGCGCTGCTCTACATGTTTTCTGCGCTGGTTATTATCGGCCTTAGCTGGGCGCAGATTCCTGCGGCTATTAACCTGATTGTGAGTAGCGCTTTTTCCGTTAACAGCGTTACCGGAGGCATGGTTGGAGCTATTGTCGTGGGCTTTCAGCGAGCCTTGTTTTCGAACGAGGCCGGCATAGGTTCCGCCTCCATCGCACATTCGGCCGTACAGACCAATGAGCCAGCCTCCGAGGGGCTCGTGGGCTTACTTGAACCCTTTCTGGATACTGTGGTGATTTGTACTCTGAGTTCGCTGGTTATTGTTACTGTGGCGTACCCTAATGGTTTGCTCGAGCAGGGCTACGAAGGCATTGCTTTGACCTCAGCGGCGTTTGCTCACCACATTAGTTGGGCACCGTATCCCCTGGCCTTCGCTGCACTGTTGTTTGCTTTTTCGACGACCATTGCCTGGGCTTATTACGGCCTTAAAGCCTGGACGTAC
>JANQUV010000045.1:0-1658 GCA_030730585.1 Haliea sp.
GTCGTACCGCTCATCCCAGCAAAGAGTGGGACGAGTTTACGACAAAGGTAGGCTTGCGCTACGCGATAGATGACAACATCATGCTGTATGCTACCTACTCACGCGGCTATCGCGCCGGTGGTTTTAACGGCCGTGTTGCCAGTGTTGAAGAGGCGTTCCAGCCATACGACCCTGAGACCATTGACAATTACGAAATCGGTATCAAGTCTGAGCTGCTCGACAACCGCCTGCGTCTGAACGCGACCGTGTTCAACATGGACTACAAGGACAAGCAGGAGGAGCTGCAGTTACCCTCCAGTGAAACCGATACCGGGCAGAAGACGGTGGTGGCGAACCCCTCCACGGCAACCATTCGCGGTGTTGAAGTAGAAGTCATGGCGTACCTGAACGAGAATTTCAGCGTACGCGCCAACCTTGGGTACCTTGACTCCGAGTACGATGACTTCGTCTTCGCGGATTCCGAAGGTACGTTGGTTGACTTCAGCGGTCTTGAGTTCCGCCGGGCTCCCGATTTTACCGGCACCGTCGACGCCACTTACGAGTGGGATATGGCGGGAGGTAATGCCTGGGTCCGCGGCTCATACCGCTATATTGGTGCCCACGAAACCAGCGTTACCAACAATGATGAGCTTGAAAATGATAGCCAGGGTATTGTCGACGCCTCTATCAACTATGCAATCAACAACCTGCAGTTCAGCATCTTTGGCCGCAACCTGTCGGACGAAGAAGGCTATACCCACGGCTATGAAGTGGCTGGCCTTTGGTCCTACGCTGCTACCCGTCCGCCGCGCACCTACGGCCTGGAAGTGGTTTACAACTTCAACTGATCTTCATGGCCAACATGAACGATTCGTTGCAGGTACTGCTGGCGAAGCAGGCGATCACTGAAGTGATCGTCCGCTACGCCCGCGCTCTGGATCGAATGGATGAGACGCTGCTGCGCAGCGTCTTCCATCCGGACTCGGCGCATTATCACTTCTATCAGGGTCCCTCTTCGGCCCCCAATGCACCTCGGCCCGCCGACGGCGGCCCGCGGGATTTTGTTGAATTTGCCCTGGGAGTGCTGTCCTGTCATACACGCACCCATCACCAGCTTGGCAATACCCTCATCGAACTGACCTCCGCCGATCACGCTGTGGCGGAAACCTATTTTACTGCTCACCATCGCATGCGTCCGAGAGGTGACCCGCAGGCTGCCCCCAATGCCTGTGATACCGAAATGGATTATTTTGTCGGTGGCCGCTATCTGGATCACTTTGCCTGTCGCGAGGGTGACTGGCGCATTGTCCGGCGCACTGGAATGACAGACTGGACCCGTCTGGAATCGCCGAGTAGTCAGGGTTTTGACGATATTGCTGCCGAGACAATCGGTCGACGTTATCCGGATGACCTGCTCTACCATTGGGTTGGCAGGGACTGAGTGCAATTTGGCCGGGCAGACCGGTCTTCAATCACAAGGAGAAAAGCATGCGCTTGCAAGACAAGGTAGCACTGATTACCGGTGCCGCCAGTGGTATCGGTGCATCCGCCGTAGAGCGGTTTATCGCTGAGGGCTGTAAAGTCTGCCTCTGCGATATTCAGGATGAAGCGGGTGAGGCGCTGGCAGCCAGCTACGGCGACCAGGCGATGTACGTGCATTGCAATATCACCGATGAAGA
>JANQUV010000045.1:1758-7071 GCA_030730585.1 Haliea sp.
GATGCGGGTTTTACCGTTGGAGCAACCGCTGCTGGTCCCGCGTTTGCGGACTATCAACCGATGATTCGCGAAGCGGGTAAGTCCGGCTTGCCAGAGTAGTTGCGGGCTCGAAAAAGGCTTCAATGAACTCAAGAATTTCTTTGAATAATTTTCAAAATAATTCTTGTGACTCGGCTCTTATTTGAACTATATTTAAGTACTGGTGTTCGCCAGGCACGCTAATACAAAGCGGAAACGGTCGGAAGTAGTACCTCCCAATAATTTCACGTGTAATAAAAGAGAGGCTCATCAATGTCGAATTTCAACAAGAAGCTCTTGGGCTCAGCCGTCTGCCTGGCGCTGACACACGGGATTGCCAGTGGGCAGGCTGTGGCGCAGGAAGAAGCCAAAGCCGGTCGTGCCCAGCTCGAAGAAATCGTGGTTACAGGAACCAAGCGCTCAGTTGCCCAGCAGGATCTGTCCGTAGCGGTAACCACCGTTACATCCCAGCAGCTTGAAAATACCTTTCAAAACGACGTTACGGCACTTACCCAGCTGGCTCCCAACGTCAACCTGACACCCCAGACCGGTTTTAATGCGATTGCTGGCGGTATGCGCGGTACAGGTTTCAACTCCATTCTGGTGACCAAGGATTCTTCCGTCGGTATCACGGTGGACGAGTTTGCATTCAACCACGTGCAGTCGCAGTTCGTTGAAATGTTTGACATGGAGCAGGTCGAAATTTACCGCGGCCCGCAGGGAACACTGTTTGGCAAGAACACAACGGGCGGTGCTATCGCGTTCAGCACCAAAAAGCCTGAGCTTGGCGAATTCTTTGGTGATGTAGAGGCCAACTATTCGCAGTTCGCATCCAACGACTCCAAAGCCACGAAATTGAAGGCCAGCGTCAACGTGCCCCTCGGTGAGACATTGGCGGCACGGCTCGCAGTGATTCAGGACAAGAGTGACGGCTTTTACACCAACGATAAGCCGGCAGGAGGCGAGTTCCAGAGTTTCGGTTGCCCCTTCCCGGGACAGCCGGGATCCGCTGAGTGTAATGACCTTGCCCGTTCGCCCTTCCCCGATGTTGGGCGTGGTGAAGACATTGGAGGAAAGGATGTTTTGGCAGCGAAGCTGAAGTTCCGCTGGCAGCCTAACGATTTTTATCTTGCGGATCTTATTTTTGAATATGTCAGGGACCGCGGTGATACTGTGGCAGCTGCCAATGAAACACCTCTAGCAAGCCAGAACGGCGGTGAAACGTATCTGTGGCCTCTGGCAGGTTTCCCCGGCATCGGCAACGGCGACCCCTTCTCCACCGGTCAGTCCTACACGGCGACTCGAGTAGTAGACATTCCTGGTGGCCATAAAATTGACGCCGATGGGGTTTACCTGAATCAGACCTTCCAGTTTGACCAGTACACGGTTAAATGGATCCTGGGCACCCGCAGCCAGGACGAAGTGCTGGCCAGCACTTACACCGGCGAAGCGTATACATCTCAGTATGATGCCAGCAGAAATTCCCAGCGTGAGCAGTTGCAGAACGAGCTCCGGCTTTCCTCCAACTATGATGGCCCCTTCAACTTTGTAACCGGCGCTAGCTACTATGAGGACGATGTAGACTTCCTGGTGTTTGGTAACCTCGGATATTTTTTGATTTTTGCCGGCCCAGCCGCCGACTTCTATCGTGATACCTATGAAATACAAGTCACCACTCAGGAGCGGGAGAGCTACGCGTTCTATCTGGATGGCACCTACGACCTCACCGATTCGCTGAAGCTGACTGCGGGCTTTAGACACACCCAGGACGAGAAGGTGTTTGCCCGTCGGAGTCTTGGGACCGCGGAAAATCCCGTGAGCAATTTTATCACCGTAGATCAGTTCCAGGGGCCCCACACCAATCCGCTGCCGATCACTGCGTTCGGTAACGTGATTGATGACAGCAAGGACTTCAGTGCCAACACCTTCCGCGTTGTGCTGGACTACAACTGGTCTGATGAGCTGATGACCTATGCCAGCTATGCCACGGGCTTTGTGTCAGGCGGATTCTCGGAAACCTGTGGTAGCCCTGTCAGCTGCGCTCCTTACTCGAGTGAGGAAAACGAAAATATCGAGTTTGGGGTCAAGGCCGATATGATGGATGGCAAACTGCGCATGAACGCAGCGCTCTTCCACACCGTCTACGAAAACCTGCAGCGTGATACCGTGGTGGCGTTTAAGGACGCGGCCGGCAACGACTTCCAGGAAACCATCGCCCTCAATGAAGGTGAAAGCACCGCGGTAGGTCTCGAGCTTGAAGTGAGCTATGCGCCGACGAACAATCTGCGCTTCGATGCCAACTTCGGCTGGCTGGATCACGAGTACGATAGCTACAATCCTGGTTTCGACCCCGCAACGCTGGGTCTTTCCGGTGCGCCGCAACCATTCGACTTCTCCTCCCTCGAGGTGCCGTACTCCCCTGAGTTTAATGGTGGCGTAAGCGCTACCTACTTCCAGGACCTGTCCAGTGGCGCAGTGGTTACCTACAACATCAACTTCCACTACCAGGGCGAAGCCGAGATCAACCCGGCGCCTGCCAGTGGTCAGGGTGGTACGCTCGAGAACCCGATCCTGAGGCAGAAGGCGAACACTCAGCTTGAGCAGCGTACGCTGGTTAATGCCTACGTAACCTGGGAGTCGCCGAACAACGCGTTCGAAGTCTCTCTTTACGGCAAGAACCTGACTGATGAGACCTATCGTAATTCAGCCAACCCGGTAGCCAACCTGTGGAACTTCACCACCTATGGGCCGCCACGCGAGTTGGGTATCCAGGTAGGTTACTCCTTCTAGTTCGCGCGAAGGGTTCTGTCCTGATGTTCCCGTAGGGAGCTGCCAGCGGCCGCACGGATAGGGCGGTCGCTGGGAAGTCAAACGGGGTTTCCATGCTTTAATCCCTCGCCAGACCATAAAAAGGAGCGTCCAGTGTATCGGCTGTTATCCGGAGTTCTTGTCGGTCTATTGTTTGCTGCTTCCACCTCGGCCACTCAGGCTTCGATAGATGCAGAGGCCCTCTTCGGAAAAAACTGCCTTGCCTGTCACGACGGTGGTGCGCCTAAGGCGCCACACGTGGTGATGCTGCAACTCATGAGTCCGGAGAGTATTCTGGATGCCATGAGCAGTGGGGTAATGAAGGCACAGTCGGCGCAGTTGACGGCGGAGGAGCACATTGCCATTGCCGAGTATCTTGGCGGCCGTCCGCTTGGTCAGGAACAGCTTGCGGTGAGCAATTTTTGTTCCAAGGGTGTAGAGCAATCCCCCGGGACATCTGTCACCAGCTGGGGCATGGGGGATACAAACCCACGTAGCATTCCTGGGAGTTTGTCCGGTATTGGCCGTGAAAATGTTGCCACCTTGACATTAAAGTGGGCTTACGCCTTCCCGGGTGCTACTCGGGCCCGCTCTCAGCCGACGGTGCATCGCGGTGTTATCTACACCGGCACTCAGGATGGCCGGGTCTATGCGATCGACCACGAGACGGGATGCACGCACTGGGTATACCCAGCCGATGCAGAGGTCAGGTCGTCAGTCTCTGTTCATGAGGCTGGCGATGAAGGCGAGGTCACCCTGTACTTTGGTGATTTCAACGGTAAGGTTTACGCCCTTAACGGGGCCACCGGCACGCTGATTTGGAAAAGTGATGTGCAGGACCATCCCGATGTCACGATAACCGGGAGTCCCAAACTTCATGAAGATACGCTATACGTACCGATGTCTTCTCGGGAATGGGCTACCGCAGCTGATCCTTCCTACGCATGCTGTACTTTCAGGGGGGGTGTAGTTGCCTTCGATCGGCACACCGGTGCCATCCGCTGGAAGAACCATGTGGTGGGCAACGAGCCTGTCGCTACCGGGGAGAAAACAGCGCGGGGCGTCGAAATACTGGCGCCGTCTGGCGCGCCAGTGTGGAACACCCCCGCAATTGACGCAAAGCGCGGTGTGCTCTACGTCGGTACGGGTGAGGCCTACAGCTCACCCGCCCACGGCGCCAGCAATGCAGTGGTGGCCTTTGATCTGCGGACCGGTGAGCGGCGTTGGGTTCATCAGGCGCTTGCCGGCGACGCATGGAACATGAGTTGCAACCTTGAGCAGCGCGATAACTGCCCTGTTGAGGACGGTCCCGATTTCGACATTGGTGCCGCCACGATTCTGCATCGCGACCGGGAGGGCAATGATCGCCTGTTGGCAGGGCAGAAATCGGGGGATGTGTTTGCCCTGGATCCGTCTGCGGAGGGCAAACTGCTGTGGAAGACCAAGGTGGGTCGTGGAGGCTTCTACGGCGGTGTGCACTGGGGTATGGCGGTCGATCCCCAGCGTGACGTGCTCTATGCGCCAATAGCAGATACAGACATCAATGACCGGTTCAAAGGGCAAAGACGGCCGGGACTTTACGCCCTTGATATTCAAACCGGGGAGGTTTTGTGGGAGTCGCCGACAGCGGCATCGTGTGTTGAAGGCGCTCCGGCTGGCTGTGATCCTGGGCTGTCCGCTGCTGTGACCGCGACAGACGGCGTAGTGTTTGCGGGATCTCTGGATGGTTTCCTGCGTGCTTATGACAGCGAGACAGGAGCAGTGATCTGGGAGTACAACACAGCGCGCCAGTTCAACAGCGTTTCGGGCGTTGAAGGCTATGGCGGCGCCATAGAGTCTGATGGCCCGGTGCTCCTTGATGGCAGCCTGTTGATCAATTCCGGCTATCTCTGGGGGGGGCGCATGCCCGGCAATGTTCTTCTGCACTTTAGCGTTGAACAGCAGTGAGGCGCTTCGCAGCCCACACTCCCTGCTTGGAGTACGCAGGACAAGGAGCGATGCTATTCCCCCACATACCATCAGGCCCGCGCATAGCGGGTCCCCATTATTCCAGAAGGTGAGCAGGTCAAGCCATGACGAGACGTAAAACACAACCTGGGGCGCTGTTTTCCGGCGAGGAACTGCTGCATGCCTACCGGACCATGCGCACCATTCGTGTCTTTGAAACCCGGATAGGCCAGGAATTTGAAAAGGGCACCATCCCCGGTTTTACCCATCTTTACTCCGCGCAGGAAGCTATAGCCACAGCGGTCTGCATGAATCTGCTGGATACGGACTATATCGGCAGTACCCACCGGGGCCATGGGCACTCCATTGCCAAGGGCTGTGATGTCAAGGGCATGGTTGCCGAGCTGATGGGCAAGGCGACCGGGCTGTGCAAGGGCAAGGGTGGTTCCATGCACGTCGCTGATCTGAGCAAGGGCATGCTGGGCGCCAATGGCATTGTGGGCGGTTCTGCGCCGCTTTGCGTCGGTGCCGGGCTCAGTG
>JANQUV010000046.1 GCA_030730585.1 Haliea sp.
AACTCGGAAACCAAGATCAAGAAGCTGTCCAAGCGCTTGAAGCTGATGGAGGCCTTTGCCGGTTCCGGCAACAAGCCGCAGTGGATGGTGTTGAACGCGCTGCCCGTGTTGCCGCCGGATCTACGCCCTCTGGTACCTTTGGATGGAGGTCGTTTTGCCACCTCCGACCTTAACGACCTGTATCGTCGGGTGATCAACCGTAACAACCGCTTGAAGCGCCTGCTCGATCTGAATGCACCTGACATCATTGTGCGCAACGAAAAGCGCATGCTGCAGGAATCGGTCGATGCGCTGCTGGATAACGGCCGTCGCGGCCGTGCGATTACCGGTTCCAACAAGCGTCCGCTGAAGTCCCTGGCCGATATGATCAAGGGTAAGCAGGGCCGTTTCCGTCAGAACTTGCTCGGTAAGCGCGTCGACTACTCGGGCCGTTCGGTCATCGTAGTAGGCCCCACGCTGCGCCTGCACCAGTGCGGATTGCCTAAGAAAATGGCGCTGGAGCTGTTCAAGCCGTTTATTTTTGGCAAGCTCGAAGCGCGTGGCCTCGCCACGACCATCAAAGCAGCCAAGAAAATGGTGGAGCGTGAGCCACCGGAAGTGTGGGATATCCTGGCCGAAGTGATTCGTGAGCACCCGGTACTGTTGAACCGTGCGCCTACGCTGCACCGCTTGGGCATTCAGGCGTTCGAGCCTGTGCTGATTGAAGGTAAGGCGATTCAGCTGCATCCTTTGGTATGTGCTGCGTACAACGCCGACTTTGACGGTGACCAGATGGCGGTGCACGTGCCGCTGACGATCGAAGCGCAGCTTGAAGCTCGTGCGCTGATGATGTCGACCAACAACATTCTCTCTCCCGCCAACGGCGAGCCGATTATCGTGCCGTCGCAGGACGTGGTATTGGGCTTGTATTACATGACGCGCCAGCGTGTGAACGCCAAGGGCGAGGGCATGATCTTTGCCAACGTCTCCGAGGTGAACCGCGCCTACCGTGGTGGCCACGTGCATCTGCAGGCGCGTGTAAAAGTGCGCATCCACGAAGTGGTGCAGAACGAGGAGGGTGAGCGTTCCGAGCGCACGGTGGTCGTTGAAACCAGCGTTGGCCGTGCTTTGCTTTGGGAAGTTGTGCCTGATGGTATCGGCTACGATATGGTCAACCAGGACATGACCAAAAAGGCGATCTCGCGCATTATCAACCAGTGCTACCGTGTGGTGGGCCTGAAGGCGACGGTTATCTTTGCCGATCAGCTGATGTACACAGGTTACGAGTACTCAACCCGTTCAGGCGCCTCAATCGGTGTGAACGACTTCGTGATCCCGGACGCCAAGGCGGAATTGATTGCCCGCGCTGACCGCGAAGTAAAAGAGATCGAAGACCAGTACGCAGCGGGCCTGGTAACTCAGGGCGAAAAGTACAACAAGGTGATCGACATTTGGTCGCGTGCTAACGATCTCGTGTCCAAGGCGATGATGGAAGGCATCTCCAAGGAATCCGTTATCAACCGCGACGGCGAAGAGGAGCAGCAGGCTTCTTTCAACTCTGTTTATATTTATGCGGACTCCGGCGCGCGGGGCTCGCCGGCGCAGATACGTCAGCTGGCGGGTATGCGCGGCTTGATGGCCAAGCCAGACGGCTCGATTATCGAAACACCGATTGTGGCCAACTTCCGTGAAGGCTTGAACGTACTGCAGTACTTCATCTCAACTCATGGTGCGCGGAAAGGTTTGGCCGACACCGCACTGAAGACCGCTAACTCTGGTTACCTGACGCGTCGTTTGGTCGACGTGGCGCAAGACCTGGTGGTCACTGAGGTGGATTGCGGTACCGATCAAGGCCTGCTGATGACCCCGGTTATCGATGGCGGCGACATTATCGAGTCGCTGGGTGACCGCGTGTTGGGCCGAATTGTGGCGCGAGATGTTATCCGTCCCGGCACTAACGATGAAATTGCGATCACCGCCGGCACCATGCTCGACGAGCTGTGGATCAAGCGTATCGAGGAAATGGGTATCGACGAAGTGGAAGTGCGCTCGCCAATCACCTGCGAGACACGCCACGGTATTTGCTCTTCTTGTTACGGCCGCGACCTGGCCCGTGGCCATCGCGTGAATATGGGCGAGGCCGTGGGCGTCGTCGCAGCACAGTCTATCGGTGAGCCTGGTACCCAGCTCACTATGCGTACTTTTCACATCGGTGGTGCGGCATCGCGGCAGACTGCGCAGGACAATATTCAGGTGATGAATGACGGTAAGGTGCGTTTGCACAACGTCAAGACGGTAGAGCGTAAAGACGGCTTCCTGATCGCGGCATCGCGTTCCGGTGAGCTGTCGGTGCTGGACATGATGGGCCGCGAGCGGGAGCGCTATAAGCTTCCCTACGGTTCTATTATCAAGGTGAAGGACCATGCCACGGTTGCCTCGGGTGATGTGGTAGCCAATTGGGATCCCCACACTCACCCGATCATCACGGAAGTGGCGGGTATTGCACGCTTCTCGGGTATGGAAGAAGGGATCACCATCAAACGCCAGACCGACGACCTCACCGGTTTGTCGAGCATTGAAGTGCTGGATGTGGGCGAGCGCCCGGCGGCAGGCAAGGATGTACGCCCCGCGATCACGCTGGTTGATGACAAGGGTGAAGAGCTGTGCCTGGCGAACACCAACGTTCCGGCTCACTACTTTCTGCCACCGAATGCGTTGATCAGCCTGGAAGACGGCGCGCGCCTCGATGCGGGTGCGGTCATTGCCCGTATTCCGCAGGAAGGCTCGAAGACACGCGATATTACCGGTGGTCTGCCACGCGTGGCCGAGCTGTTCGAAGCGCGCAAGCCCAAAGAGCCCGCTATTCTTGCGGAAATCTCTGGCGCTGTGAGCTTCGGCAAGGAAACCAAGGGCAAGCGTCGCCTGATCATTACTCCGCTGGAAGGCCAGACTTTGGCTGACGGTTCGGATCACTACGAGGTGCTGATTCCGAAATGGCGCCTGATGTCGGTGTTCGAAGGGGAGTTTGTAGATAAGGGCGAAGTTGTCTCCGAAGGTGCTTTGAGCCCGCACGACATCCTGCGTTTGAAAGGTGTCGAGCAGCTGGCCAAGTACATCTCCAATGAGATTCAGGAGGTTTACCGGCTACAGGGCGTGAAAATCAACGACAAGCACATCGAGGTTATTGTTCGACAGATGTTGCGTAAGGTGGTGATCACTGCGTCGGGCGATTCCAACCTGATCAAGGGTGAGCAGGTTGAATACGTGGCCTTTATCGAAGAGAACGAACGCCTCCTCGCCGAGGGCCTGGTGCCTGCTGCGGCGGATCGTGAGTTGCTGGGTATTACCAAGGCATCGTTGGCGACTGAGAGCTTTATCTCAGCGGCATCGTTCCAGGAGACTACTCGCGTACTGACGGAAGCGGCGGTGACCGGCAAGCGTGACTACCTGCGCGGCCTCAAGGAAAACGTGGTCGTGGGTCGCCTGATTCCGGCGGGTACCGGCCTGGCTTACCACGAGGAGCGCAAGCGTAAGCGTGCTGGCAACGTTGAGGTTAGCGTGTCCGCTCAGGAAATCGAAGCGGCATTGACCGAAGCACTGCAGGACGCCGAGTAAGGGTGTTGCCGGGAGCCTGCGAGGGTTTCCGGCGGTAGGTGTTGAGCCGTGGCTCGGCCTCTATTCTGTCCTTGACTCGCATAGGGGGCGTCTATAGAATGCCGCCTCCTCTTTCCCGGGGTGTTTCGCTGTGTGCGAGGCGCAGCGGGGTTACGTGTTATGTGGCGGGCCGTGTTTCAGGGCCGGCCGAAAGCACGGCAAGCCACTGAAATGGCTTGAGGATGGCTGGATAGCCATGAATTCAAACACATTTTTTGGAGTTCCAACTAAATGGCAACGATCAACCAATTGGTTCGTAAGCCGAGGAAGCGCAAGGTCGTCAAGAGCGACGTGCCGGCCCTGCAGAGCTGCCCCCAGCGCCGCGGTGTGTGCACTCGCGTATACACCACGACCCCTAAGAAACCGAACTCGGCACTGCGTAAAGTTTGCCGTGTGCGCCTGACCAACGGTTTTGAAGTGTCTTCGTACATCGGTGGTGAAGGCCACAACCTGCAAGAGCACAGCGTGGTATTGATTCGCGGTGGCCGGGTGAAGGATTTGCCGGGTGTGCGTTATCACACCGTTCGCGGCAGCCTGGATACCTCAGGTGTGGCGGCGCGTCGCCAGGGCCGTTCCAAGTACGGCGCCAAGCGGCCTAAATAAGCGCTCGGGGTGCGCCCCGGGTAAACCTTGATAGAGAGTAAGGCTGAACCCCTGCCTCCCCACCTATGTGGCAGGAAGGTGTTCGGATTAACCTGAAGAGAGAAGGGCAATATTATGCCAAGAAGACGCGTAGTCGCCAAACGTGAAGTACTGCCGGACCCCAAGTACGGCAATGTAACGCTGGCCAAGTTCATGAACCACGTAATGATCAGTGGTAAAAAATCAGTCGCTGAAAGCATCGTCTACGGTGCGCTGGAAATCGTTCACGAGCGACTGAAGTCAGACCCCATCGAAGCTTTTGACCTTGCGCTTGAGAATATCGCGCCAATGGTTGAAGTGAAGTCCCGCCGTGTAGGTGGTGCTACTTACCAGGTTCCGGTTGAAGTGCGTCCCTCCCGCCGTGTCGCGCTGTCCATGCGCTGGTTGGTTGATTACGCGCGTAACCGTGGTGAGAAGTCTATGCGCCAGCGGCTGGCCGGTGAAATCATCGACGCCTCACAAGGTAAAGGTAATGCCGTGAAGAAGCGGGAAGACGTGCACCGTATGGCAGAAGCCAACAAGGCCTTCTCTCACTACCGGTTCTAATTTAACGCCAGGCAACCTGTTACAGGGGAATTTATCGTGGCACGCAAGACTCCTATCAAGCGATATCGCAACATCGGTATCTGCGCACACGTGGACGCGGGTAAAACCACGACCACTGAACGTGTACTTTTCTATACTGGCCGCTCTCACCGTATTGGTGAGGTGCATGACGGCGCAGCGACCATGGACTGGATGGAACAGGAGCAGGAGCGGGGTATCACCATTACTTCTGCTGCTACCACCTGTTTCTGGAGTGGCATGGACAAACAGTTCGACGAGCACCGTATTAATATTATCGATACCCCAGGTCACGTAGATTTCACGATCGAAGTAGAGCGCTCTTTGCGTGTACTTGACGGCGCCGTTGTGGTGTTGTGTGGCTCCTCAGGTGTGCAGCCGCAAACCGAAACTGTGTGGCGCCAGGCCAACAAATACGAAGTCCCGCGCATGGTCTTTGTGAACAAAATGGACCGCGCCGGTGCGGATTTCATGCGGGTTGTACGCCAGCTGAAAACTCGCCTGGGTGCCAATGCTGTGCCTTTGCAAATGACGATCGGTGCCGAGGACGAGTTCAAGGGCGTGATCGATCTGGTACTGAACAAGACCATCCTCTGGAACGAGGACGATCAAGGCATGACATTCACGTTGGGTGAGATCCCCGCCGACCTGGCGGAAGAAGCAGCCGAGATGCGTGAGTTCCTGGTTGAGGCCGCAGCGGAAGCTACTGAAGAGCTGATGGAGAAATACCTGGAGGGTGGCGAACTCACCGTAGAAGAGATCAAGGCGGGTATTCGTGCGCGGACTCTCGCTAACGAAATCGTCCCGGTAATTGGCGGCTCGGCCTTTAAGAACAAGGGCGTGCAGGCGATGCTGGATGCGGTAATCGAGTACTTGCCGTCACCGACTGAAGTGAAGCCTATTGAAGGCACACTACTGGATAAGGATTCAACAGTTGCCACTCGTGAAGCCGACGACGATGCGCCCTTCGCCGCTTTGGCCTTCAAGATCGCAACTGACCCTTTTGTCGGCACCTTGACCTTCTTCCGCGTCTATTCCGGTAGGCTAGAGAGCGGTACGGGCATCTACAACTCGGTCAAAGAGAAGAAAGAGCGCGTTGGACGGATGGTGCAGATGCACGCCAACAGCCGCGAAGAAATCAAAGAAGTTTTGGCAGGCGACATCGCTGCGGCGGTAGGTCTTAAAGATACGACCACGGGTGATACCCTGTGTGACATCGACAAGCCAATCGTACTCGAGCGCATGGAGTTCCCCGAGCCCGTGATTTCGGTTGCGGTTGAGCCCAAGTCCAAGGTCGATCAGGAGAAAATGGGTATCGCATTGGGCAAGCTGGCTCAGGAAGATCCCTCGTTCCGCGTCAAGACGGACCAGGAAACAGGTCAAACGATTATCTCCGGTATGGGCGAATTGCACCTTGATATCCTGGTTGATCGCATGCGCCGCGAGTTTAGCGTTGAAGCGAATATCGGCAAGCCTCAGGTCGCTTACCGTGAAACCATTCGCAACACCAGCGAAATCGAAGGCAAGTTCGTGCGCCAGTCGGGCGGTCGCGGCCAGTACGGCCACGTGTGGGTGCGCTTTGAGCCCGGCTCTGACGAAAACGCCGAAAAGCTGGAGTTTGTCAACGAGGTGGTGGGCGGTACGGTGCCACGTGAATACGTGCCTGCTGTGCAAAAAGGTATTGAAGAGCAGATGCAAAACGGTGTTCTTGCGGGCTACCCGCTGCTGGGCCTGAAGGCAACGCTGTTTGATGGTTCGTTCCACGACGTCGACTCGAACGAAATGGCATTTAAGATCGCGGCGAGCATGGCCACCAAGAAGCTTTCCGAGAAAGGCGGCGCGGTGTTGCTTGAGCCGATTATGAAAGTGGAAGTGATTACGCCCGAAGAAAATATGGGCGACGTGGTGGGCGACCTCAATCGCCGCCGCGGTGTGATCTCCGGCATGGACGAAACTGTGTCCGGTAAGGTGATCGATGCAGAAGTGCCGCTGGCCGAAATGTTCGGCTATGCGACTGATCTGCGCTCAGCGACTCAGGGGCGCGCAACGTACACGATGGAGTTCACCCGGTACTCGGAAGCCCCGAACAACATCGCGAAAGACATTATCGCCAAGAACGCAACCAAATAACCCAGCTATCCCATAGAGGTGACTAACCGTGGCAAAGGAAAAGTTTGAACGTAAGAAGCCCCACGTCAACGTGGGCACCATTGG
>JANQUV010000047.1:0-12705 GCA_030730585.1 Haliea sp.
CCGATCGCGGCCCGACCGATCGCGGCCCGACCGATCGCGGCCCGTCCCTATAACATTCACAAAGCTCACTGCGGGCAGGAAGCTGTTGTGTGTACCACGAGATTGCACCAGCGTATCAAAGGCCTCAGCCATCGCCGGGCTTGCACTGCGGTGGTAGTCAAAGGACTCGGCTGTTGCGCCGTGCAGTCGCTCACGCATCCACCCTAAAAACTCGGCTTTGGGGTCGTCGGTAACATACGTAAGCGCCGTTTCGCGTTGCATGGCATCGCTGTGCACAAAGGGGTGCTCGCGTGACGAGTCAGGTGCGTCCCGGTACCAGTAGTCCCATAAGGCCTGGCGCTCGTTTGAGGGGAGAAACATGAGGAAGTTCAGTTCGCCCTCCATGCGCAGAAAGTCCATGTAAAGACGCGACTCCAACTGGTGTGATGCTGCGCCGTAAACATCGAAATTTGCCACCAACAGGTAGTGAATACGCTCCAGCAGCGAGTAGGTAATAAACCAGGCTGTTTTTGGCGTCTCGCCAATGAAGCCCTTTACCACCGAAGCGGTGTCAACGTGACGTGCGATAGTGAGTGCCGCATTCGGGTTGTGTCCGTCACCGTCCCAGATTACTTCAAGACCGGGCCGGCGCCCCTGCTCTACGTACTGGCGCTCAAGGTATTCGGCCTTGGCACGCATATAACGCCCGTGGCTGCGGGCGTAGCGGCGCCATTCCAAGAGGTCGATTACGGTGCCTGTGCGCGCCGCTGGCAGGCGCAGGTTCCGTGCTTCTTGCTCGAGAAACCCACCGTCAAGCTCTGGGTCCAGCTCATCCGGGTCCATGAACATGACCCAGAAGCGGTCATCAATTACGTTAAGCGCTATTTGCCCGCGACACACCGGCCCTTTGATGAAGTTCATGATGGTGAACTGCGCGTCCTCCAGCAAGAAGCGGTAGCGGGAGCGCACAGGCAGGGCCGCAAAGATGGTGAATGGGTCTCCGGCCGTACCCTCGGCGTAATCGGGCAGAGTTTTGATCGTATAGTCCGGGGTGAGAAACAGGGATTCATACCAGTTACGGCGCTCACTATCGAACCGATAGGGCTGATGACTCTTGGCGGCCACAGTGATGGGCATCGCTTGCAGGCGGTAGTAGAAATCTTTTTTACCGGGATCGTCGAAAGGGCGCCGAGTGGCCAACAAGTCGATCGGCTCGCCGGCCGGTGTCGCAGACCTTACCAGACGGAACCACAGAGGCCGCGGCGCGGGCTCAAGGTACAAAGTCGCGAGGAACAGGTGTTCGTACACGTAGCGGGCCATCAGGCGCGACTTGTTGTCTTTGGCGTTGAGAAAGGCTTCCCAAGCGGCGATTTCCGCAACCAGCTTGGCAGACGGCGAAGCATGCTGTGCTGCAGGAGCGCCTGCATCCAGCCAGCTGACGAGCGTTGCATGCTCGTCAGCATGCAAGGCGGGTAAGCCGTATGGCATTCCCCAGAGTGGATAGTCCTCGGCAAACCGGGCGAATTCGCCCGGCTGAGGGCACTGTTGATCACGGTGTAAACTGAAATCGAAGCTATTGGAGACCGGGCCACTTGGCGACATTGGGTTGGCCTGCTTTAAATCCAGCATTTGGCGCAATACACCCCGAGAGGATTCACTGGCGTCTAGCACCGGGTAAAAACCCTGCTGGCGCCAAGCCTGTTCGCCTTGGGCATCATCAAAAAGCCGCGTCAGATTGCCCGCGAGCAAACGGGTGGAATCGTAAATCAATGTGTCGTTGGCACCGCGCAACAAGCCCTCATGGGCTTCAAGCTTGAGCTGACAAGGCGCATCGTAGCAGGCGTGGCAGACCACACAGCGTTGTTCGAGAATGGTTTGCGCCCGGTTGGCCAGAGCGTCACTGGCAGGTGTATTAGCCGCGCCAAAGGCGAGCGTTAAGCACAGGCTGAGAGCGAGCCTTCTATTGTTTGGGTTCACAGTCTCCCCGCCGAAGAATCGCACGGTTGACCAGCGCATCCTGATCACCGGCTTCGTCAGCAAGCACTGCAGCACCAATGTCCTGTTGCAACTCAGCGCAGGGGTCTGGCGGCGGCGTCATCGTCAACCAGGCCAATACGGCGATAATAAGTAGCACGGTCACCAGCGATAGCAGGGACAAATACCAGGGGCTTCTGAGCATATGTGTCGCAACTCGGTAATCATCTTCGGCGATCATAGCACGCCTACTATGGCCCCCGTTTCGGACCGCCGGTTCATCATTGACTTGAGTAACCTCATTTTGCGCTTGCCGAAATACCAGCCTGGCAAGCGCCAGTCACTCGGCTTAAGTCAACCTTTGCCGGTGGGCTTGTTCGGGCCCGCTTGCGAATCTTTTTCGATGTACTCGATGATCTTGTTGGCAATATCAATGCCGGTGGCTTTCTCAATGCCTTCGAGCCCGGGTGAGGAGTTAACCTCTATCACCAACGACCCGTGATTCGAGCGCAGAATATCGACACCGGCCAGGTCCAGCCCCATAACGCGAGCGGCTTTGACGGCAAGCCGGCGTTCATCAGGGCGCAGTTTGATCACTTCTGCTGTGCCGCCTCGGTGCAGGTTTGAACGGTATTCACCTTTGACAGCTTTGCGTTGCATCGCGGCGATGACCTTGTCGCCGACCACAAAGCAGCGGATATCGGAGCCTCCGGCTTCACGGATAAATTCCTGCACAAGGAAGTCCGAGCCAATCCCCCGAAACGCATTGATCAAAGCTTCTGCCGCTTTCTTGGTTTCAGCCAACAAAACGCCATTGCCATGGGTGCTTTCAATCAGTTTCAGGATGAGCGGAGCGCCGCCCACTGACTCGATCAACTTGTCGGTGGCTCGTGCAGAGTGGGCGTAGCTGGTGACTGGCTGGCCGATGCCGCGTCTGGCGAGCAACTGGTGAGCACGCAGCTTGTCACGCGAACGGGTAATCGCGATGGATTCGTTCAGCGAATAGACCTGAGCTACCTCGAACTGGCGCAGCACGGCACAGCCGTAGGAGGTAATGCTGGCGCCAATGCGCGGAATTACGGCCTCAAAGTCCAGCGCTTCCACTCGTTCCGCTGAGTGCTGATAAATCACGGTGGGATCATTGGCGGTGATATTCATGTAACACTTTAGGACGTCAATCACACTGACATCATGGCCGCGCGCGGTAGCCGCCTCCACCAGCCTGCTAGTGGAGTAAAGCCTGCGATTACGCGACAGGATGCCAATTTTCATACTGTGCCCTGGATGGTTAAGGAGTGTGTCACAACCAGTATGATAGCTGTTATGGCATTTATTTGCGCGCTTAAGGCGCGCCATCGGCCTCAATGAAGGCTTCCAGCACTTGCTCCACGTAGCGGCAATCCTCTGATGTCATGGTCGGGTGGCAGGGGAGCATGATGCCAAATTCCATGATCTGGTCGCAGTTGGCGAGGCCCGACGGGTGAATACGGAAGTCACGCCCCTGGAGCATCGGCTGCCGGGTGATGTTGCCCGAAAAAATTACGCGAGAGAATATGCCGTTGTCTTCCAGGTGAATCTGCAGGGCTTTGCGGCTCCAGCCGGTCTCAGGCCGTATTTGCAGGGGAAAGCAAATCCACGTCGTCTCTGTTTCGGGCAGAGTAGTCGGTACGATGAACTTGTCTGTATACCGCGCAAAAAACTGGTAATAGCCCTGAAAGCGCTCGTTGCGCAGCCGCCACAGATCATCAATACGGTCCATTTGGCCTATGCCGAACGCGGCGCCGGCCTCATTGGGTATAAACCCGTAGGCGAGGTCTTCAAATATAAACAGTGAGTCGTAGTCGAGGTTGTCCAACTTTTCCAGAAAACGACCGTCACTCTCAGCCACTTTGGTACCAAACATGTACTTTTCGGACGAGCGGCCCCAGGCGCGCAGGCTGAGTGCCGCGTCCAGATATTTATCATCGTCGAAGAACACCATGCCGCCATTACCCAGCGCGGTAATGATATGAAAGATGGAGAAGCTGGTTATGGAAATATCAGCCCGAGTCGCAGTTTTACGGCCCCGCAGGCTGCCGCCCAAGGTGTCTGCTGAGTCGTGCACCAGTTTCAGGCCGTGCTTGTCGGCCAGCCCGCGCAGGATATCCCAGTCGCAGATGCCGCCAATCAGGTCTGGTACTAACAGAGCCCGGGTGTTCTCGGTAATCACGTCCTGAACTCGATCGACCAGAATCTGGTAGTCGTCCAGCCCTACGTCGATGAATACCGGTTTATAGCCTGCTTGATAGATACTGGCGACATCGGTCGAGAAGGTCAGCGCCGGTGTAATCACTTCAGAGCCCGGCGGCAGGTTAAGCAGCCGCATGGCTATCATCAAGGCCGAAGACCCTGAGTTCACCATTACCCCATGCCGCTTGCCCATAAAGTCAGCGACTCGGCGCTCAAATGCGCAAACTTGCTTGCCCGGCACCAGGCCCATGGGGTCAGCGAGCACCGCGTTCACGTTGCTTATCTCAGGTTCGCCGTACATGGCGCCGCCGTAGCGTACGACGCGTGGGGGGAGTTTCTGCTTGTTCATATTGCGGTCCTTCAATGTTGTGTGATTCATGACTGCTAGCCAGGTCAATTATGGGTGTTATCGCGGCTGTTCACTGCTTGCGATTGTTGTCAGTACCCGGCGGCTTTGTCGACTAACCCCTGGAGTGGCTCGCCACAGGCGAACGAGCGCGCATTGGCGAGGAAGGGCGCGAGCAGCCGCTCGGCGATATTCGGGCTGCTCCAGGAAACGTGAGCACTGAGCTTGATGCCCGGGTGAGCATACATCCAATGGCCCGCCGGGAGCGGTTCAGGATCCACAACGTCCAGAGAGGCGCGAGCAAGGTGCCCGGTGTCCAGCGCTGCGCGCAGCGCCTCTTGGTCCACCAGATTTGCGCGCGCGATATTCACCAAGTGGGCGCCCGGCTTCATTGCGGCGAGCGTGTCAGCGTTGAAAAGGTTGTTGCTTGCAGAAGTTGAGGGTAGGGCAAGCACTACGTGATCCGACGCCCCTAAAAGCGTGTCGAGGTTTTCCAGCAGTTCCACTCCCGGTACGGGGCTTTCGCGATGGCGGCGAACCTTGGCGATGACGCGCATATCAAACGCCAACGCGCGCTGGGCAACCGCTTGACCGATAGCGCCAAAGCCGACAATCCCCAGCGTTTTATGCGCCAAGCCGCCGAGATCTGCCATGTACCACGTTGCAGGAGGCTCGCTTAGCCAGCGCTCCGGCAGCTGCTTCTCGTGTGCGAGCATCATGGCCAGCACCCATTCGGCGATCGGCGTTGCCGTGGCACCACGCGAACAGGTCACCACGATATCCTTGGCAAGATGTAACGGAAACTTGTCGACACCGGTGCCAAACACATGAATCCAGCGCAGTCCTTCGCAAGCTTCGACAAGACGGGGCAGGTCGATGCCGTTGGCTGCGGTACACAATAGCGCATCAGCCAACACTGGTTGCTGTGCCTCGCCATCATCGGGGGGCAATATAAAAGCCTCAATGCCATGCCCAAGGCTGTGCAGTTGCTCAGTCAGGCCGGGGATGTTGGGTTGTAGTGCAATGCGCATGAATTGTTCTCCGGGGTTTGCGGTGGACTGGAACAGGCGCGCTTCAAACGCAGTGAAAGTAAATTGAGGTCTGATGCAGCCGCTTTTGCGCTCTAGGTTATCTTTTATAGCGGCCCCTGAGTGGCAACTCTAGTGGGGTAGCGTAATGCAACGCAAAAAATAATTGTTGGTACAACCCATAGGTCCGGGCAGCTACGATCAGGAGAGTAGAGTTGACCGGTTTTGAAGGGTGACGGAACACACAAGCTATTCACGCGCTAAAGGCGCGATCCAGCTGAACGACCCCATTTGATCGTCCGCACTTACTGCTCAAAACGATGCTTGTAAAAATGTGGTCGTCTGCGCATTCTGTCGCCGCACCTGCGACCGACAGGCAACTGATGTCCCGCAGACAAGTCAGTTGAAAGGCGGGCGCCCGAAGTAAAAGAACAAAGTATTGAGTCCCTGCTCTGCATGACCATAGCCCAGATAGACAGGCCCTATCGGCGTATCTGCACCCAGAAACAGGCTGGCAGCCGTTATACCATCATTGAAGAGATCGTCGCGTTCCCGCCAAACTCCACCATGTTCAAGAGAACCGCCGATATACCACGACATAAAGGGGATAGACCTGAAGCGCCGGTAGTACATGGCGCTAACCATGCCCGCTTGCTGGTTCACGAGGCTGTCTTCCACATAACCCGACAAATTGAGAAACCCGCCCAGACGGTATTGATCCTGTATTGATGCATCGCCATTCTGCGTGACGTTCAACAGCGCGCTCAGCCCCAGCACATGCCCGTCGCCGAAGGTAGCAAACCGGTTAGCCTGAATTTTTAGCTGGTCAAAACTCGTGTCACTGCCAACATCTTCCCGAGCAACGTTGTACTCCAACAGCGCGGCCCATCCCTCATTTGGAAACGTGTAGTTGTCCAGACGATCTACCGAAACCCGCGCAAACAGTTGCCCACCATCGTAATCAAAGCTGCCCGGATCGATCGAGCCTGTCTTTAATTTGGCCTCTCCGGTTCGGTACCGATACCCGGCCCTAGCCTCGCCATACTCATTGAATTCTCGTCCAAAGGCCACTTCAGCTAGAGCGTCATTTACGCGGTATTCCGCCAATACGGCCCCACTGTCACCAAAGGAAGTAACGTTGTTGGCACTATAGTTGACGCGCGCTGCGACAAAATACTGTGACAGGGTGTCGAGAGGCTGATGCCACTCCAGGCCCAGGACGGGCGCCTCGCCCACTTGTGTCAATAGCCGGACTTCAGCTCCGAGGGAATTGATGCTGGTGCGCAAGTAGGACGCTCCCAGGTTATAGCTGCTGTTGCCCCTCATGTCGTTGGTCAGTTCAACGCCAAACTGCAGATAGTTGGGGCCCCAGCTGCGAGCTCTCGCGTCGATCAACAATCCCGTCTTGTCATCCTGCTCCACCAGGTCAAAGCTGACTGACTGGAACAGCTCCAAGCCATAAATTCTGGCGATATCCTGCTCCAGAGTCTCAAGGTCCAGGGGTTCGCCAATGGTCTGGTTCAAGCGGCTCAAGATCATGTGGTCACCCACGCCGGAGTCATTCTGAATCTGAACAAATTCTATGAGGGTATCTTGTTTGAGGGGTTTCGCCACCCGCGCCGCAATGTGGCCTTGGTAGGCAGATTCCGACAGCCCCAAATGCCCCAGCTTGTGGCGCTGGGCTTCGGCTCCCTGGCGTCCCAGGGGAATCACCGCGGCAGTATTGGCAAAGTCAGAGCTGGAGAACCCCTCCAGCTCCGGAAGGATAAAAACGTCCCGCTCAGTCAAGGTGGCTATTTGTTGTTCGACATTGGTACGCGTCATTATCGAAATCAGTTGCTCTGTGATCATGAACAGGTTGGTGATGTCCGCCGCTGGTCTGCCCGGGGACCCAATGTCAACCGCGATCACAATGTCTGCCCCCATGTCACGGACCACATCAATGGGCAGGTTGTCGGTAATGCCCCCATCCACCAGCAGGCGGCCATCAATTTCGGTCGCCGCGAAAATCCCCGGCACGGCCATGCTTGCGCGCATTGCAGTAGCCAAATCACCCCCACTCAAGACGACTTTCTGACCGCTGCCAATGTCAGCTGCAACGGCTCGAAAGGGAATATGCAGCTGGTCGAAATCAGTGATCGTTGTGACCGACATAGTAAGCTGGCGCAGTGCCAGCCCGAACTTTTGGCCCTGTATCGCTCCGGTGGGGAATTTCAGCTCACCCTCGTCCGACAGCCCGATGCTTGCATTGACCAGATACAGCTCATCGTCGCGCTTGCGGCGCAGAGACCGGTTCTTGCGGGGCGGAGTGTCACTGAAGATATGCTCCCAATCCATGCTATTGAGGCCTTTCTGAATCTCTTCTGGCGTCATTCCGGAAGCGTAAAGGCCACCAATAATCGAACCCATGCTGGTACCGGCAATGAAGTCGATCGGGATTCTCATTTCCTCCAGCACCTTGAGCACGCCAACATGCGCAGCGCCTCTGGCACCACCACCGCTGAGCGCCAGGCCGATCTTGGGACGCTCGGCCTGCGCCACGAGGGATTCACTGGAGTGTGCAGCCTGGTTTGAAACAAAACACAACAGTCCTGCGAGGAGGCTTGCCAGCCAGCTCTTGTTTTTCATAGCTACAACCTTGGTATGACCGTCCTTCCAGAGCGGCTATCGATGAAAGGGCCGCCGATCGGCTGCTGTGCCATGAACACCTTGCAACCAGGACTTTGGAGAATACCGCGAATACCATGAGCGATAAAGGAACAGTAGCATCCCCCAGCCGCAGCCATTACCCTTGCTTTGCCAATACAGGCCCGCGGCACACCTGTCGCATTTGAGTATTAGCAACGGCGGCAAAGAAGAGTGAGTGCGAAAAAAAAACGAGTAGCTGTGATCGGCGGCAGCATCGCCGGATGCGCCACAGCGCGTGTCTTTCAGCGCGGGGGGTTTGAGGTCGATGTCTATGAGCGTTCTGCAAAAGATTTAGAGGGGCGCGGCGCGGGTATTGTATTGCCCATTGCGCTGCAAAATCAGCTGATCCAGAACGGCTTCTTGATGAAGAATTATGCCGGTTGCGCGCTACAGCAAAGGGATTGGATCGTACACGACAAATCTCATGAGGGCAGAACACTCTGGCAGCAAGCGGTAGCTGCAAGCACCCATCATTGGGGCGCTCTTTGGCGCGCATTGCGTGTGCATATTGACGATGACCATTACCACAACAATTGCGAGTTACTGGACTACCATAACACCCCTGATGGCGTTCGTTTTAGGCTAAGTAACGGTCAAGAGCAGCAAGTGGACTTGCTGGTTGCTGCGGACGGCTATCGATCAAAGATACGCGCGTGTATGCCCTGGGGATCCGAATCGGATTACGCAGGCTATGTGTTGTGGCGGGGTAATTTTGAAGAGTCTCGCGTGGTTGATCGCAGCATTATCAAGAGGATGGACGCCAGCCAGAGCTGGCTTTCTGTTTGTTATGAGGGTGGGCACTCGGTGGTGTATATGATCCCAGGATTGGCAAGTGACAGTGCTGAGACACAGCGCAGGGTGAACTGGGCGATTTACACCCAACCGCCTGTCGACTTAACCCTGGATGAGCCAAAGTCAGTGCCGGAAGGATGTGTAGATGAAGCGCTGTATAGCCACCTTCGGGATTTACTGAACAGCAGTTTTCCACCGCAAATTGCCGATTTAATACGCCTAAGCCCCTGTGAAGAAGTGTCCCTTCAGCCGATTTATGATGAGCTTGCGGTGCATTTTTGTGACCAGCGCGTGATGTTAGTTGGCGACGCCGCCGCAGTGGTAAGGCCACATACCGCAAGTGGTGCGACAAAGGCCTTAGAGGACGCGTTGACGATGGAATCATTGCTAGCGCAGCATGATGATCTTGATACGCTGCTTGAGGCTTATGCGCAGGAAAGGTTGTCGGCCTGCAATGCCCTTGTGGACATCGGCCGCCGTATTGGCAAAGCTCAGGTGGAAGGCACGCCGGACTGGTCATCGATGAGCGTAACAGACTTCGAGTTATGGAACGCCCGGGTTTTTGATGGTCAGTCTTTGTACTTGTATGCCGATGATCAAGATGCTTAAGCAGACCCCTTAAAAGACTGTATAGCTTGGGCTGCTTTTAGAGACGGTGGGTCTCCTCTTTTCTCTTCTGGTGCAAGCACTTCGGCCACAGCAGTTATTGCGATGGCACAAGACCAATAATGCGCAGAGGACCGCCGCTGCCACCACGGATTTTCATCGGTAGGGCAACCACGTGAGCACCGGTAGCGGGGAGGGCGTTAAGGTTTGCCACATTCTCAAAACCCAGCACATTGTGACTATAAAGATAGCGGTGAACGATAAAATCCTTGGACTGCCCGTAGTCAATGCTGGGGGTGTCCAAGCCTACGGCGCTAATACCTCGCTTCTCGAGTAGGTAGGTGACAGCCTCAAGAGAAAATCCAGGAAAACGCAGATTGGCCACGCCTTCATCTCCTCGCGCATCCGTCCCCAGGTAGCGCAGGCGATCGGGCCAAAATTGCGCGTAACCCGTATTGAGCAGCACGGCTGCGCCTTGGGGAATGGCGCCATGATCTGCCTCCCAGGCACGCAATGTGGCGAGATCAAGTTGATAGTCGGGGTTGGCAAGCGCAGCTTCTGACACATCGATCACTACCGCTGGGGAGATCAGCGATGAAAGAGGGATTTCGTCGGCGGTCCATTTTCCCTCTGCGAAATGAATAGGAGCATCTATATGAGTTCCGCCGTGTTCTGCGGTATGCACACGATAGGAGGTGTAGTACCAGCCACCCTCGGTTGTGCCCTTAAACTCTTCTTCGTGCTCAAAGGGGTCCTCTGTGGGCCAGTAAATAGTGTTCTCATCAAAGGCATGAGTGAGATCGATTAACTGATAGCCAGCGAACGGGGACGGGGCTGGTTGGGCTATGGCCGTTGTTGCCACCAGTATTAACGAAGCGGTTAAAGTCGCTGGCTTCGCCAATACGGTTGTGTAAGCAGCAGGGTACATGCGGATCTCCCAAGTAAAGTGCATGGTGAATGGTATAGAAATCGGCTTGGAGTTCTTCTTAATGTGTTACGGCAAGGGCCGCTGCCGAGGCGCCACCGACAATCGCTGATGTCCTTGGAATTTGTTTTCATCCATACCGGCCTCAGCATCCTCAATCCAGCGCTTGATTTCGGGTTCTTATATCATGGTTGTTTCCCCGCCTGGGGTGAAAATGCCATGTGCAGTTGTTCACTGGGTCGTTAGATTGAAGCGACCCAGCAGTGCCGCATGGTCCGAAAGGTCTCGCCAATGGCCGCCCTTCAGCCGCTGGCAGCTGATGGCCTGTAGCCCCCGGTAGTAAATGCGGTCTACCGGGAACATCGGTGCCCATACCGGAAAGCTGCGTGCGTGCTGCCCATGCAAGGCCATGAACACCTCTTGCAGGCCCAGCGTCGCCTGCAAATACTGTGCTCCACGTTGGCGCCAGTCGTTGAAGTCTCCGGCGAGTATTAGGGGTTCGTGGTGGGGCACGTGGGCATCTATCCGCTGCACCAGTGTTTTTAATTGCTGGCGTCTTTCGCGCTCCAGCAAACCCAGGTGTACGCAGAGCGTATGCAGGCGCGTGCCGAGGTGGGGCAACTCGAGCACGCTGTGCAGAATGCTGCGGCTTGAGCGCGGAAAAATCGATACATCTATATTTTCCGAAGACGAAATTGGGTATCGGCTGAGGAGGGCGTTGCCGTGATCGCCTTTGCGGTAAATCGCGTTACGCGCATAGGCATAGTGAGGCCACACCTGATCGGCGAGGTACTCGAAGTGCGGTTCTTCAGGGTAGGTAAACCGCCGTTGGCTGCGCGGGCTGAAACGCAGGTTTCCATGGACTTCCTGCAGGAACACTACGTCTGCGCCGGACTCCACAATGCGCTCGCGAATGCCCTCGAGAACAAAGCGTCGGTTGCCGCTGCAGAAGCCTTTATGGATGTTGTAGGTCAGTATACGAAGCTGAGGCGCCTCAGAATTCGCCTGGGTTTGCTCAGTGAAATTGGCCGTTTGGCGGGTATTAAACATCACAGCAGTATGCGGACAAGTCTCTTCCTGAGCAAAGCACTTCGCGTCACATCGACTTGCCGCGTGTTGACGCCGGTGGGCCCTTGCACTGTGCATACAATAATTCGCAGCACATACTAAACGGCTACACGTGGTGGCAGATTGTCGCCCACAAAATGCTCGGGTAGGGCAAAAACCAACACCAGAGTCTGTAAAACACGGCAAATCCATTCTCCGGAAAAGAATCCATAATTGCGTATAATATATATTATGTTAAATAAAGGATTTAGACACACAGTTATGCACAGGGGGCTGTAAAACACGACTCCAGAAAATTGCATGCACCCGCAATATGCAGCCGCAACTGCCTGGGATGCAGCGGAACTCCGCTCTATCTGTTTGTATTTATGATGTTTATTTGTGTCGCAGCGGCGCCTCGGCCGTCGCCTGCCACGTTCAACAGTGCAGACCGGACCTCGTGTACCTAGCCGCAGGCAGGTTACTAACGTCTTCTTCGGTGCATTCGCGGCCAGTTTCCCGTAGCCGATTAGAAAGTATGCGTCAGGCTAAGTCGTCTTTGCGACGGCCACGAGTCCTGCCCCGCTTATCTTGCTGATCACTGACGTCATAGAGCTGAGATTTTAAGCCGGGTGGATCCCGTCGATCTTCACTGGAGTCACGCCGGTCATCGTGGTGAGCATATCTGCAGTTGCACTGAGACACGGTGCAGTCGTCAAGCGGCAGCACGGGTACGTCCCGATCAACGTCTAAAAACCTCTTTTTCCCCAGGGCTTTAGCTGCTTCACATGCCGAAGTATCAGCTATTATTGAGGTTGCTCTGTAGGAATGTCTTGTCTCGATAGAGGTGTCTTTGGAAATATGAGTTTTATTATTTTTGGCCGATCCATTACCCCGCGCTCTCGCTTTCGGGCGGATTGTCATGAATATAACCAATATGGCAATGACAAGAAGCACTAATGCTAAAGTTTTCATCTATCTCCCCACGCTCCAACAAGCTCTCCCTCAGGAACTCTCAATCTAAAACCTCAGTGAGGATACACCAATGTGTCAAAGTAGGCGAAAGCGGTCTTTGCCGTTGTCTCAGAGCA
>JANQUV010000047.1:12805-24609 GCA_030730585.1 Haliea sp.
GCTGCGCCGAGTGTCCTGGCGCCGTGGCCCACTGCCAAGCTGCCGCTGAGAAACCGAGCCGTGGACGGCTCGTACAGTCTTAAAGCCGTTTATAGCCCCAATCCCGAACTGTCGATTGCCGGGTGAGCATACGCCGGGAGCTGCGGGTCTTCGATACGCTGTTTGCCGTCGAGGGTAAACACGGGGATCTGGTGGTGTAGCGGAAAATGCAGGCTGTAGGCTGTTAGCCCGGTACGCTCTGTAGGCGGCAAATGACAGAGCGCCAGGCCTGTTTCGGCAATGTACTCAATGCGTTCTGTGGGGTATTCAGCGGGGATATAACCGCTGGCACCCGGTGTTCGAATCGCCGTGCTGGGGCTCAATGTGTTGACCGCAATATTATCGTTGAGCAGTTCCGCCGCCAAGCCCTGCGCCATGCGATGCACGGCGGCCTTGATGGCCGCATACACCGTGGCTCCGCCATACATGGAAAATTCATCGTAGGGCCGCGCTACCGGTAGAGCGGTTACCGAGCCCAGCGTAACGATCCAGCCGGCGCCGCGTTTACGCATCTCGGGAACCGCGTACTGGTAGAGCCGAAACGGAGCGCGTAAATAGTGGCTGACCGTGCGGTCGAATGCATCGTGTGCCATATCGACGGTGGGCGCGTAATCTGCCTGCCCGCCGCTGTGAATGAGAATGTCGAGCCCCCCTGCCAGCTTTACCGCTTGTGGCACCAGGCTGTCGAGCTCGTCATCACGCTCCAGATCCGCTACCACTGCGTAAGCCTTGCCACCCTGCCCTTCAATGAGCCCCACTGTTTCGCGCAGAGTGCCTTCATAAGCACCAGCGTTGTCGAGGCTTCGAGCGCTAACCACAACGGTAGCGCCTTCTGCCGCCAGCCGCTGTGCGAGCGCGCGGCCAATGCCACGGCTGGCGCCCGTGACCAACGCTATTTTGTTTTGCAGTAAATTGCCCATGTCGATGTCCTTATAGTGATACGCGATGTTTCGGGTCGGGATTTCAGTGCGGCATGTTCGAACTTTACGCCTGCAGCAGCTCCCGGCCCAAAATACTGGCGCTCAGCGGACTGAAGGCATGCGAGAGCCGCGTATCAATGGCCTGCGCTCCCGACTCAGGGTCAAACCAGCGATCGATATGTGCCCAATGGTGGGGGTGTGCCATATAGGGGCCCAATAAGCCGTCGAGATCTGCAAACTCCTGCTCCCATACCCAATTCCAGGTCGCAGCGTCTGCGCTGTGCCAGGCGGCGGGGCGGGCACGGCTCAGACGCCAGTTACGGATTTCCTCAATATGCAAGGGCATGGTTAGTAGATCACCTTCAAAGCGGGCCGCACTTTCGTTTTCCTTGCCCGGCAGAAGCCGGAAGAATGCTGTGCGTTTTACGCCCTGTGTGAGCTGTGCTTCCCTCAGCCCTGCCCCTACCGTTTCCAGCGTCAGGGCGTGGACGGCATCGCAATAAGTGGCGAGTGCCGGCGCGATGTGGCTTTGCCACGCTTCACCGGTGCGCGCGCTCGCCGCGGCTTCAGCGCTAGGATAAAGCAGGTCCCAAGTCAGGTGCCCCGCAGCATATTCCGGCGCCATATTCTGTGCCAACTCACTCGCCTCCAGGCGGGGCAAGTTGCCCGCATGTTTCAGCAGCACCTGCAGCAGGGCCGGGATACCGCCTTCGCGAACCCGTAACTGCGCGGTTTCCCGGTGGCCACGGCTAATGATGCCTGCTTGTGCAGGGGCAGGAGCGGTAAGGTTTGCCTCTGTGGTGTCGTGCAGGTAAGTGCGCCTACGGGACTGGCACAGGCCGTCAACTGACGCCCAAAAGGCAGCCACGTCTTCGCTGCCTGACTGAGCGCGCATCGCCCACCAGGCATTTGTGTCTGCCACACTCCAGCGTTGCTGCAGTGTCACAAAACCGTTGGTGATTGCCACGGGCGGAGACACCTGGGACGAAATCCACGCCAGCCCTCTCGCTTCTGCGCCGGGCCGATAGCGGGTGGCGAACAGCGACTCCAGTTCCGCGAGGTGGCGTGCTTCGAGGACAATTTCGTCCTGAACGGTAATCATGGCGAAACTCCGGTTATTATTGAGGTATCGTTGCAAGCTATAGGCACGGGATGCTCTCGTCAACGTGTCGCCGGCCATCGTCTCGGGGCCAGTGCGCTATGTTAACCAGGGCAACGTGTCCGCTGCTGCGGATGCGCCTCACAATAACAACCGTATTCCAGGGGGAATTCCTAGCACATGAGTGATCTTCATCTTCGTCAGCAATCCGTGTACGACATTTTACGGCGCAGCGCCGCCCGTCATCCGCAAAAGCCGGCCATACGCCAACACAGCGTGAGCTGGAGTTACGATGAATTTCACACGCTGTGCTTGGGTGCAGCTGCAGGCTTGGTGGCGCGCGGCATTCGGCCAGGAGACCGAGTGGCAGTGCTGTCGCGTAACTCCAACGCATTTGCGATAGCGCGCTTTGCCATTGCAGCGGCGGGCGCGGTGCTGGTGCCGGTAAACTTCATGCTCAATGCGCAAGAGGCCGCCTATATCGTTGGGCACAGTGAGGCGCGTTTACTGCTGGTTGGCCACACTGAACTGGATAAGGCCCGCGCGATTGTGCCGCAGTGCTCCCACCTTGAGGGCTTGGTGTGGTTAGCGCTGGACCGCCCCGCACCTGCAAAATTGGATGCGTTCGCGGACTGGGTGACTGCTGCACCGCTGGCGAACCCGATAGCCGTTGAGAGTCACAGCCCGGCGCAGATCATCTACACCAGCGGCACTGAATCTGCGCCAAAGGGCGCAGTGCTAAGCCATTCTGCGGTGCTGTGGCAGTACGGCAGTATTCTGGCCGACGCCGAAGTGGCCGGTACGGATGTGATGCTACACGCCCTGCCCCTCTTTCATTGTGCACAGCTGGACTGTTTTCTCGGGCCCTCCCTGCACTCAGGCGGTAGCAATATTATTACGGACGACAACACACCGGAAAATCTACTCAGGCTATTGCAGGATGAGAGCATCAGCTCTTTCTTCGCGCCGCCTACGGTATGGATATCGCTGCTGCGTGCGCCGGGCTTCGACGCGGCTGACCTCTCGGCATTGCGCAAGGGCTATTACGGCGCCTCGATCATGCCAGTGCAGGTGCTGAAGGAAATACAAAGAAGGCTGCCTGAGCTGCGCCTCTGGAATTTGTATGGCCAGACCGAAATAGCGCCCACGGCCACTATCCTCAAGCCCGAAGACCAACTTCGCAAGGCAGGCTCTGCCGGAAAGCCCGTATTACACGTCGAGACACGCATCGTTGACGACAACGGTGTTGATGTGGCTATCGGAGAAATAGGCGAAGTGGTGCACCGTTCCCCGCAGCTGCTGACTGAGTATTTCAAGAACCCCGAAAAAACGGCAGAGGCCTTTGCCGGTGGGTGGTTTCACAGCGGTGACCTCGCTACCGTGGATGCAGAAGGTTATCTGACAATCGTCGACCGTAAAAAAGACATGATCAAAACCGGGGGCGAGAACGTGTCCGGCCGCGAGGTGGAAGAGACGCTGTATCAGCTGCCCTGGGTGGCAGAGGTCGCCGTAATTGGTTTGCCGCACGAACAATGGATTGAAGCGGTTGCCGCCGTGCTTGTGCCCAAAGCCGGGCAGGAGCATGCCGCCGACCCGGAGGCTGCCATCGAATTTTGCCGCAGCCGATTGGCGGGGTTCAAAGTGCCCAAGCGAATCATTCTGGCTCAGGATCTGCCTCGAAACCCCTCCGGGAAAATACTCAAGCGCAACTTGAGAGAAACGCACGCAGGGGCCTTTTTGGCTGCGCAATAGCCTGCTGCCGCCCTGCGGTTAATCCAGGTCTGCGACTTTGAGTACCATCTTGCCGCGGTTGTGCCCGCGCTGCAGCACCCGGTGCGCTTCTGCCACTTCGCGCAGGGCGTACTCCTTGATAGGCGGTAAGGCAATATCGCCGCTGACCAGCAAGCTGCCGATTTTTTCCAGCGTGGCTGCGCAGTGGGTATCATCCATAGTGGAGAAGACGCGCGTCACCCCACGCTTGGCGGCTGCCGCGGCCGCAGCTGGCATATTTCCGTCATCGACCAAGGTGGGGATGCTGACGAATGTGCCGCCCGGCTTCACCAGGTCCAGCGCATAGGGCAGCGTGCTGACGCCTACCGCATCCATGAGGTAGTCGACACCGCCAGGCGCCCAAGCGGCCAATGCTTTGGCGATGTTCTCGCAACGGTAGTCAATCACATGCTCAACGCCCAGGCTTCGCAGGTACTCCACATTGGGCGTAGAACATGTAGCGGCCACCCGTGCGCCGGCCCAGCGTGCCAACTGCACCGCGAAGCCGCCGAGCCCGCCGGAGCCCCCGTGAATGAAAACGGACTGGCCAGCCTGCAGCGCGCCGCGGTCAAACAAGCCCTGCCAAGCGGTAAGTGCTGCTACTGGCAGCGCTGCTGCTTGTGCAAACTCCAAACCTTGTGGAATCCGCGCCACGCGCTCCACATCAGCCAGCGCATATTGTGCGTAACTGCCCTGCCCGCCCTGACCATGGTTAGTGGGCGTGAAGACGCGGTCGCCCACATTCAACGTGGTCACACCTTCACCCACAGCCGCCACTCGGCCCGCCGCATCAAAGCCAATAATGTAGGGAAAGACATAGGGTCGATACTGTGCGAGATGCCCTTCGCGATTTTTCCAGTCCGCCGGATTGACCCCGGCATAGGCGATTTCTACCCGTACTTGCCCGGCGGTAGGTGGTGGTGTTTCAACTTCTGCGTAGCGGAAAACCTCCGGGCCGCCGGTTTCTTCAATGATCATTGCATACATCGTCTTTCCCTTATTGTCGTAGCAAGTTGCCACCGATGTCGATTAAGCTGTATGGCCCAATTTCAGGCCAACCACCGCAATTTGGTCGCCCTGCAGTTTCTTGACCACAAATTCTACGTGGTCAAGAGACACGCGGTCACCCACCACGGGCTTCTGGTGAAATTGGCGGTTGATGAATTCGCCGATCGTGAGCGTCTGTAAAACCTCGGGAACGGTCACACCGTAAATGAGTGAAATATCCGCAAGCCTGGCATCAGGTTTGAGCACAAAATCCCCGTAGAAGGCGGAAGAAATTTGGCTGCTGCTGGCGTCGGCCGGGGTAAACAGGCGCGCCAGCGCGGGCGCAGAGCCGTCGTTACCCAGCACCATTACGTGATCTTCTACTTCAATAGCCTGTTCTCGCGGATTGTCCAACAGCACACCTTGGCGCACCACGCCCACCAGCTGGGCGCCTCCCGATAAGGGTAAGCGGGCCGCACGCATACCAATGGCCGAGCTTCTCGGAACCGCGCGGTAAACCAGCACCTCCTTTTCCTGCTCATCGGGTATTTTTAGCACCAGATGTTCGGGGTCCACCAGCGCCGGTGGCACTTCAATGCTCAGCCAGCGGGCGATGGGTGCAATCGTCCAACCTTGCAATACCAACGAGACCAGCACCACAAAGAAAGCGATTTCGAAGAAAATATCTGCATTTTCCAAACCGGCCAGCGAAGGAAACAACGCGAGAATGATCGGCACAGCACCGCGCAGGCCACACCAACTGATAAACACCTGTTCGCGCCAGGGGAAGTGGAACGGCAGCAGCGCCACCAAAACAGCCAGTGGTCGGGCCACAAAAATCAGTGCCAAAGCGATGCCGAGAGCGGGCAGTACGAGCGGCACCAAACTGCTGGGGGTAACCAGCAAACCCAGCATCAGGAACATACCTATTTGCGCCAGCCAGGCAATCCCATCGTGAAAACGGCGGATGTCCTTGGCGTGAGGCAAAGAGGCATTGCCGATGAGAATGCCCACCAAATAAATGGCGAGAAAGCCGCTGCCTCCCCAGAGGTTGGTAATGCCAAAAACGCTCATACCACCTGCCAGCGCTAACAGTGGGTACATGGACACCGGCAGCGAAAGTCGTTTTAACAGTGCGACCAGCAGGTAGCCTCCAGCGAAACCGATCGCCAGGCCTAAACCCATCTGTTCAGCGAAGGCGGCGATAATCCGCAGCCCCGGGTTTGTGGCCTGCAGGGAGACCAACTCGACGAAGGTGATGGTCAGAAATATAGCCATTGGATCGTTACTGCCCGACTCCACTTCCAGCGTGGCACTGGTGCGTTCCTTGAGCTGCAAGCCAGCGGAGCGCAGCAGACCGAACACCGCAGCCGCATCGGTAGAACCGACGATAGCGCCGATCAGCATCGACTCTAGCCAGTCAAGGCCAAGAATGAAGTGAGTTGCCAGCCCTGTGACCCCCGCCGTGAGAATCACCCCCACGGTCGCCAGAGACAGGGCTGGCCCCAAACTTACGCGGAAAGTATCGCGGCGCGCGCCCTGCCCACCGTCGAAGATGATAATGGCAAGCGCGAGGCTCCCAAACAGAAAGGCTTGATTGACGTTGTCGAAACGCAGCCCGCCAAACCCCTCCTCTCCCGCCAACATTCCCAGCACCAAAAATACCAGTAACACCGGTGCGCCAACCCGGCGCGACAGTCCGCTGGCAACCACGCACAGCAAAGCCAGCAGGGCGCCCCAGAAAATCATGCTGTTGGTCAGTTCGACGGGGTTCACGCGTCAAGCTCGCTAGAATGGGATTGTAATATTACACCAGTCCCGGCAGACACGTTGGGGAACGCGGTTTATCTGAGGGTGTCTGAGGAGATATCTGCCAGACAGTCGCAGTTACGGGATTGGATGGAGCCCTGCAGACGGTTACACTAATCATCTTATTCATGGAGGTACTGACCTTGCCTAACATTTTGGCCTTCCCCGCACGGCAACTGCCTATCGTTCTGCTGGGGGTGGCGGCCTTGGTCATCGCCGCCCTGCCGGCGCCGGCGGCTGCAAGCATTGCGTATACGGACAGCCAGCGGGAAACCATCGTCGAGCTGGTTGAGCAGCTTGAAGAGCGGCACTATGCGCGGCTTACCTACGACGATAACCTGTCTTCCCTGCATCTGGACCATTACATTAGCAGCCTGGACGGCGGCAAGATGTTTTTTACGCGCAGTGATTTAGCAGATTTTGAGCGCTATCGCACCGTTATGGATGAAGATCTGCATGCCGGTAACCTGCAGGTCGGCTTTGATATCTTTAACCGCTTCCAGCAGCGCCTCGAAGCCCGTCTATCCGACATTATCGCCACGATAGACGCACGGGTGGCTGGCATGGACTTCACGCTGGATGAGGACTACCTGCTGGATGGCGAGACCCGCGAGTGGGCGCTCGATGATGCAGAATTGGATGACCGCTGGCGCCGGCACGTTAAAAATCAGGTTCTGAGCCTGCGCCTGGCAGAAAAGGAAGGCGATGAAATCGCTTCTACACTGGAGAAGCGCTACCGCAATCAGCTTAAGCGCGTGCAGCAATACAATGCTCAGGACGTGTTCCAAATTTACGCCAACGCACTCACGGAACTTTACGACCCACACACCAATTACCTGTCTCCGCGCCGTTCTGAAAATTTCAATATCAACATGAGCCTGTCCCTTGAAGGCATTGGCGCCGTGCTGCAGATGGAGGATGAGTACACCAAGGTGGCCAGATTAGTCGCTGCGGGGCCTGCGGATAAGCAAGGTGACTTGCAGCCTTCGGACCGTATTGTCGGTGTTGGTCAGGGTGAAAGCGGCCCCTTTGAGGATGTTATTGGTTGGCGTTTGGATGAAGTTGTTGAGCTGATCCGCGGCCCGAAAGACTCTACTGTCCGCTTACAAGTGATTCCGGCGAAAGCACCGTCAACTGATGCCCGGCGCGAAATTGCGATCGTGCGCAAGCAGGTCAAACTTGAAGAGCAATCAGCACAGAAAAAGGTTATTGAGGTGCCCGCCGGCGATCATACGGTGAAGATCGGAGTGATTGATATCCCGGCCTTTTACATCGACTTTGACGCCATGCGGCGCGGAGACGATGACTACAAAAGCACTACGCGTGATGTACGCAAGCTGCTCACGGAGCTTGAGGAAGACGGTGTTGAAGGCATTGTGATTGACCTTCGCCACAATGGCGGCGGCTCGCTGCAAGAAGCCAACGAGCTCACCGGCCTGTTCATTGAGTATGGCCCCACTGTACAAATTCGGCATTCGTCACGCCGTGTCTGGCGCGATGGCAAGCGCGTACGTGGCCCCTACTACGATGGCCCACTAGTGGTGTTGATTAACCGTTTAAGCGCTTCAGCTTCCGAAATCTTTGCCGGCGCTGTGCAGGATTACCAGCGGGGCATCATCGTCGGCGACCGCTCTTTCGGCAAAGGCACGGTGCAAACCATGATCCCCCTCACAGAGGGGCAACTTAAGCTCACCGAGTCGAAGTTCTACCGTATTTCGGGTGACAGCACACAGCACCGCGGTGTGGTGCCCGATGTGGTGTTCCCCTCGCTGTTTGACCCCCAGGAGATCGGTGAAAGCGCACTCGACCATGCGTTGAACTGGGACCAGATCAATCCGGTCAAACATCGCCGCTACAGCGACATCGGTGCCGTGGTGCCGGAGCTGACTCGCCAGTTCACTGAGCGCAGCGTGGTGAACCCAGATTTCGTTTATCTGGAAGAGCAGGTGCACCTCGCCGAAGAAGCGCGTGCGGTGAAATCATTGCCGCTTAATGAGAAAGCGCGGATCGCGATGCGTGAAGAGCAGGAAAGCAAAGCTTTGGCCATTGAAAATCGACGTAGAGCGGCACGCGGAGAAGAACTACTTACGTCGCTGGAAGACGACTTCCTGGCAGATTCTGATGAAGATGGTTTTGACGACGGTGCCAGCGAAAGTGCCAGTCACCGCCAAGGCACTACCTCTAAAGATGACGGCGAAGCAAGCAATACAGAAGCACTTGCCGCAGGGCAGTCAGCTGATGCGAGCGAAAATAGCGTAACGGGAGACGGCGAGGCAGGGAGCCCTGCAGAGAGCGAAGGGGATAGCGCCGCTAGCGATGAACCCGAACGCCCCGATGTACTCCTTGCTGAGGCCGGAAACATACTCGTGGATGTGTTGTTGCTACAAAAACGGCAGTTTGCCCTGCGCAATCAAGCCCAAATCACGAGCGAATAGCATACGCCGCTGCGTAACGCCGCGATACGTCCACCCGCACCGCCGCAGACTTGGCGGTGCGCTTTTAAGCTTGCAACAGACGGGCGAAAGCATATGAACATGGACTGGATTGAGGGGCTTGGTGAGATACTGCCAGTGACCCGTTTGGACGACGATACGCGTGTGGTCGATATGTCTCCGGCGGCGCTGCGCCTGCACGGTATAACGTTGGCGGATGCTCTGGGCAAGACCTTGTCAGAGCTTGCACACAGCCCTGCCATGACCGAGATTCTCCCTGCAGCATGGCGGCGCACCACCCCCATGATTAAGGACCCCGTAGGGGGCCTGCTGGAAGATGCGGCGAAGCTTTATGGCAATGCCACCGCCTGGGTGTGGTTGCTGACACCTTCCGGGCGCATGTTTCGCGGTATTCTCAACGTGATCAAACTGGAGGTGGGGTATCTCACCTACCTTGCCAACATTGAAGATCCTTTTACCCGCAGCCTGGTGCGAGCATCCCCTGATGGCACCATCGTCGGGTCGTTGGGTGCAAGCTGGACGCTAAAAACCATGCAGGTGTTCGAGGACTTTGTTGCCGGCTGCAGCCTGCACGAGATCGCCCAAATTCATAGCCTGAAAACCAGCCGTGTGCGCGCGATCCTCGATGATTTGGCGCATCAAACCGGGTATGAAACTGCGGGTGCTTTGCGCGTGGCTATCCATCGAAATTATGCCGATGAGATGGCTCCGGCGGTACAGTCCATCTTCCCTGTCTTGACCGACGATATGCCGGGGTTCCCCCTTTACGATAAGCCACCACAGTGAGTCTCCGTATGATGCTGCCTTTTTCTCAGGCCTGCGAAAACAACAAGCAGCCTGTCGTGGAGCTGCTACAGCAGATTTTTGTCCATGCGGGCACTGTTTTGGAAGTTGGCTCCGGCACTGTCCCCAAACCAGCCCAACTGTGACTGCAGCTCAACCACAGAGCCGATGATAATCAGGGTATGCGCAGATGGGCGCGAAGCCGCGACAATGCCGCCGATACTTTCCAGGGTACCGATCAGGACACGTTGCTCTGGTAAGGTGGCTCGCTCTATCACCGCGACCGGTGTTGCTGCATCCCGCCCACGCTTCACTAATTGCCGACAAATCTCTTCAAGCCCCGCCAGGCCCATGTAAAACACCAGCGTTTCATTGGGCGATAGAAACTCTTCCCAGCGATGCTCGAGACGGTTGTCCTTCAAGTAGCCCGCAACAAACCGTACGGACTGCGCATGCTCGCGGTGTGTGAGCGGAATGCCTGCATAGCTGGCCGCGCCGCTCGCCGCGGTGATACCAGGCACAACCTGAAAGGGAATTTGGTGGCGGGCCAGCAGCTCAATTTCTTCGCCGCCGCGGCCAAAGATAAACGGATCCCCTCCTTTCAGCCGAGCGACGCGCCTGCCCTGGCGAGCCAGTTCCAGCAAGCGTTGGTTGATTTGTGGTTGCGGGACGCTGTGCTCAGAGCGTTGCTTACCCACGTAAACGCGCTCTGCATCACGCCGCGCCAGGTTCGTGATCTCCGGGTTCACCAAGCGGTCATAGAGCACGACGTCGGCGGACTGCAGCAGGCGCAGGGCCTTGAACGTCATCAAGTCCGGGTCCCCCGGGCCTGCACCGATAAGGTATACCTCACCCTGGTTGAGACTCTTGGGATTGCGCTGCTGCAGCGCCAGTAGCGCCGTCAGCTGTGTTCGGGCCTGTTCCGTGCGGCCGTTCAGCACCTGGCTTGCGACAGGGCCATCAATAATTTGTTCCCAGAAGCGGCGGCGATGCTCTACATCGGGCAAGGCACGCGCCACTGTGCTGCGTAATTCCCGGGCAAATGCCGCCAACTGGCCATAGGCAGCGGGTACCATGGCTTCGATGCGGCGGCGCAGCTGCCGTGCCAATACCGGGCTGGTACCGTTGCTGCCGATGGCGATCACCAGCGGCGAGCGGTCAACAATCGCTGGAAAAATAAAACTGCAGAGTTCCGGAGAATCCACCACATTTACTAAAATGCCCGCCACAGTTGCATCGGCAGAAATCACCGCATTGAGGGTGCGGTTGGGTGTGGCAACCACCACCAGACGGGCCCCCGTGAGCTGATCTGTGCCGCTATAGGGCTCGGCTAACCAACGGTGTGGAGTTGGCGGGTCTCCATTGCCCTCCAGCCCAAGCAGTGCCGCCAGTTCGTCGGTGATCTCCGGCGCAACGATGGTGATATTGGCACCTGCTGAGGTCAGCAGCCGGGCTTTACGCGTTGCTATCTGGCCACCGCCCACCAGCACCACCGGTGCATGCCGCAGTTTTAGAAAGAGTGGCAGAGTTTCGATGGTGGCAGCCTCCAGAGGTGATGCGTACTCGTGTAGTGTTGAGGAGTCAGAGTTGCGTCAAACCGCCCATATAGGGCTGCAGTACTGCGGGAACGCACACACCACCATCCTCCTGCTGGTAATTTTCTAAAATTGCGACCAGTGTACGCCCCACTGCAAGGCCCGACCCGTTCAGCGTGTGCAGCAGCTCCGGTTTGCCCGTGGCCGGGTTGCGCCAGCGGGCCTGCATGCGCCGCGCCTGAAAGTCGCCAAAACTGCTGCAGGAGGATATTTCCCGGTACGTATCCTGAGCCGGTAGCCACACTTCCAGGTCGTAAGTGCGCTGCGCCGAAAAGCCGGTATCACCGGCGCACAACGCCATTTTACGGTAGGGCAATTCCAGTAGCTGCAACACGCGCTCGGCATGGCC
>JANQUV010000047.1:24709-33917 GCA_030730585.1 Haliea sp.
TGCCCGGTACCGCGCAGCGACTCGCGATTCACGATGTACGGGACGTAGATTTCGCGGTAGCCATGCTCAACGGTATGCAAATTAAGCATAAACTGCGCCAAGGCTCGGTGCAGCCGAGCTAGAGGACCGTACATCACGCTGAAACGAGATCCGGTAATTTTGCCCGCAGTTTCCATATCCAGCTGCTGCAAATGCTCGCCCAGTTCAACGTGGTCGCGTACTATAAATTCAAAGGTTCGCGGTGTTCCCCAACGGTCAACTTCTACGTTGTCCTCTTCGCGTTTGCCATCGGGTACATCAGCGGCCAGCAGGTTGGGTAGCCCCAGCAGAAAATCGTCCAGCTTGGCCTGCACGGCTTTTGCCTGCTCCGTGAGGTCATCCAGCTGCGAGGCAATTTTCTCTAACACCACATTGACCTGCGCTTTCGCCTCATCAACGCTGACGCCCTGACTGACCAGCTGGCCAATCGTTTTGGAGGCCCGTTTGCGTTCCGCGAGCAGCGCCTGACTGTCCATATCGGCTTGTTTACGCTCAGCATCCAGAGCTGTAAAGGTCGCCGCGTCGAAGGTGAAACCGCGGCGCGATAGCTGCTCCGCTATGGCTTGCGGGTCCTGCCGCACGGCCTTGATATCCAACATGGTGTGTTTCCTGTTGTTCGTTGTATCCGAGGCCTACAGCAGCGCCCGGGTGAGAGTAATTGCAGCACCTGCGCCCACGATGCACAGGGTGACACTGGCCAGTACATAGCCCAGTGCGGCGGCTACCTGCCCCGACTCCCACAGCGCGAAGGCCTCGAGGGAGAAGGTCGAAAATGTGGTAAACGCACCGAGAAAGCCCACCATCAGCAGGCCGCGCCAATCGGGGTGAATAGCCTGCCGCTCAAGCAGCACAAATACCACGCCGATCGCGCAGGAGCCGAACAGGTTGACCATCAGTGTGGCTAACGGAAAGCCTCCCTGCCACTGTGCCTGAGTCCACTGCGCCAGCAGATAACGGGACACAGAACCCGCAGCTCCTCCCAACGCGACGAACACCAGGTACTTCATGTTACACCCTGTAAACTGCTAATGCCGGCGCGTATTGTACTGATTTTTTTGCTGTATGGGGCAGCGTGAGCGCCGGCGATCGCTTCGAGCAGTGCTCTACTTGCGGGGATAGCGTTGCCTTGGGCTGTGTTCGTCACGCTGGCGCAGGTGCTCTAGCTTTTCGGCGATCTTATGTTCCAACCCACGCGGTACAGGAAAATAATACTGCCTGCCTTGCAGGGTTTCAGGGAAGTAGTTTTCGCCGGCCGCATAGGCACCCTCTTCGTCATGTGCATAGCGATAATCCTCACCATGGCCCTCCGTCTTCATCAGGGCGGTTGGTGCGTTGCGCAGGTGTAGCGGTACCTCATCGCTGCCCTGCCCTTGCACATCGGCAAGGGCCGATTTGTAGGCGCTGTATACCGCATTGCTTTTCGGTGCGCAGGCCAGATACACCACCGCCTGCGCCAAAGCCAGTTCACCCTCCGGGCTGCCCAGGCGTTCTTGTACCTGCCAGGCATCGAGGCATAAAGTGAGCGCACGTGGGTCGGCATTGCCTATGTCCTCACTGGCCATCCGCAGAACTCTGCGTGCCAGATACAGTGCGTCACAGCCGCCATCGAGCATACGGCAGAGCCAGTAGAGCGCCGCATCGGGGGCAGACCCACGCACCGCCTTATGCAGTGCACTGATCTGGTCGTAAAACAGGTCACCCCCTTTGTCGAAGCGTCGCAGAGACGCTTGCAGAACCTCTTCCAGAGTCTCAGAGGTGATGGTGCGGCTTGCCCCATCGTCTGCGGCCAGGTCGGCGGCTAGTTCCAGCAGGTTGAGCGCACGGCGCGCATCTCCGTCAGCCTGTAGCGCAATTTGCGCCAGGCATTCCTCACTCACCGTTACCGCAGGCACTAGCCCTTCAACGCCACGCACCAACACCCGCTGTAGATCATCAGGTTCAAGGGAGCGTAGCTTGTATACACGTGCTCGCGATAACAGCGCGTTATTCAGCTCGAACGAAGGGTTTTCGGTGGTGGCGCCGATAAAGATGATCGTACCGTCTTCAACATGCGGTAAAAAAGCGTCTTGCTGGCTTTTGTTGAAGCGGTGCACCTCGTCTACGAACAAGATCGTATCGCGGCCGTTGGCTTTGTGTTGCCGTGCCTGGCTGATGGCCTCCCGGATTTCGCGAACACCGGCGAGTACGGCGGAGAGCTGCAGAAAATGTGCGTTGGCTGCGCCTGCCACGATGCGTGCCAAGGTCGTTTTGCCCACCCCGGGGGGGCCCCAGAAGATCATGGAATGCAGTTGCCTGCGCTCAATGGCTTGACGCAGCGGCTTGCCCGGGCCCAGCAAATGCGTTTGGCCGGCAAAGGTTTCCAGCGTCGCCGGGCGCAGCCGTGCCGCGAGCGGTTGATAGCCGTGCTCCACCGTGTTGCTGAACAGGTCTTCGGCCAAGCGTTATTGCGCCTGGTAGAACAGGTCTGCGTTCGGCGGCGGCGTGAAGTCAAAGTCCAGCGCGGTCAGCGGGCTAATGGTATCCAGCGCACTGAATTCAATGACCACGCGTTGATTCAGGTTGTCGCGAACCTCCATACCGAGAATGGCCGCACCCTGTAGCATCAGTGCCAGCTCTTGAAAACCCGCACCCTCGCCCTTTGGCGTCAGCACAAAGCGCTGCTCGGCATCGCGGCTGACCGTGTAGTCGCGCCTTAGCGCTGCGCCATCACCCCCAAGCACCTGCAGCGGCGTCATGGCTTCGCTGCCCGCAATGGGGCGGCGTGTCACCGTTTCCAGGTCGCGGTCGTGGTGCCAGAGGTAGTCGCGGTTGGCCACAATCAGCTGGCTGTCGGGCGCGCGAATCTCCCAGGCAAAATAACCCGGGCGCAGCAACCGGAACCGCCCTTCGGATTCTGCTGTAACGGTACCGTCTGTGGCGACCTGCTGTTGGCGAAACTCGCCTTGCAGCCGCTCTACAGGCTGCAGCGCGAGTAGCAAGTCATCCACCGGCTCTGCGCGCAGTGCCATCGGGAACGCAGCAGCGAGTGCCAAGGCCGCAGCAGCGGCGAGGAGTCGTGAATAACATTGGATATACACTGAATTGGGCACGTTGGTGTTCCTGTGGCAACAAACGTCAAAAGATATGCATCACTCGGGCGGCGGCGGCGCGAGTACTTCGCGCTGCCCATTGGAGCCCATCTCGGTGACCACGCCAGCTTGTTCCATGCTTTCAATGAGACGTGCCGCCCGGTTGTAGCCAATACGCAATTTACGCTGCACGGAGGAAATAGAGGCGCGCCGGCTTTGTGTTACGTAGTGTACGGCTTCGTCGTACAGATTGTCGCTCTCAGGGTCTTCGTCACCATTACTGGCCTGAAGTTCCCCTGCTGTTACCGGTGTGCTGCTCCCTTCGTCAAGCAGGCCCTCTATATAGCGCGGCGCGCCGCGGCGTTTCCAATCAGCCACCACACGGTGCACTTCCTCATCGGAGCAAAACGCCCCGTGTACCCGTGTGGGTAACCCCGACCCCGGTGGTAAATACAGCATGTCACCGTGGCCCAGCAGCTGCTCGGCACCGCCTTGGTCGAGGATGGTTCGCGAGTCGATCTTGGAGGACACCTGGAACGCGATGCGGGTAGGAATGTTGGCTTTGATCAGGCCGGTGATCACATCCACAGAGGGCCGCTGTGTTGCCAGAATGAGGTGAATGCCGGCGGCGCGTGCTTTTTGTGCGATACGTGCGATCAGCTCTTCCACCTTCTTGCCGACAATCATCATCATGTCGGCAAATTCATCGATCACCACCACAACAGACGGTAAGCGCTCCAGGGCAGGTGTTTCCTGCTCCTCGTCGGTTAAGGCCAGAATCGGGTCGGGTTTCCAGAATGGGTCCAAAATCGGCTGGCCATCACGTTCTGCATCCGCCAGCTTGCGGTTGTAGCCGGCCAGGTTGCGCACCCCTAAGTGCGCCATTAACTTATAGCGGCGCTCCATCTCGGCGACACACCAGCGCAGGCCGTTAGCCGCATCCTTCATGTCGGTAATGACCGGCGTCAGCAAATGCGGGATGCCGTCGTATACGGAAAGCTCGAGCATTTTGGGGTCGATCATAATCAGCCGTACGTCAGCCGGTGTAGACTTATACAGCAGGCTCAGCAGCATGGCGTTCACGCCGACGGATTTCCCCGAGCCCGTGGTGCCCGCCACCAGCAGGTGCGGCATTTTGCCGAGGTCGGCGACCACAGGCTCGCCCGAGATGTCGTGCCCCAGCGCCAGTGTGAGCGGCGAGCGGGATTGGTCGAAGGCCTTGGAAGACAGCACTTCACGAAAGTTGACGATTTCCCGGTCTTCGTTGGGTATTTCAATGCCCACCACCGACTTGCCGGGAATCACTTCCACCACTCGCACGCTGATCACCGCGAGCGAGCGCGCGAGATCCTTGGCCAGGTTGGAGATACGCGACACCTTAATTCCCGCCGCAGGCTGAATCTCAAACCGGGTAATAACCGGCCCCGGATAAACGGCGACGACCTCTGCGCTAATGCCAAAGTCCGCCAGTTTAAGCTCCAGCAGGCGCGACATTGCCGACAGGGCCTCTTCCGAGAAGCCCTTTGTGGGATCCTTGGTTTCAGCATCCAGCAGGCCTAGCGCGGGCAGCTCACCGGTTACCGGCGCATCGAATAATGGCTGCTGTTTTTCTTTTTCGGCGCGTTCGCTCTTCTGCGCACGGGGCTTGAGAGGCTTGATCTTTGGCGGCTTGCGCTGCTTGCCACGTTCTACGTGTTCTTCAATGACCGCTTTGCGTGCTTCGAGGGCCTTTTCGCGCTGGCGCCGGTCGCGCAGGCGGTCTAGCGTTGCCACACACCAGGCTTGCAGGCGTTGCGCGCCACGCAGAGTCCAGCGCCCCAGGCGCTCCATTAACCGTAGCCAGCTGAGGTCTGTGAAGATGGTCATACCGAACAGGAACACAGCGAGCAGGATCAGCCGGCTGCCGATAGCGCTGAACGCTACCGTAAAGCCATCGCCAATTGCCTGGCCCAGAATGCCGCCCGCCCCTTGTGGCAATCCCGAGCTACCACTATCGTTCATGGCGGCCAACGCGGTACCGGCGATCATCACCAGCACCAAGCCAAGCGCACGAATGCCAAAAATCATCCAGTCGAAGCGCTGTTGTCGATAACGATGCAGCAAAATGATCAACGCGCGATAGGCCAACAACAAAGGGAACAAGTAAGCGGCATAACCCACCAGGGAAAAGGCCACATCTGCCACCCAGGCGCCTGTTGGGCCTCCCGCATTCGCTATGCGAGCGCCCGAGCCGGTTGCGGACCAGCCAGGATCCTTGGGGCTATAAGTTACTAGCGCCAATAAGACATAGAGGCAGACAGCACTCACGCCAATGAATGCACCCTCGCGCAAGCGCGGGCCCACTAGGCTGTACTGACCGGAATTATCGGGCACGCTTGAATTTCCCCTTACTGGCACAGAAAATACGCTCTCTGTGCGCTGGACTATTGGATAATTGTCGCTGAATTTATGATTATATTCAATTAGTTATAAAGGCTATTTCGAAACGGTCTCGGCTTTGCCGCCGCGCCATCTTTACATTACCATACGAAGCCGCCGCCAGTGCCTAGGCAGCATATGCTAGAAGCGCCTGACACTTCGGAACATTTAACACCAGCAACCTGGAAAGCACCAACATGAGCGACGTCCAACATCACCCTCTGATTATCCTCGGTTCTGGCCCTGCTGGGTACACAGCGGCTGTGTATGCAGCCCGAGCTAACTTAAAGCCCGTGGTGATTACCGGGATGCAGCAAGGTGGGCAGCTGACCACAACCACTGAGGTTGAAAACTGGCCCGGCGGCCACGCTGACCTTCAGGGCCCCGAGCTCATGGAGCAAATGAAGGCCCACGTGGAGCGTTTCGAAACGTCCGTGGTGTTCGACCATATCGACCGCGTAGACCTGACAAGCCGCCCTTTCCAGTTGGAAGGCAGCCATCGCTATACCTGCGACACACTCATAATTGCTACCGGGGCTTCCGCCCAGTACCTTGGCCTGCCCAGCGAGGCGGCTTTTATGGGCAAAGGCGTGAGCGCCTGCGCCACCTGTGACGGCTTTTTCTACCGTAACCAAAAGGTCGCCGTTATCGGTGGCGGCAACACGGCTGTAGAAGAAGCTCTGTATTTGGCCAACATAGCCTCTGAGGTGGTTTTGGTGCACCGCCGCGACACTCTACGTGCGGAAAAAGTGCTGCAGGATCGCCTATTCAAGCGGGTCGAAGAAGGCAAGGTGCGTCTGTTGTGGAACCACACATTGGATGAGGTGTTGGGCGATGACAGCGGTGTTACTGGAATGCGCGTGAAAGCGATGGCAGACGGCAGCACCAGCGACATTGATCTTTCCGGCGTATTTATCGCCATTGGCCACAAACCTAATACCGATATGTTTCAAGGCCAGCTCAACATGCACGACGGCTACATTGTTATCCATAGCGGCACCAACGGTAACGCCACCGCAACCTCGGTACCGGGTGTGTTTGCCGCCGGCGATGTGGGCGACCACATCTACCGGCAGGCCATCACCTCCGCAGGCTTTGGCTGCATGGCGGCCCTTGATGCAGAGAAATACCTGGATAACCTCGGCTAGAGCCGTGTCGGCGATCACACGCCTCGCTCCCGGTGAGGAGTTCCCGCCTACAGAGTTGGCTCTTTCCTACCCCAATGGCTTACTCGCCGCAGGCGGTGGTTTGGCTCCCGAACGATTGGTTGCCGCCTATCGACGGGGTATTTTCCCGTGGTATGAGCCGCCGCAGCCCGTGCTGTGGTGGACACCTGACCCGCGCTCAGTTCTATTCCTCGAAGACCTGCATGTATCGCGCTCGCTGCGCAAAACATTGCGCCATGCCAATTTGCAGCTCAGTGTGAATCGCCGCTTCGGCTCGGTCATGGAGGCCTGTGCGGGGCCTCGGCGTGACAGTGACGGCACGTGGATTGGCGATGACATGTTGCAGGCTTATCAAGCGCTACATCGGCGAGGTGTTGCGCACTCGGTGGAGGTGCTTAATGCCCATGGAGATCTCGTTGGAGGTTTGTATGGGGTTGCCCAAGGGCGTGCGTTCTTTGGTGAATCCATGTTCTCCAGGGTGCCGAGCGCCTCTCGCATAGCGCTGGTAGCCCTGGTTTTTATGCTGCGTAAAGCCGAGTTCAGGCTCATTGATTGCCAGATCGAAAGCACTCATATGAACACAATGGGGGCAAGTAACATCAGCAGGCTGGACTTCGAAGCACAGCTTGCCCACACTGTAGATCAGACCGTTGACCCAAGCATTTGGGCCCTGCCGACTCATTGCGGAGACCTGCTGCCGTGACCTCATCCCTGCGGGAACTCAAGGTCTATACCACCTACCCTCATACCTGTAGCTACCTGAAAGACCAGGAAGCCACTACTTTGTTTATCGATCCGCGGCAGGAAATGGATCAGCTTCTTTATAGTCGCTTGTCTCAAATGGGCTTTCGCCGAAGTGGCAAGCATATCTATCGTCCCCACTGTGGCAGCTGCAACGCCTGTATTCCTGCACGAATACCAGTAAACGAATTTACCCCGAACCGCACCCAGCGGCGCACATGGCGGCGCAATGGGGATGTGCGGGTAGAAACCAGCAGTAGCATCCGCGATGAGGCTGCCTACGACCTCTACTATCGTTACATTGAGCAGCGCCATGCTGACGGTGACATGTATCCACCGGATCGAGAGCAGTATCACTCCTTTCTCAACGATGCTTGGGACTGCACCCGGTATTATCGTTTTTTTGCCGGCGATACTTTGCTGGGAATTGCCGTTGTCGACGTGCTGACGGACGGTTTGTCCGCTATTTATACTTTCTTCGAGCCAGAAGAGGATAAGCGTAGCTTGGGGAGCTTCGCCATACTGTGGCAAATAGAACTGGCGCGAAAGTTGGAGTTGGAGTTTCTTTACCTAGGCTACTGGATACGCAGCTGCAACAAAATGGCCTACAAAACCGATTACCGCCCCTTGGAGCTGTACCTCGATAGTGAGTGGCAACTGCCTGACAAAAACGACTGATTATTATTGGTCTGCCTGTATTTGCGAGCAATGCTGAAGTGGTTTGGTTTATCACTTCCCCTTTACTTCAGCAAATACCTGCATGGAGATACGGTTTAAAGTTAAGCCCACGTCTTCACTAATGAGGTGTCGCACCAGCACATTTACGCCGCTTTGTTCTCGACAGTATCGCTGCTCAAGTGTGACAATAAAATCAAAGAGGTCTGTGGCCATGATGGGTGGCCACAGGCATTCTATTAATTACTACAAGGAGAGATCACAGTGAATATTCGTATCCCAATGGCATTAGTCGCGTTACTTATGGCACCTGTCGTTATGGCCGAAGGTATTGCTGGTTTCTGGAAGCATGCCGAGGGCCCGGTATGGCTTGAAATCACCCTGGATGAAGAGATCGGCAAGGGCGTTGTCCTGCGCAACGACGCATTCCCCGATCGCGTCGGCCGGGAGATGCTCAAGGACCTGCGTGCTGATAACAAGCAAGAAGGTGTCTGGCGCGGGCAAATCTTCGCCGAGAAGCGCGGCACTTACAATGAATCCGAGATCACTTTGCCTAGTGCTGACAAGCTGCAGGTAAAGGTCAAGGTGGGCTTCGCAAGCCGCACGGTTGACTGGGTCCGAGTAGATAGCGTTCCTTCTGGCGGTGGCAATTGATCCAGGCAGTCAGGCCTTGAGGAGTGCTGGAAGGGGCTGCGCGAGCCAGCAGGACCCAGTGATAGGACCCAATGGTGAGCGGCTTTACAGTGTGGATTTGCAACGGCGCGAAATACAGCTGGCTAGACGGCTATGGCCATGCAAGCGAGCAGTGCCCCGCAGGCTATCGAGTAGAGTATAAAAGCGATTGTGTAAATACGATGCAGTCGTCGGGGCCCTTGGGAGACTTTCCAATGGCAAGCACCAACCGGTCTATGGTCTATGCGTGCAAAGAGTCCGACGGCGGCGACAAACTATAACCACATGGGCGTCGACGTCTAGGGACTCCTCCGCCCAGAAAAAAAGCCCGCTCAATGGCGAGCTGGGTGCGATCTCGGTCCGATCTCTCGCTTTTTGGCGGCATCTTAAACAACCTACGGAGATTGTATTTATTGTTCTAAATGCGGA
>JANQUV010000048.1 GCA_030730585.1 Haliea sp.
TTAAGAGCCGGCCAGTAAAACGCTGTGAGTGCCGGCGCGCTCAGCCGAAGGCCAATGTGCGCCACATATCGCGATAGTCATAATCTGTATCAAGGGCGAGGTTAAGCCGGTTGTAGGAACCGAAGTCACTGACCAGGTGTACCAGTTGCACAATGCCCTTGTCAGTCAGCCCAACTTCGCGCAGAGCCGCGATATCCTCATCGCTGGTGCCACCAGGATTGCGATTCACCTTGAGGGAAAAGTCTAGCAGGGTCGCCAGGCGCGGATCAGCCACCAAGCCAGCGCCCTCGGCCACCAGAGTCTTCACGTAATCCTCCGCCGTGCCGAGACCGTGGGTGAGAATGGTGCAGAAGGCCGCAGTGCAGTAGGGGCAGCCATTGTCACGGGAGACCAGGATGCCTACGTGCTGGATTTCCTCCATGGAGAGCTCCCCTGCCTCCCACAGCACCTTGGTCGCACCGAGCTTCGCGACAAAAAACTCCGGAAAGTTCATTTCGACGTAGAAGTGGTTCGGTACCGCCCCTTCCATCTGCGTCACCCACTGAAATATCCCCGCGACCGCGGGGTCTTCAACGGCTTCAGGCTTGACGATTTTCACTCGCGCCATATCAGAAGCTCCACTGCGCTTCGAGCAACCACTGGCGACCTCGGTCATACACACCCTCGTAGACCTGGAAGGCGGTGCCGTAAACTCCGGTTGCCAGATAATCCTCATCACCGAGATTGATGCCCGACAGGATTATCGAGAGGGTCTCGTCGGCATTGGTCCAGCGTACCCGGGCGTCGAACAGGGTGTAGGAATCGGTTTTCAGCACCGGCGTATTGAACACGTCGTTGTAGGTTTCGTCGCGGTAGCTGGCGTCACCACGAATCACCAGCGTGCCCCATTCGTTCAGGCCGAATTCCTTCGACAGGCCAAGGCTGCCGCTGTACTCGGGCACTCGCTCAAAAGCAAAGTTCTCGCCGATCAGGGTCAACGCGGTGTCGATCTGGTCGTACTCCGCGTCCAGCCAGGCGAAGGTCGCATCGATCAACCATCCCGCCCCCGGCGAGGCCTGAATTTCGAGCTCAAGGCCGTCGATATCGGCAGAGCCAATGTTCTCGGTCACCGGCGCCACACTATTGAACACCTGCACCTGCAGATCCTCATAATCGGTGTGGAACAGAGCCCCGTTAATACGCACTCGGCCATCCATCAGGGTCGACTTGAAGCCCAGTTCGTAGACGTCGACGAATTCAGGCTCATAGGTCGGGATCAAATCGATGTCCGCGGTGCCGGGCGGCGCTGTGAAGGGTGGCACGACGGGCGGGAATACACGCTGGGTGAAACCGCCTGACTTGAAGCCTTCCGAGTAGGTGGCATAGAGCATCACATCGTCGTACGCATGCCAGGACAGGTTGACCAGCGGCGTGAATTCCTCCACGTCCACGGCCTTTTCCAGGAAGGGCAGGATCCGTGTGCCCGCCTGCAGGAAGGGCGCGTCCAGTGCTGCCAGTGGGTTACCTGGAGGCACTGCCTGACTAATCCCGGCATAATAGTTGGTGAAAATAACCTGATCCGGCAGGAAGGTCTTGGTCTCTTCGGTATAACGCCCGCCCAGGGTAAGGTGCAAGGTGTCGGTAAGATCATAGGTTCCCTGTGCAAACAGCGCCCAGGCCTCGTTGTCGAACTCGCCACCGGAACGGAAGTTCGATACGGTGAAATCAAGAATATTCTCGTTATCGCCGTCCTCGTTGAAATAGTAGGCACCGGCGATCCAGTTGAGGCGGCCGTGGTCCCCCAGCAGTTGGAACTCCTGGCTGAACTGCTCCTGTTCCAACTCGTCACCGAACGTGACAATACGTTGGGGCGAGTGATCGCCGTCTCTGGCAAACTCCGACTCCAGATCACGCCAAGCGGTAATCGATTTGAGTGTCAGCGTGTCAGACAATTCATAGGCCAGGTTCACGGACAGGCCATAGACGTCGGTTTCGGATTTCGCTTCGGAAGTGCCCGCGTTACGCCCATTGTCACGCAGATAACGGTCATCGAAGCAGTTCGGGCTAGCGGGATTGAAGGTGATGCCATTGCCGTTTACGTCTGTAGCGGCGCAGGGCGCTCCCGGCCCTAGTGCTGCCGTGGTAACGTTATGAAGGAAGACCTGCGGTGGCGGCGGCGCGGCCACCACCCCTTGCAGCTGGCTCAGATCAGTGAAGTCGATGGCGATTAGCTCCAGAGCTGGCCCATTCTCTTCATCGCGGGTGTAGTCAAAGCTGAAGTCGGCGCGCAACCTGGAACTGGGCTCCCAGGCCAGGGCCATACGGGCAGTTACGGTATCATCATTGCCGAGATCGACGCCGTCCAGGCGTTTCACGTAGCCGTCCTGCTGGAGTGATGCCGCGGAAACACGCATCCCAAGAGTCGGCCCGAGCGGAATATCCAGTGAACCTGTCAGGTTAAGCCGGTCATCTGTACCATAGGCTGCACCAACCTCGCCCCCCAATTCACCGCCAATGGCGGGTTTCACAGTCGTAATGGATATTGCGCCGCCGATCGTGTTGCGTCCGAACAGGGTGCCCTGGGGCCCGCGCAGTACCTCCAGGCGCTCGATGTCGATCAGGTCCAGAATCGCGCCGACTGAACGCGCGACGTAAACACCGTCAACGTACAGTCCAACACCCGGTTCGGTGGTGGGCAGAAACTCCTTCTGGCCAACGCCGCGTAAATAAATCGCGGCCGAGTTCGAGGTGCCGCCAAAGCTTGGGTTGTTCTGGAGAGTGAGGTTGGGAACGAATTTTTCCACTTGGTCCAAGCGTGTCACGCCGCGGTAGGACAGGCTATCGCCGGTAAAAGCCGAAACCGCGATAGGCGCCTCCTGCAGGCCCTCCTCACGGCGCCGCGCAGTAACCCGGATTTCCTCCAGCATGCGATCGGCACCGGTAGTCTGGGCCAGAGCCTCGGTTGGCCCGCTCATAGCGCCACTAACGGTCAGCAGAGCGGCCACTATGGGCAAGGGGGTTCTGTTCAAGATCTTGGTCATCATTGTCATTGTGTTTTCTCGGAAAAAGGGGCTCAGCCGATTTGAGGCACATTGCGCATGGCCGCCGCGATCACCTCATCGGGTAGATCCAGATCTTGCATCTCGCCGCGCAGGTACTTGTCGTAGGAAGCCAGGTCGAGGTGGCCGTGGCCACAAAGGGCCGTAAGAATGGTTTTCTCTTCACCGCTTTCCTTACAGGCCAGCGCTTCCCGGATCGCTGCCGCGATTGCATGGGTGGGCTCCGGCGCGGGCACGATGCCTTCACTGCGAGCAAACTGAATACCGCTCTGAAAACACTCCATCTGCGGAATGGCAATCGCCTCCACCAGGCCCAAGTTATAGATATGAGAGACAAGAGGCGCCATACCGTGATACCGCAGTCCACCCGCGTGGATGGTTTCGGGAATAAAACCATGGCCCAGGGTGTGCATCTTCATCAGCGGGGTCAGGCCGGCGGTGTCGCCAAAATCGTAGCGGTATTCGCCTTTGGTCAAGGTTGGGCAAGCGGTCGGTTCAACACAGCGGATCACCGGGTTCATGCGTCCGGCCAGCTTTTCTCTCAGGAAAGGGAAAGCCAAGCCGCCGAAATTGGAGCCCCCGCCAGTGCAACCCACCAATACGTCAGGAGTTTCACCCACCTTGGCCAGCTGTAGCAGGGCCTCCTCACCAATGATGGTCTGGTGCAGTAATACGTGATTAAGGACACTTCCCAGCGCATAGCGCACCGTTTCATCGAACATCGCCTCATTGACCGCTTCGGAGATCGCGATACCCAGAGAACCGGGGTGATCTGGGTTCTCTGCCAGCAATTTACGGCCGAACTCTGTTAGGTCCGAGGGGCTAGAGTGCACCTTGCCGCCCCATACTTCCATCATGGTGCGCCGGTGAGGCTTGCTGCGGTAGCTGGCGGCGACCTGCCAGATCTCACACTCGAGGCCGAACTGGGCGCAGGCAAAGGCCAGGGAGCTGCCCCATTGCCCCGCCCCGGTCTCCGTAGTCAGTTTACGCACGCCTTCCTGAGCGTTATACCAGGCCTGCGGCACCGCAGTATTGGGCTTGTGCGAGCCGGCGGGACTCACGCCCTCGTACTTGTAAAAAATCTTGGCCGGGGTGTCGAGAAGTTTTTCCAGGCGACGGGCACGGAACAGGGGCGTCGGGCGCCATAGGCGGTAGATATCGAGGACTTCACCGGGGATGTCAATATAACGTTCGGTACTGACCTCCTGCGCTATCAGGGCCATCGGAAAAAGTGGCGCAAAATCCTCGGCGGTAGCAGGTTGGTGGGTGCCGGGATGCAGGGCCGGTGGCGGCGGCTCGGGCAGGTCCGCCACGATGTTGTACCACTGCGTGGGCATTTCGTCTTCCTGCAAGAGTATCTTTGTATATTGAGTCATTCGGTCCGTGCTCTCTAAAAGTCATTGAGTGCCGCCATCCACTGCCGGATGTAACGAGACGCAGAATGGTAATCAATCTGCTTTTTTTTTGCGACCTATAAAGTCCGCCGCAGCGGAGATTGATTGTGACGACATACCAGCGCTGTAAAAATCCTATCACCCAGTGTAGCGCGGTGTACCCGCGATCTCAGCCACGCACGCGCAAATGAATGTAGGTGACGGTCATTGGGTCATCTAGCGCCATAACTACGGGCACGGTGTGATCCGGGCTGCCCTGAGTGTAGATGGTGCCGGGGGTAGGATGAGTACAGGAAGGATTAATACCCCCTTGATTTTGCTCAATCTACTACAAAGATCCCGACTGCTGGCAATCGACAGACTGTTATTGGGCCCTGAACTATGCCGCAGCATCGGCACCCTAAAATCTCTTAGCCTGCTTTATCGAATTGAACCTAGGTACCCCTCGCTCTCGCACCCTGGTCGCCTCGTGGGGTTGATCTTGATGAAGACTTCACCGGTGTAGACGGTATCACCAAAGCCACGATGCTTACGCCAGAGGCTGGGTGTATAAATGGCACCGAACTTGATGCACCAGAGGCCAATTGATTCACGAGTGACTGTGATGCCGCGCTCAGCCAGCAGATCTTCGATATCTCGATGGCTTAAGTTGAAGCAATAGCAGAGCCAGACCGCCTAGGAAACGACATCTGGCGGAAATCGGTGACGTTTATAGGTATTCATGCGCCAGGTTTATCAATATTGGCCAGTGTACTTGGCAATATTCCGGCGGATATTCCAGAAACATTATTCACGACAAGTGCGGCTCCATACCTGCGGGAGTGGTAAGGGTAAGCGACAAATAATCCGCATTATTAAACTGCTGGTGAGATATATGATCGGCAACACCGCGCAAAATCCGCAGGCGAATGTCTTGTGTAGAGTAATCGCTACTTGCGTTTATCGCGCCTATGAGCCCTTCTAGATTCTCTCCACTGCTGCTACTCATTAGTTCCAGCTCTATTTTCTCGGCATTGCCGCGAATGCTAATACGGGTATTAAATGTATCTACAGCGTCTCCATGGATTTCTACCTGAAACATGAATGCCTCTTCCAGCGCCAACTGCAGGCGGCTCAACTGATCACCCCGCCAACCCAATGCAGTGGCTCTTTCATTCACAAATGCCATCGCAGGCTCCAGCCCGTTCAGGCTTGACATCACGTCAACGCGGAAGCTTTTGGAGCGTTTGAGAGACACCAGATAGGACAGGACAACTGCAACAATTCCGCCTGTGGTCATGCCGTTATCCAGCAGTTGTGCGACAGCGTCTGGCATCAAATCATGATAGACCTTGAGGCCCTGGAAACCACTGCCAGCCCAGAAAGCGACGCCAAACACAATCCCGTTGTCGAAGGACAGGCCATCGCTCACAATCAAGCGAATGCCATGTACGAATAGCAGGACAATCAGAAAGAAGATAAAAACACCGGCGACCGGCCCGGGAATGGCCTGCAACAAGGCAGAAACCTTGGGCGAAAATGCCAAGGCCAGCAAAATCGCGCCACCATAAACGCCAACCCGTCGCGCCGCTACGCCGGTGAGATCGGCTACCGACACGCTGGTGGAATAGGTGGTGTTGGGCAGCGTACCCATCAGCCCGGAAATCAGGTTACCGAGCCCATCCGCATTGACCGCACCCTGCACTGATTTGAAGTTGGTCGGCCTTGGCTTGTGGTGGGAGACGTCCTGAATGGCGATACCATCGCCATAAGTCTCCAGTGCGCCAATGATCGTGACTATCATGAACCCAGGCAGCATGATCCAGAAGGTGGCGCTAAATTCGAGATTCAGTCCTGGCCAGCTGGCCGACGGTAAACCTATCAATGGGGCAGCGCTGACGCGACTTAGATCAGCAAGCCCAAACCACCAGGCAATCAATGACCCGCTCAACACGCCAATCACCGGACCCCAGAGTCGCAGCTTCTTGTTACCAAAAATCGACAGGCCCACAATGATTGCCAGCGTAACCGCCGCTGTCCACATGGGCGCTGCGACGGGCCCCGCGTAAAGACTGGGCGTTACGGTAAGCAAATTGTAGGCAATGGGCATGACCGAGACGGCAATCAGGGTGACCACCGTGCCGCCTACGGTTGGGTTGACGATTTTCCTGAACAAACCCAGATAGCGGGAAAATACGAACTGAATTAGCGAAGAAGCCGCGATTAACGTACCCAGCAACGGCAGCCCACCGGCTTTTAACGCGCCGATGGACACAGCAATAAATGCGCCCGACGTGCCCATGAACAACACGTAACCGGCACCGATGGGCCCAATGGGTGCCGCCTGTACGATTGTCATCAAGCCGCTCACAAACAGCGCCGCGAAAACCACCCAGTCAGCCGCCGACGGATCCACGCCTGCCGCTTCAAGTGCCACCAATGG
>JANQUV010000049.1:0-4379 GCA_030730585.1 Haliea sp.
AGCACAGCATTCATAATGCTGGGGTCGGTGGTTCAAGTCCACCCGTAGCTACCAATTTTTACCTTAAAAATCAATAACCTAAGCATTCCTTAAACCGTATTAAGATTCTCCCTCCTCCCAACTGGTCGAAAGCGAAGGCTTCAATAACGAATTCACCCGCTACCGCCTCGGGGTAGCCCTTGGCGACGGCTGGAACAGCGGTCAGGGTAAACAATGCGATCAGGATGATCATGGGGGTAAGGCGCAGGGAGCCGGTTATCATTAAGTGTTCCCTCGGACAGAGTGCATCTACAGTTTGGCGCAATCGAGCGCGCCAGGCTTGCAAGCTACGCCGCGGCAGGTATAGTCACAGCCGTTTCCAGCACAGAAATAAGGAGAGCCGGCATGGCTGGCAGTATAGGGCCCCTCTTGGCCGCTGACGAGCAGTTCAACCATCAGGCGGTGGAAACCTTCGCCTCGGTCGGTCAGAGCGATCTGGCCTGGGCCGAGAAAGTCTGCGGCATGGCCGCTGCTGTAGACGGTTCCCTGCAGATCGGCTTCGGCTTCGGCAAATACACCAACCGCAATGTTGTGGACGCCTATGCAGGCATTGCGCGGGGCAGCGAGCAATGGGTGGTGCGCGGGAGCCGGGCGCTGCATGAGGATCCTGAAACGGTGAACGTCGGGCCGATTCGCTACGAAATTATCGAGCCCCTGCAGCAAGTTCGCGTGATCCTCGAACCCAACGACATTCAGCCCATTGCCTTTGACCTTACCTTCCAGGCATCTGCGGGCTGCGTCGTGGAAGAACGTGAGGATCGCCGCGATATCCATGGCTATCGCAAGGCAACTGACCAGATTCGTTACCACCAAACCGGCCGTGCCCGTGGCTGGCTGGAAGTAGAGGGCCAGCGGGTGGAGATCCAGCCCCAGGGGTGGGTTGCCACGCGCGATAAATCCTGGGGTATTCGCCCGTCCGTGGGAGTGCCTGCCCCGGATCTCGAACCCGACTACCAGCAGCATATTCCCCAGGCTTTGGCGATCTGGAACCCGCTGCTGTTTACCCGCGACGACGGCACTGAGTACGCATTCCATCACTACTACCTGCAGTTTGCGGGCCCTGGCTTTGCCCATCGGCGGGTACAGGGCGGCTTCGAAGATGTCACGGGCAAGACCCTGGCTCTTGTCGACATGGCCCCGCTACTGCACTTCGATGGGGCTACCCGACGCCTGCAGTCTGGTGAATTTCGCCTGCAGATGGCCGATGGCAGTGAGCGCAATCTGGCTTTCGAGAAAGTCTCGGAAACCGGTTTTTATCTGGGCGCAGGGCACTATCATGGCGGCGATGGCCAGCACCACGGCAGCTGGCGTGGCCCCTTGCACGTGGATGGCGACCACGTGATTGATGCGGCCGATCCCGAGGTGATTGCGCGCTATGGCCAGTTCCGGGACTGCGTGATTCGCGTAACCGACCCCATAGGCGGCGGCATCGGTTACGGCAACTGCCAAACCTATGTGCACGGCATCTGGCCTGAATTCGGCCTTGGGCCCGTCCGGGAAGGCTGATGACTATCACTACACAGGAAACGCTGACATGTTGGAGTTGATTTCCCGCCCGGCAGACATGACCCCGGAGTGGATGACCCAGGCCCTGCGGGCTGCGGGCATGCTTGCCGAAGGCAGGGTGGCAGCACTGGCCTTCGAGTTTATCGGTACCGGCAAAATTGGTGACAATGCGCGCTTCACCCTGCAGTACGAGGGTGCTCCTCAGGGGGCGCCAGAAACCGTAGTGGGCAAGTTCCCCGCCGAGGATGAGACCGCCCGTTCCATGGCGGGCGCCCAGGGTGCTTATTACAACGAAGTGATGTTTTACCGCCAGCTGGCCGGGCGCACCGCCATGCGCACGCCCACCATCTACGCCAGCCTTATCAACGAGCAGCGCGACGAGTTCATTCTCCTGATGCAAGACCTGGCCCCGGCAGAGCCGGGCAGTCAGCTGGTGGGCGCTACGCTCGAGCAGACCCGCATGGTGCTCGGGGAGGCCGCTAACCTGGCCGCAGCGTTTTATGCGGATGACAGCGTGGCCAGCCTTGATTTTGTCATGAGTCCAACCCGGGATGGCAGCGGTGCCCTGGCCCAGCAGTACCTGCAGCAATGCTGGCCCCTGTTCCTTGAGCGTTTCGGTGATTCTCTTACCGAAGAGGCTCAGGCCTTTGGTTTTCGCTACGTGAATGCGCACAACCATTTCGCGACGCGTCACCCGGGGCCCAGGACCCTGGTTCATGGTGACCTGCGAATCGAAAACATCCTGTTTACCGATCAACAGTGCTGGACCGTAGACTGGCAGACACCCCAGGAGAGCAGCCCCCTGACGGACATCAGCTACTTTTTGGGTAGCAGTCTCGAGGTGGATCAGCGGCGTGCGTGGGAGGTGGATATCATCAGTGAATACCGGGAGCGCCTTGCCGCGCTCGGTGTGGTGCTGGATCGCGATGCCTGTTGGGCGCAGTATCGCGAACAGGCCATGCATGGCCTGCTGCTGACCATTCTGGGCGCCAGCTTTTCCTCACCGGGAGAGCGCAGCGATCTGATGTATCGTACCGTCATACAGCGCCAGCTCCAGCACTGCCTGGATCTGGATGCCGGTGATTTTCTGCCCTGAGGCCCGAGGGCAGCCCCGGCCCCCATTCCGCAGGGCAGTGCCCCAGCTTTCAGCGGGGCTCGTACCATATCGGCGACGTGTAGGCCCGCTCCTGAATAATGGGCGGCGCCTCTGAGGGTGCCTGAACCGCGTAGTGGGCGGCGTCGATCGTAGTCCAGCGGGGGGTCGGAATTTCCAGCACCCGCACATAGTAAAAGGCGCGTTGCGAGGGGTTGAAATCCGGATCCTGCCAGGTGACGGCCAGCATGGCATCGCCAATGGTGTTCTGGTACGTGGCCGTGTCCAGATCCACGGTATTTCCCACGGCCTGCAGCTGATTGTCGGCGATAGCCCGGTTGTCTGAAGCGGCAACGTTATACACGGTTTCCTGTGGGTTTCCGTCGTTGTCTACCCAGCCCTTGACCACCTGCAGCCGGTCGAGGTTGGCGCCGAGCGGATCTTTCATGGCGGCAATCAAAAAGCTGGGGGCCGCACCTTTCACAGGGTCGGGCAGTTGACCGCCCATGGGAACCCCATGACGGTAACCATGACTGGCGAAGTCATGGCGATAGGCATCATCGGCGGTGAATGACCAGCCACCGAAGAAACGCACCGTCATGCGCGGCCCTGTGGTTGCATAGGTTTCCTTGCGGCGCATGGCGTCGAACAAGGATTCGCGGGTGTTCTCCCTAGCCCAAATTGCGGCGTAGCCGGAGGCCATGGATTCCCAGTGGTAAAGGCTTGCCAGTGCGTTGGGGTCATCCACCGGGAAATAGGGAAGATTAGCGCGATCCGGCGCGGGCTCAGCCGAGGTCATCTTGCCGAAAAAATTGTCTTCATCCGCTGTGGCCAGGCCAGTGTGGGAATCCGTGCTGCCGATCATGCCGAAGGCATAGGGGTTGGCACCCAGGGTCTCGGCCATCGCCAGGCCGTTGAGCAGCGCTGAGCGGGCATACTCGTACTGCAGCATCCAGTCTTCCTTGAGCGCAGAGCCGCCGAGGTTCACTGTGTCCCAGGTCTCGAAGTTGGCGAATTCGTCATTGGGGGAGAGGAAAGGGTGCGTTTCGCCATCCCCCTTGATCTGGGTGACCTCGACGATGGGTTCCCAGCGGGCCCGCCGTTCGGCGTAGTCGCGGGTCATCGCTTTGCCGTCCAGGGTGGTTTCCGCGAACATCAGCCCGTTGCTGACATTGCCGTTATGCGGAATGGCCAGCACGCTGCCGCCGGTTTTGCGCTCGTACTCGGCCAGGTAATCCCAAAGGTCCTCAGGATTGCCGCTGTCCATGGCGGAGAAGGGCAGAACCTGCGCAGTGCGGTCGGCGCCGTCACGGAACAGGATATTGCGGTGCAAATTGTTGCCGTTGGGCATGGACGTCCATTCATAGCCGATAAAAGTAGTGAAACTACCGGGCTCGTTGAAGGTTTCCGCGGCGTTGATCGCGCGCTCCCAAACCGATGCGCGAACTTCCTGCGGCACCGTGAGCTTGGACAGCCCCTGCAGATACTCGACAGTCAACAGGGGGCTCTGCGCCGCCAGTGCTTCATGATTGTCCTCGCGGACCGTATTGGAGACGAGCATACCGAAGTCCATCAAAATGCGTTCCGGGTGCCCGTCCGTGACATGGCCAACCCAGCGTTTGCCGAGGGGGGTGTCCACAATGTCCTCTGACTGGGCAAACACCTTGGGGAAAATGCCCATGAACTCCGCATGGTCAGAGACCATGAGAAAGTCCAGCGGCCTTGCCAGCCGCGCCGGCTG
>JANQUV010000049.1:4479-6589 GCA_030730585.1 Haliea sp.
CGGTTGGCAAGCGAGATTGCATTGCTGCTGCTTCGAAGTGACCCCTGTTCATCATGGCGCTAGTGATTCCCCAGGCAAAACCATGCGCGCACCCGGAAAAAGCTTAGTCTGTGAAAATGGATAGGTTAAGCTTGCAAAAATAGGCTTGAGGAGGCATGTGCAAAAATTTTTGTTAAACATCTTCGCTCCGGCCAGTCGATGTTGTTCGATATTTAGGCCAAGGACTATCGCCATTAACTTTCGAAAAATATAGCGGGGAATGTATGCAGCCAGATGCCACCACATTTGAAGTCATTAAAAACGAGTCTGGGACGCTGCTAGGGTACAACGGTATCCGGCATGGCATGCTGGATGCTGGAAACAATATAGCCTCGCCAACTCTTCGCTATTTTGCCCTGTACATTGACGCCAAGAAGCCAGTAAAGATGCTTACCATCGGCGGTGGTGCGTGCATCTTACCCACCTGGGCCCAATCGCGAGGCATTCAATCCCATATTGTTGAGCCCGCCTCCGCTGTGCTTGATATCGCCAGGGAGCACTTTTTCTTCGCTCCGAATCTGCACACCGTGTTCATGACTACTGGGGAAACCTACCTGACGTCAGCCGATGAGCTATACGATTGCATTGTGCTGGATGCATTCAGGAGTCACATCCAAGACGAGTTCTGTTACTCACCCGATGGAATCGCTCTGTGCTTGTCCCGGTTAAATGTTGGCGGGCACCTGTTAATCAACACTTACCAATCCGCCGACAACAGGTCATGGCAATCAATTTCACATGATTTGATTGGCTGCGAGAATAACGTCTTCATCAGGGCTGTTCAGGGCCATGAGTCCAATATGTTGCTGTTCACCGTGAGGGAATCAGCGTGAGGGAGGCAGATCCTGGCTTGGCGCCGCCGGCGAACTGTCACGAAGAGCTTCCATCACGGGTTTAATCTCAGGAGTTAAAGCATGCAAAACCTGCGCAGCAAAATACGTGATATACCCGATTTCCCCAGGCCAGGCATTCTGTTCAAGGATATAACACCACTGGTGAAGGACCCGGCTGTATTGCGGCTGTCGATCCATCTGTTGATGCAGCCGTTTCTCGGCCGTGACATAACGGCCGTTGCCGGGATGGAAGCCAGGGGCTTGATTTTTGGCAGCCTGGTTGCGTGGGAGCTGGGGTTGCCCTTTGTTCCGCTGCGCAAGCCCGGCAAACTGCCCTATGACGTCCAGAGCGTTTCCTACGATCTGGAATACGGTTCTGCTGCGCTGGAGGTGCACATTGACGCCGTCGATGAGACTGACAGGGTATTACTCATAGATGACTTGCTGGCAACCGGTGGCACGGCCAAAGCCAGCTGTGAATTGATCGAGAAACTCGGTGCCGAGGTTGTGGCCTGTGCTTTCGTGATTGAACTGGATTTCCTCGGCGGCCGGGATCGCCTTGGGGGTTATGAAGTGCACTCCTTGCTGCATTACTGAGCTGCCCAGCATCCAACTTGTCTGGGTTCGGTTAGGTAGGGCGATCGCGCAATAACCCGTCAATCCGCTGCGATGATACCTTCCGCGGCGCTGCGCTGGACCCCCGCTGCCAGCATGTCCCGCCAGGCTCTTTCCAGTGAGCCGTTGGTGTCGATAGCACGGCAAGCGTCCTCAATCACGAAGGTTTCAAAACCGGCAGCCACGGCATCAAGAGCGCTCCAGGCAACGCAGAAATCCGTTGCCAGCCCGGCGCAGAAGATGCGCTTGAAACCGCGTTCCCGGAGGTAACCGGCCAAACCCGTTGACGTTTGGCGGTCCGCCTCCACAAAGGCGGAGTAGCTGTCCACCCCCTCATGAAAGCCTTTGCGGACAACGAGTTCGGCGCAGCTGATCTCCAGGCTTTGCGAGATCTCCGCACCGCGCGTTCCCTGAATGCAGTGATCCGGCCATAGCACCTGCTCACCATAGTCGAGCATTACGGTGTCATAGGGTGACCTGCCCGGATGCGCAGAGGCGAATGAGATGTGGCGGGGCGTGTGCCAGTCCTGGGTCAGCAGCACATGCGCGCCGCGCTGCTGGAAGTGCTTCACGAGAGCGTTGATTGGCCCAATGACGCCGTCGCCGTCGGGAACCGCGAGTGC
>JANQUV010000050.1:0-5431 GCA_030730585.1 Haliea sp.
GTCGCCACGCCCGCTCAGGCTGCAGAGATTCTAAAGTTGCTGTAGATAGAAATAAGGCTGCACAAACACCTCAATCGAGAATATGGGTAACCGGTTGGCCTACTATCCCCGCATAAAAAACCAAAACCACCGCGGGCACGACCCCTTCATTTGCTCCGTAATGAGGAATATTCACCAGCTCAATGAGTGGATCTCCGGCTTTGAGCCGTTTGGTTTCACCTCCCTCACTGTGAACAGTCAATTCTCCACTCAGCAGTACTCCGGCATTGGCGTAGGGGTGTGTATGTAACGGCAAACGCCCCCCTGGAGGCACTTCAAATTTCAGAATAGTAATCTCAGGCTGCCCTACATCGTAGGGTGGCAATTTCTCACCGTTCCACATGCTGCTGCTCTTGACCAGAGTTTCCACGTTTGCGTGCGCAGCAAGTGGCTCAGCTGTGGAGCCCATCGGCAAAACACAAGCGAGAACGCCAAGAAAACGGGCGGGGCGATACGAAAGCATTGTTTTTTCCTTCTTAATCAGTAAAAAATCTTTTCGACTTCGCGAGAGAACTGGGTTCCCCCTTAATCAAGAAGCTCGAAATCATGTTGGTATTGGCCAGCGTCCTTTCATAATGGTTTTGAGAAATGGGTTCATCTGAAAACTGTCTCGTGTCTCTGAAAGAGCCTTCATAATACGAGCCTCATTGTTTCGTGCAAGGCACGCACAGTAACACCCCCCATGTGATCAAGCTATTCACACCCGTCTCCTTCCCGCTCTTGTTGCTGGATGCCGTGCTGATCGGTATGTGTAATTGTGTTCACATCGCCCCCCTGATCGGCCTATTGAGACAAACCAGTGGACGCTATGTGCTGCCGCTTTCCCCTGCCCATACCGCTTTAAAAAAGGCCCTTGCTCTCGACACGGCAACCACAAACCCTGTAGTGCCACCCACAATCGAGCCAACGGATATCAGCAAGCCCCACCAAAGAGCCGGGCTAGGCCTGGAGAGTTGGTCGTCAAGTGAACCCCGGCTGGCTCACTTGGGCATACCCGACAGCGCTGGAATCGACGCCGTCAAAGGCCTAACATCTTTCCCCTCGCATCCCCATCATTCAAGCGGAGCAACAAACAATGCAGACATTCGAAATATCCTCACTAGAAGGCGGTATCGGTGCTGAGGTACGCGGGCTGGACCTCAACCGCGAGATCAGCGACTCAGCACGCGACGCCATGGTTGAAGCCTGGCTGGATAAGGGCATCCTGGTGTTTCGCAGCATTGGGGACAGCCCGGAAAAGCAGCTAAAGCTGAGCCGCGCATTTGGTGAGCTGGAAGTGCACCCCATCGAAAACATTCGCGTTGAGGGCTATCCTGAACTTATCTGGCTATCCAACCGCAAAAGCGACGAAACGGCCCCGGTCTATCACTACGACGGGGTTGCAACAGTTGGGCGTATTCCGTGGCACAGCGATCTTGTTTACACCACCACTCCCAACCGTGGCGCGCTGCTGCGTATGCTGGAAATGCCATACTCCGGTGGCCAGACGGGCTGGATCGACACCGCTGCGGCCTACGATGCCCTACCGGAGGCCACGAAGGAGCGCATCGAGCACCTTGAAGCACGATTCCGCTTTATTGCGGATCCCCGGGAAATGCTGTTTGGACGGCCCAACGTAGAGCGCCACGATGACTCCAACCTGGAAAAGGAAAAAGCCTTCTACCCAAATTTTCCAGACACAATCCACCCGCTGGTCTGGCGCCACCCTGTCAGCGGGCGCAAGGCCTTGTGTGTCAGCCCGCTGCACCTGCGCGAAGTGCTTAATCTCCCGGCAGACGAGGGCGAGGCGCTACTACATGAGCTGGTCGCCCATGCTACAGACTCGCGCTTCAGTTACGTGCATCAGTGGCAGCCGAATGACATGGTGCTTTGGGATAACTTGCGCTCCATGCACCGGGCCTTTGGCAACCCGCAGGACGCTTCCCGTCTGGTACATCGCACGACGCTTAAAAGCACCGTGGAAATAGGGCGACTGGTGCAACCACAGGCTTGATTGAGACGGCCCGGGAAACTGAGGCCAAGACTGAGCTTTGTTACCGTTAAGAAAATGGTACAGGGCGCCGGTTTGGCCCAAGGGAAGCGCCGCGCCCCATCCACAGCAACGCTAGCCTTCAAGCGACGCATAGGATATCTCGCGACAGGCTCACGCTTGACCACATCGGCACCTGCAGGTGCGCAAAAGGGCAACTGCCAGACGCCGAACCATCCCTATATTATCAGGCGGCTGTAGCAGGCACGCCAAAGGCCGCGGTTAGTTTTGCTGCGTAAACCCCTGTACCAACGCAACGTACTGCTCGACCTGCTGCCCATTCATTGCCTCTGTCGAGAAGTGTCGTACCACTCCAAGCCCATCAACGATGACCAGACCCGCGCCCACTTTACCCAGCTGCCACTGTTTCACACCGACACCGTCTTCATCCAGAACGATGGTTGCTTCAGGGAAGTTACGTTTATTGGTTTTGACTTCGGATACGACAAACCCGGTGGTGCCCCACATCGCCGCATCGAGGTTAATAATCGTCGTAACGTGGTAAGTACCGGGCGTGAGAGATTCCTGCAGAGCATCAATAAACGGCTTGAACAACTCGCTATCGCTCTGGGTTGCGCCAAAGTACTGCAATATATGCACTTTGCTCGGTGCCTGCTCGCTGTTCCAGGGGCGAAAGCTGAAGTCATCCCCCTCCAACACAATCTCCCCGCGTTCCTCGATCATTAAACTGGGTAGTGGCCCGTCAAGGAACGGAGACTGCGCGTAGCCCAGACTAGCTGTGAAGAACAGAGTGACGAAAATCAAGAAATGTTTGGTCATCGTGGAAAATCCCGGTGGTAAGAAAAAGGCTTAATAATTGCGGTCTTCATTCTACACCGCCGTAAAGGAACGCAATAGCTCTGCGCTGACGCGCTTTAACTAGCTGCTGCAGGTTGCCAGCATCAGTTGGGGCAAGCCCGATGCTGTTTGGGCATATTGCTGCACACCTAATTGAGCAACAACTGGCCAGATCCGTGTTAGGGTAATACCTCTGTAAAATGCCGGCTGTACAACCTTACAAACCTCACACGTTCAGGAGAACAATCCATGAGCACGACCGGAAAACAAATCTTTACCACCTTGGACAAAAACGGGACGCTAACAGTCGAGGTTGCGACCAGCACTTTTCCCGAGCCGAAGGGCGGACAAGTGCTGGTGCGCATGGAGGCGGCGCCCATCAATCCGTCGGATCTTGCCCTGCTGTTCAGTGCCGCCGATCTGGAAAACGCCGAATATTCTCCCGGCAAAGTCGTGGCTAAAATGCCCGAGCCGTTCCTAAGCGGCTCAAAAAGCCGCCATGGGCAACGGCTGCCCGTGGGCAATGAAGGGGCCGGCACGGTTGTCGCGGCGGGAGACAATCCCGCCGCCCAGGCACTTATTGGCCAGCGAGTCGCTTGCGTACCCGGCAACGCGTTTTCCGAATATGCCATCGCCGATGTAAAGATGTGTCTGCCACTGGGCGATTACTCATCCGTAGATGGGGCCTCTGCGTTCGTCAACCCCATGACCGCACTCGGCTTCGTTGAAACAGCGAAGATGGAAGGTCACAACGCCATGGTTCATCTGGCGGCGGCATCTAACCTCGGCCAGATGCTCCATCGCATCTGCCTTGATGAAGGCATAGACCTGGTCAACATTGTGCGCAAGCAAGAACAGGTCGACCTGCTCACGGGGCTTGGCGCGAAACATGTGGTGAATTCATCGGACAGTAATTTCATGGCACAGCTGCGCTCGGCCATAGAAGAAACGGGAGCCTATCTGGGTTTCGACCCCATTGGCGGCGGGACCAATTCGGATGCGGTGTTCAAGGCCATGGAGCAAGTCGCCGTCAGCAAAATGACCGACTTCAGCCGGTATGGTTCGGACCAGGAAAAGAAGATGTACATCTATGGTCGCCTCGACCTTGGTGCAACCATCCTGACTCCGTCTTATGGCTTCGCCTTTACCTTGTCTGGCTGGCTGCTGTTCCCTTTCCTGCAAAAAGTCGGCGGGGAAACCGTAGCCCGTATGCGCAAATACGTGCTCGACAATTTGACCACAACGTTTGCCAGCCACTACAAGGAAAAGGTCACGCTTGAGCAAATGCTCGAAAAGGATGCGGCGCTGAACTACCGCGCCATGCGCACCGGCGAAAAATATCTCGTGACGCCCTAGCGCAAGCCACATCTTTGCCTGCATAGGAAATAAAGACGCCTGTGCAGGCAAACTCGGTAGCTCCGCACACCGCCACCCCACCTCGTATCACGCGCTAACGGGCCATTATCTGTCCAGATAAGGCTCAGGACTATGTCATTGCCAGACTAGGTGAAATGGCGACGTGTGCCGTTTGCCAGCGCGACCAGCGACAGCATGACAGGCACCTCAACCAGCACTCCCACCACGGTTGCCAACGCTGCGCCCGAATGCAGGCCGAACAGACTGATCGACACCGCAACGGCCAACTCGAAGAAGTTTGATGTACCTATCAGGGCTGCAGGGGCTGCCGTGGTAAACGGCACGCGCCAGAGGTAGGCCCAGCCATAGGCAATGAAAAAGATACCGTAGCTTTGAATAAGCAGGGGCACTGCAATCAAGGCAATCACCAGTGGTTTATCCAGAATGGTCTGTGCCTGAAAACCAAACAACAGCACAACGGTAGCAAGCAACCCCAGAATCGAGAAGGGTTTCAACCTGGCGGTGAACTGGCTAATGCGCTCATCACTGCCGGCTCCGTCAAGCGCTCTTCGTGTGATGAAGCCCGCGACGAGCGGAACGACAACATAAAGCACTACCGAGAGCAGCAAGGTATTCCACGGCACAACAATGTTCGTAACACCCAGCAGCAAGGCCGCCAGAGGCGCGAAAGCAAAAACCATGATGAGGTCGTTGATCGACACCTGCACCAGTGTGTAGTTGGCATCGCCCCGCACGAGCTGGCTCCACACAAACACCATCGCGGTACAGGGTGCGACCCCGAGCAGTATCATGCCAGCGATGTATTCCTGTGCCGTTTGAGGGTCTACAAAGCCCGCAAAAACATACTCAAAGAAGAACACGCCCAAGGCGGCCATGGTGAATGGCTTGATGATCCAGTTTACTACCAGTGTGATGCACAGGCCTTTGGGCTTCGCGCCAACATCTCGCAGGGAAGCAAAATCGACATTTACCATCATGGGGTAGATCATTACCCAGATGAAAACAGCCACCACGAGATTGACGTTCGCGTATTCAAAGGCGGCAATTGCCGCAAAAGCGCCCGGTGAAGCAACACCAGCGACCATCCCGGCAGCGATGCACAGCGCCACCCACAGTGACAGGTAGCGCTCAAACAATCCCATAGGTGAGTTGCCTGCATTGTTCACAGCAGATCCTGCTCTATTCGAT
>JANQUV010000050.1:5531-32067 GCA_030730585.1 Haliea sp.
CCAGGATGAACATAACCGGCTGGATCGCTGCCGGCACTCACAGCGGTGAACCTCCCTTCACCGAGCTGGTTGATCAGGGCCTCGGCCATGATAGAGCGGCAGGAGTTTCCCGTACAAAGCACAAGCACGTTTTTAATGAATGCGGCTTCCAATCAGCGAACCTCCAGCTACAACTGAGGCAGAGCCTGAAAAACGGCACCCGCGTGCCAACCACCATCGGCCATGAACTCGGAGCCGGTGCTAAAGCTGGCTTCGTCTCCCGCAAGAAAAGCGGTTACCGCAGCAACTTCGCTAGGCATACCCACGCGGGGTAAAGCCTGATTCGTATACGTTTCGTCCGCCTGCTCGCGGGTCATAAAGTCTTTACCGTGCATGTCGGTGTACACGCCACCGGGATGCACGCTGTTTACCCGGATGTTGTACTTGCCCATTTCCAACGCAGCGGTTTTGGTCATGCCGCGCACTGCCCATTTACTGGCAGCATAAGCGACCAGCGAATTTTTGGCCTGAAAGCCGTCAATAGAAGAAATATTGATGATGGAGCCTCCGCCGCCGGCCTTCATCGACGGAAAGACGGACTGCATACCCAGAAAAACACCCAACTGGTTAACGCGGGTTACCGCCATGAACTCTTCTTCGGTAGTGTCCATGATCGTCTTATGGATAAGAATAGCGGCGTTGTTCACCAGCACGTTAAGCGTACCGAATTGCGCACTGGCCTCGACAGCAGCGTGCCACTGCGCTTTGTCAGTGACATCCAGGTGCACAAAGAGCGCCTTGGCACCGAGCTCTTCAGCCACGGCACGGCCAGGCTCATCCAGCACATCTGCCAGCACAACACTGGCACCCTGCTCTACCAACATGCGAGCCGTGGCCTCACCCATGCCGCGTGCGGCGCCCGTAACAATGGCAACCTTGCCGTCTAATCTTCCCATGACCCTAATTCCCTGTGTGGATAAAAAACAGCTACAAGTTTAACTCGCGCGCGCCTCCCGCTCCTAATCCAAACGGGTGACTGAGGGTTCCGGCATAGCGGCCAAGGTCGTTGAGGTCCAATAAATCTCGGAACAGTCAGTTAAAGTCGGAGCACTCCAGCGCTACCTAGTCAGCTTCGCTGGCCAGGGCGTCGAAGCCGGCGACCACATCAAACAATTCTTCATCAATCCCACTTTGCCGTATACGATGGAATGTACCGCGCAATTGCTCCAACAACTCATCAATATTCCTTTCGGCGCGCTGCATCGCTGCCAGGCGGCTCGCATTTTCGCTGGCGAGCGACTCAGCGCAGGCGCGAAACAGTGAGATAAACAAGTACTCTCGAATCAACGCTCCCAAAGACGCTATATTGTCGCCCTGGACTTCTGGCAGGCTGTCACTCGGCCAGCGTAACTCGGCCAGTTCGCGCCTCCACACAGCGTCAAGCGGAAGTAGTCTATGCCTCACGGGCTCGTAGCTTGCACCGGATTGCGAACGGTTGTAGAACAAATGCAGCTCGGCCATTTCACCAGGGACACGCTCTCTGTCGGTTGCCAACAAGATTTCACCGACCAGCGGTGCTATTGTTTGCACGGAATTAGGCACCGAAAAAAGCTGCTCAGTGAGCACTCCCGTGTCGACAAGACGAGCGCCAACACGCTCACCGACCGCCCAAACCTGAACCCGGTCAGTTGGCAACCCGGCGAGAAAAGAGGTCACACTATCAACGACTTGCTCGTTAAACTGGCCCACCAGGCCCTGGTCCGACCCAAAGACAACAACACCAACCGACTGATCACTGGCTTTGACACTGTGTAGCAGGCCTGCCGAAGATGGCTGATGATATCGAAAACACACGCTGAGACCCAATTCCACGGTTCGATAGTAGTCACCCAACGCACGCACCGAATCTTCGTACTGTCCGATGCTGGATGCCGCCAACGCTTTCATGGTGCGCACCACCGCTAGCAGATCTTGCGCACTCGCGAGCTTGCGCTGCAGATTGGCGGTGGTGTCACTCACTAGCCTTCTTCAACCGCAGGAGCCGCTGCGGAACTGTCTTCAGTTTGAAAATGCGCCAGCGCTTCCTGTGTAAGAGCAACCACGGCCTTTCGGTCTTCGTCGCTCAAGCTGCTTGCGGTCACAAAACGTTCGACCATCTCGACTGGAATGCGCTTCGCCGCTTCAAGCACGGTCCGCTCCGCTTCGGCCATATCGTCGATCGGCACAGTATCGAACTGGCCGTGAGTGAGCGCCAGCAGAACCGCAATTTGCCCTGGCATCGACACCGGACTTCCCTCGTTCTGCTTTAGACACGCGCGAATCCGCCGCCCATGCTCAATAATCTTGCGCGTTTCAGCATCCAACCGTGCGCCGAAGCGCGCAAAGGTTTCCAGTTCTTCAAATTGCGCGTAGGCGAGCTTGAGGTCACCGGCAACTGCACGGTAAGGCGCGCGCTGCGCTTTACCACCCACGCGCGATACCGATTTCCCGACATCCACCGCCGGTAGAACCCCCAACTCAAACAGCGACGGCGACACATAGATTTGCCCATCCGTAATAGAGATAAGGTTCGTTGGGATATAGGCAGAAATATCCTGGGCCTCTGTCTCGGCTATGGGCAATGCGGTCAAGGAGCCACCGCCCAGTTCGGGCCGCAGGTGCGTTGCCCGCTCAAGCAAACGTGCGTGGATATAAAATATATCCCCCGGAAACGCTTCGCGGCCGGGGGGCCGACGCAGCAACAGGGAAAGCTCGCGATAGGCGCGCGCATGGTGCGTAAGATCGTCATAGACAATCAGCACATCGCGGCCCTGCCGCATAAAGTGTTCGGCGATACTGGTTGCCGCATACGGTGCGATATACGCCAATCCCGGAGGGTCATTGCCTTCGGTGACAACCACAGTCGTATACGCCATGGCACCGCGTTCTCGCAGGTTGGCAATCGCTTTGGCAACTCCGGACGCACGCTGCCCGATAGCGCAGTAGACGCACAACACATCCTTGTCATGCTGGTTGTAAATCATATCAAGTGCGATGGCCGTCTTGCCTGTCTGGCGGTCACCCAGGATGAGTTCGCGCTGTCCGCGGCCTATTGGTATCAACGCATCAATAACTTTGATACCTGATTGCAGCGGCACCGTCACCGGCGCACGATCCATTATCGCCGGTGCGGTAACCTCGATAGGCGCGCGGGCACTGGATTCGATATCACCCATGCCATCCAGAGGACGCCCCATGGGGTCGATAATGCGCCCGAGCAACCCATCACCCACAGGAACGTCCATCACATGCTGGCTGCGCTCCACTCGATCACCCGCTTGCAGCTGCGCGTAGTCGCCCAGTAGCAGAACGCCGATCTCATCGGCATCAACGTTGAACGCGATACCATAAATATCGCCACGAAACTTCAGCACCTCTTCAAATCCTACATCAGGCAGGCCTGACACCATGGCAATTCCGGTGGCGACGCTCTGTACAATGCCTGACTCGCGGACTGTCAGTTGCGGCGAAAAACACTCTAGCGCTCGTCTGACGCCCTCTAGCGTGCTTTCAAACGCCTCCTCGATTGAAGGCAGCTTTGTGCTCATGCGACGCTAGCGCCCGGTTCAGCTTTGGACATAACGCCCGCCCCGCTGTTGCTTTTCAGTAATGCGCTAAACCCACGATCTAGTGACCCAAGGTACTCGGCAATGCTCCAGGAAACTCTTTGGCCCTCCGCTGCAAGTTCGATACCGCACACCAGTTCCGGGTCAGTCTCAAAGCGCAGCGTCACCTCTTCTGCAAAGGTTTCGTTAACCGCGCTACGGATAGAATCCTGTTGCGCCGGCAACAGATCAAAAGCACTGCGCAGCACCGCGGGCTTTTCGCTGGTATGCAGAGCCGTGGCAAGCTTCTCCCTGGTTGCGTCTGTCATCGTTCGCAGCCTCTGCATAAAGACTTCACTCATGCGTTCTTCGAGGCTCTCTCCAGCGAGGTCTGTCAATGCTTTACGTGATATCGCAAACACCTCTTGCGCAACTTTTTGGGTGATGGCCTCGCTCAACCTGGCGGCTTCTTTACGCAACGTTTCCTGACGGCCTGCGCTCAGGGCATCCGCAGCTTGTCTGGCCGCCTCGAGAATGCGTTGACGTTCCGAATTGGCCTCGTCAGTTGCCTTGCTCAGCAAGGCGAGCTTCTGCTGAGCAATATCGTCGATCTTGCGCTTATAGTCTTCCCGCTCCTGCTGGGCCTCCAGTTTTTGATGCTGAGCATCAGCCAACTGTGCTGCAATTTTGGTCTCCCGTGCATCAATGGCATCAAGAATCGGTTTATACAAAAACCGCTTCAGCAACCACACCAGAATGATGAAGTTGAGTACCTGCGCGCCAACCGTGAACCAATCTATTAGCATGGCTCACTTTCCCGCCGCGTGTGAAATGGCTTGGTTCCAGAATGGATTGGCAAACAGTAGGATCATCGAGACAACAAAACAGTAAATGGCTGTGGACTCAATCATCGCCAGGCCTACGAAAAGCGTTCGCGTGATAGTCGCCGAGGCGTCAGGTTGCTGCGCCAGTGATGTAAGCGCCGTCGCCACAGCCTTGCCTTCCGCAAGCGCTGGCCCCATGGTGCCAAAACCCGTGGTAAGGCCCGCCATGATGATGGATATCACTGCGATCATACTCATGCTGTCCATAACTGCTTCCTTTTCGGCTGGCATTAAAAATCATTGCTGCAAAGCTGGCTCGGCGCTGGGCTGCCGCCGGCTACTGCGAGTGGCAGCGGCGATATAGACCGTTGCGAGGATAAAAAAGATATAGGCCTGCACCATGCCCGTGAGCAACCCCAAGACGGTCATCACGATCGGGAAAATAAACGGCGTGATGCTCAATAGAATGGCAATAATCATCGCGCCGCTCATCATGTTGCCGAATAGGCGGATAGCCAGTGCAAGCGTGCGGGAAATTTCGCTGATGAGATTGAACGGCAGCATGATCACAGTCGGCTGCACGTAGGATTTGAGATAGCCACCCAAACCCTGTTCGCTCACTCCAAACACCGGTACCGCGACAAATACACACAATGCCAACGCGGTGGTTGTTGATAAAGAACCGGTGGGTGGTTCATAGCCAGGAATTATCGTGCACACACTGGCTGTGGCCACAAACAGAAACAGGGTGCCCAGGAAGCCGATGTATTTCCCCGGGCTGCGAAGACCTACATCTTCAATCTGCTTCTCAATGGCAGTCACAATGATTTCCAACAGGTTCTGCCAGCGGCTGCGCGCAAGCTCGGTCGAAATGTTTCGCGTTATGAGTTTCGCACCGATAACCATCAAAAGCATCAGCATCCAGGTAAACACGATAGTCGCATTCAGCTTTAAAAACCCAAACTGCCAGAATATTATCGTGTCCGGACTAAGGTGCATTTTTCGACACCGAATCTTGCAGCGCTTGCTGACTTTCCCACAGCGGCGTCAGCCATTTGACCAGCGCACGCGCCATTACAAACCCGAGCAGACAGCTGAGCAAGAGCTGCCAATGTTCGCGACCGAACAGGTAAAACCCAGTCAGTGCAACCGCCATGCGCAATAGCCAGCTCACCAGCAACCATGCCGGACTAAACTTCTCAGACAGAACACTCTTCACTGTCCACCACAGGCCCCCGAAGAACACGCCGCCCAGCATCAAGCCCGAAAACCACGCAAACGCATACTGCATCAACTCATTCATCACCGCTTTCCTGATCCTCATGCATGGCTTTGTCTTCCTTCGCAACCCAATGCCAGGCGTTCAAGCAGCCAATTGTCAGCCCGGCCATCAGCAGGGCAAGCGTCCATGAAAACTCAACCGGGTGCTGTTCATCCAGCCAAATACCCAGTGCGGCACCAAGCAGAGTTGGCACTACTACCGACCAACCGATCAAACCCATCATACCCAGACCGAACCAGATACCCTCACCCCGTTGACGGCGCGCCTTGAGTTTTAATGCTGCTTTTACAGCAACCTGCTCGCTGAAGGCTGACTTGTCGCTGCGGGGCTTTGGCGAATTGTCATTCATGTTGGAAAGCCGACACTCGACGCAAGAAACCTGTCTCCAGCTTGGCCATAACCGAACGCACGTTCTGCGCCTGCTGGTCCAGCGTAAGAAACTCCTGATCCACCGCATCACGCAAGCGCGCAAGATCCTTACCTCTTAGCGCCCTGTGAACGGATACCAGCACACTCTCGCCGTTTTTGACCAGAACACCCTCATCGATCGCCAGAAACACCTCGCCGTCTGCGACCGTCTCGTAGGTCAAAATGCCAGGCGCGAGAGCCGCGACACAGTCAAGTCGATGCGGCCACAAGCCAAACGAGCCGCCAGGCGTCTCCGCCACAATGCGCAACACATCGGTTGTTTCGGCAAACACCTGAAACGGCAGAAGTACTTTAAGATTCATTATTCCGCACCGTTTTATTCGCCTTCTCGGCCGGCTTCGCATGCTCCAGCGCTGCGTTTCCTGCAGAAGCTTTATCTTCAGCTTCGGATATCGCACCTATCATGTACAGTGCACTTTCAGGGTAATCCTTGAATTCATCGTTCAGGATCCGTTCGCAGCCGTCCAGCGCGTCGGCAAGGCTGACCAGCTTTCCCTTGTGCCCGGTAAACTGTTCGGTGGTAAAAAACGGTTGCGTGAGGAAGCGCTCCAGCCGGCGCGCTCGCGCGACCACGTTGCGATCTTCCGACGATAGCTGCTCAAGGCCCAGCATGGCGATGATGTCCTTCAGCTCTGTATATTGTGCCAGTGTACGCCGTATTTCCTGTGCCAACGCATAGTGCTGCTCGCCAACGATACCGGGAGTCGCCATCTTTGAGCGGGATTGCAACGGATCAATTGCGGGAAACAAGCCCTCACTGGCGCGCTTGCGTGACAGTACAATGGAGGCGGAGAGGTGTGAGAATGTGTGCACCGCAGCAGGGTCGGTGAAGTCATCCGCCGGCACGTAGACCGCCTGAATGGAGGTGATGGCACCGCTGTCCGTGTTGGCAATACGCTCTTCCAACTTTGACAATTCGGTGCCCATCGTCGGTTGGTAACCCAGGCGCGACGGCATCTGGCCCAGCAAACCGGAGACCTCCATACCCGCCTGAATGAAGCGAAAAATATTGTCGATAAGCAGCAATACATCGCGATGCTCGTCATCACGGAAGTACTCGGCCATGGTCAATGCGGCGTGGCCAATGCGAAACCGGCTGCCGGGTAACTCGTTCATCTGGCCGAAGAGCATCACCATGTCGGACAGCACGCCGGCTTCCTTCATTTCTCTGTATAACTCTTCGCCTTCACGACACCGCTCGCCAATACCGCAGAAAATGCTGACGCCAGATTGATGGCCCAGCATGTTGTGGATCATCTCGGTGAGCAATACAGTCTTGCCGACGCCCGCGCCACCAAACAGCCCGGCCTTCCCACCGCGCTCCAGAGGCAACAGCACATCTATGATCTTGATACCGGTTTCAAAGACTTCTGACCGGGTAGAGCGCCGCGACAGGGGCGGCGGCGCGCGATGTACCGAGCGCCATTCCACGTCTACCAGTTCCTCACCCTCATCGAGCGTGTTGCCAAACACATCGAACATCCTGGACAGTACAGCCTGGCCAACGGGTGCCTTCAACGGCCCCCTGGTGTCCATCACCGTTGTGCCTCGGGAGAGCCCCTGCGTTGGTGTCAATGCAATGCCGCGAACGTGGCACGCATCTCGCTGCGATTGCACCTCGATGATGATCTGTTCCTGCGAGCCGGCACGAAGCAGCGAATATATCGGTGGCAGCTCATCATCAAAGCGAACGTCCACCACACTGCCGCGTATGGATACAACGACACCCGTATTCGGGGTTTCGATTGGGGCATTCATACCGAACGACTCTTCATGCCATATTCCCACGCGAGCGGCTCACCGGCCGTCAGATCATCTGCTCTGTACGGGAATGAACCACGTTTCCGTACCACACACTCACCAATTCCATAACATCAGAAACCAACTTCCACATCGATGGCATGCTCAATCCTATCATCGATCAGCGGAACACCTTGATCGCCCACATCAACACCGTCCAGACGAATATTGAGAGCCCGGGCAGCGGCAGTACCTTTACCTTCCCCACCCTTAACCCTCAGCAGATGTATCTGGTACGCCGTTTCTCCAAACCGGTAGCGAATGGCACACTGGTCCCACTCCGGGGGTAAACAAGGGCTTATGAACAGCCGGTCAGATTCGCGGCGCAACCCCATCAGCGACTCCACTATCAGTCGGTACGACCATCCCGCAGCACCCGTATACCAGCTCCAGCCTCCGCGGCCGGTGTGGGGCGCCACCGCGTACACATCGGCGGCAACAACGTAGGGCTCTATCTTGTATACCGCCACTGCTTCCTCCGTCAGGCTATGGTTGATGGGGTTGATGAGCCTCAACAGTTCATACGCTCTTGTACTGTCGCCAAGCGCCGCGAAGGCCATGGCCGCCCACACGGCGGCGTGAGTATATTGCCCGCCGTTTTCACGCACCCCCGGAACGTAACCTTTGATATATCCCGGATTCATTGCCGCTTGGTCAAATGGCGGATCCAAAAGCTGCACCAGGCCGTCCTGCCGATTTACCAGATATCGGTCGACAGCCTCCATTGCCTGGCGCGGACGATCCCCGTCACCGGCATCCGACAGCACAGACCAGCTCTGGGCTATGGAATCGATAGCACATTCAACATTGCCCGACGAACCCAGCGGTGTACCGTCGTCGAACCATGCACGCTTGTACCATTCGCCATCCCAGGCGTGTTCTGCGAGATTGCCGCGCAGGGTCTCCGCCTGCTCCAGGCAGCGCGTGGCGAAGGCCTCATCACCCCGTAACCCGGCCACGCGGGCAAATGAAGTCAACACGTCGAACAAAAAGAAGCCCAGCCAGACGCTCTCTCCCTGGCCGTCAATGCCGACCAGGTTCATGCCGTCATTCCAGTCTCCGGAGCCCATAAGCGGGAGCCCGTGTTTGCCAAAGCGTAGCCCGTGCTCAATGGCTTTCACGCAGTGCTCATAGAGCGTAGCAGAATGGGCGGAAGGTGCTGGCAGGTCGTAGTAGGACTCTTCCTCTACATTGAGCACGCGGCCATCGAGATACAGAACCGGAACCTGTAGAACACCACAATCACCGGTGCTTTCGACATAACGGCAGGCAGCCAGCGGCAACCATAAATAGTCATCAGAGCAACGCGTGCGCACTCCTCTCCCGCTGGGTGGATGCCACCAGTGTTGCACATCACCCTGTTCATACTGCCGTTGCGCGCAGAGCAATACCTGCTCACGCAGCAGGGCCGGCCGAGTATGTACCAGTGCCATGGCGTCCTGCAGCTGGTCACGAAACCCAAAGGCCCCGCCGGATTGATAAAAGCCACTGCGGGCCCAGAGCCGGCACGCAAGGGCCTGGTAAACCAGCCAGCCATTAGCCAACACATTCAGTGATTCATCAGGCGTGTCAATCTGCACGGCACCGAGGGTCTGCTGCCAATAGCCCTTCACGCGCACAAGCGCTGCGCTCGCGGTACCGAAAATCCGCAGACGCTTGGCCAACTCGCTCACATTATCTTTGTCGAGCCCTGCTCCAAGGCGGAAAATAATTTCCCGCTCTTCGCCTGCCGCGAGGGTAAACATCACCTGCAGCGCGCCACAGGGATCGAGCGCTGCACCCACACGACCGGAAAGATATTTGCATCCCATGGCGTCTGGCGCGGCCAAAGACCCATTGCGACCGAGAAATTCGGTGCGGTCGCCGGTTAGCGTACGTGACATGTCATCGACGTCGAAAAACGCCACCCGCCCGGCGAATTCGGTATTGTAGTCATTACGCGCCAGCAAGGCCCCGCTGGCAGAATCAATACTGGTTACCACATGTGCTGCCGTGTTCGCACGCAAGTCACCCAGAACCCATTCCACAAAACCGGTTGCCGAGAGGTGCCGCTGGCGACCTGAGTCGTTGCGTACCCTCAGCACGGAGTACTTGACCGGCTCTTCCAGGTCAACATACACAGTTAGCTCTGAATGAATACCCCCAGCCGCGACGTGTTCAAATATGCTGTAACCGAAACCATGCCGAGTCCGATAGTCCCCAGGACCAGTACAGGGTTGCGCAGTGGGTGACCAGTACAGCCCGGTGTCTTCATCGCGCAGGTACAGCGCCTCACCACCGACGGCGCCAACCGGGTCGTCACTCCAGGAAGTAAGACGGAACTCATGGGCGTTCTCGCGCCAGCTATACGCCAGGCCACTCTCGGTGACAACACTGCCAAAGCCCGGGTTGGCCAGCACGTTGACCCAAGGTGCAGGGGTACGGGAATCCGCCCTGGTGTTAATGATGTATTCACGGCCGTCAGCGCTGAACCCGCCCAGTGGGTTTTCAAGAATCAGCGGCACAGGTGGCAACCGCGATATAGGCACTGCACTATCAATGTGACTTGCAGATGGTTGACTCGGTTGCAACCTTTCTACCCCGGTAGTGCCAGCGGTACGGCGGTTGATCTGCTCCGACAGGCTGCCAGCACTATCAACAATAATGACCCGCGCCGCGGCCTGGAGCAGAATACGGTCCTCTTTTGAGATCTGTTCGGCAAATCGTACAAAGATTTCACCGGGCCGATCAATCGTGTGCGCGTCACTACCTGTGACGATCAGGCCAATGATCTGGTCCCGCAATTGCTGTCGGTAGCCGGCGTGATCTTCGTTCCAGATCACCAGGTCCACCGAGAGTCCCTTCAACCGCCAATAGGCGTGGCATTGAATCAGTTGCCGTGCGTGGTCCAGACAACTGATATCCGTAATTTTCAGCAGAACAATGGGCAGGTCACCTGAAATTGCGTAGCCCCAAAGGCCGGACTGACCGCGCCGATTTTGAATCACGGACTCTGCAGCGCGCAGCGCAGCATTAGGATATATCACGGCGCTGGCCAATCGCCGGTAGAGCTGCGCCTCGAGTTGGCTAGCATTAATTTGTCGCAGGATGACTCCACTGTGGGTACCCGCCAGATCCAATACCCGGTGGGCCAGATGACGGTCCTGATAACGCTCAATGAGCGTCATGCAGGCCTCATGGCTCTCCGCCGCACCGGAGATAAAATCGACGGTAGATGATTCTCCGGGCTGCAGCACGACCTGCCCGCGAATAGACACCACCGGATCCAGAACCGAACCCTGCGTGCCTGATAATGCCTGCGTATCGACCATCGCCAGTGGCGCTGCAAGGCTGCGGCCGCGGCCTATAAAACGCATGCGATCCGTTTCAAATGAAATCTCGTTGACCGTCTCGCCATTGGTCGCCATCAAGTGGAACATCCACGGGGGCCGCTCGCCCTCAGAACGCGGTCGCCTGCTGCAAATAATGGCACGCTGGGAGGGTATGATTTGCGTTTGGACAAATAGCTTACTAAAGGCTGGATGCACGGTATCGGCTTCAGGCGTGGCAAGCACAACTTCCGCATAGCTGGTAATTTCGATAGTCTTCGGTGAGAGCGTGCGATTGGTCAGACGTAGCCGTCGGAGCTCGATGTCATCTTCCGGTGATACGACAATCTCTGAATAGGTTTCGATGCCCCCATCGCTACGGCGAAACTCGGCACGCCCCTCACAAAACACAGCCGAATAGCTGTCTGCAGCCCTGCAGACAGGTTGATGAGTTGAGGACCAGTAGTTGCTACTGTCCATATCGCGCAAGTAAAAAAACGAACCCCAGTTGTCGCAGGTGCTGTCTTCGCGCCAGCGCGTAACGGCAAAATTCTGCCAACGGCTATAACCACCACCCGCATTGGTCACCATAACCTGGTATCGGCCGTTCGATAGCAGCTGTACTTCCGGCGTCGCAGTCTGGGCCGGCATGGGCGCATGCAACAAGGTGTCTGGCGATTCGGTGAAGTCGTCACCCTCCGAATGTTCCGCGACCTGGGTATCGGTCACCGACACTTTAGGAATTCGCTCCTGCAATAGCAGAAGCGCGGAGCGCAACGCCGGGTCGGATACGAACCGCCGTTGCATCGGCCGCTGCAACAACAGATACTCCAGCGACAACAGCGTCATACCCTGGTGATGAGCCATGAAGGAACGCACCACACTATGCGTTTGACCGCGCGCAACACGCGCCGGCGTATAGTCTACCGCCTCGTAAAACCCATAGCGGCCTTCAATACCCTCACGAGCCAACTGCTGCAAATTCGTGCAGGCCTGCTCAGGTGCCACCATAAGCGCCAGAGCCGAAGCATAAGGGGCAACCACAGAGTCTTCAGCCAACCCGCGTTTCAGGCCCAGCCCAGGAACACCGAAGGCGTGATACTGATAGTTCAGATTGGCGTCAAGAATATTATAGCCAGACTCCGATACGCCCCAGGCTGTGCCCCGCTGCTTACCGTACGCGATGTGCTGCGCTACCGCTGCGCGACACGTCTGGGCCAGCAACGAGCTATCGTATACCGGCATTACCAACAACGGCATAAGATATTCAAACATCGACCCGCTCCAGGACACGAGGACAGACTCACCTCCTTGCCTGGTCAGCAACCGGCCAAGCGCAAACCAGCTTTCCTGCGGCAGCTTGCCCTGCGCAATAGCCACAAAGTTACAGAGCCGCGCCTCCGAGGCGAGGAGGTCGTAGTAGCTGGTATCAACGCGGTTTTCATCGATGTTATAGCCCACCGCCAGCTGATGACGGGTAGAATCATATAACAGCTCATACTCCATAACCGCGAAGTCGCCTGCCTCTCTTGCCAGTCGTTTCGCTTCAGCGATACGGACCGACACCCGAGACAAACCTTGAACCATCTGCTGACGCAGTTCGACCATGGCGGAACGTTGTCCTGGCGCTGCGTCGTCGAGTACGAAATCATCGATTGCGGAGAGAGCCTGTGGGGTACGACTGAGGAGATCGTCCAGAGTCGGAATGCCCTCAAATTCCAGCAACTCTCGAATCGGCGGCGGAATGTTCGGGTTAGCGAGCCACGGCACGACCAGCAACAGATCATCAAGCATATCCTGTGCCTGCCGCTGCACCGCATTGAGCCACTGCCAGGCGATCTCGAAGGCACTTTCACACGAGTCAACGAGGCCACTGGCCGGCGCGAGCGAGGATATTGTCAGAGGAGCCTCAACTGCCAGCGTTTCAGTCGTCAGCCAGTCAAACTCCGCAATCAGGAGGCTAGCCTCTTGCGAAATTCTTTCCAGATAGCTCGCGGTGTTTGGCAATGTCTTCGGTTGTGAAGCCGAAGCTTCCGCCACCAACGAGTGGAACTGCGAGAGCCCAGAATGAGCCAACGCCTGTTGCGGCAGATCGCCAGACGCCCTTTCTCTCGCCACATCCCCAGCGTCGCTCCCTCGACGCTCAACCGCGTTCGTAACTGCTTCACGCATCAGATCGACCGTATCCATCAGCCCATCAAACACCTGCAGCGAGATGACTTCTTGCGCCGGCAACTCCAAAAACGACCCACGCAAGGTCAAGAGGTGTCCGGCAAGGTTGCCACTGTCCACAGATGAAATGTAGCGTGGGGGCAATGGTTGCAATGTCTGCGTGTCATACCAGTTGAAAAAGTGCCCCTCAAAACGCTCCAGTTTCTCCATTGCAGCAAACGTGTCTGCACTACGCACAAGCAACTTGCCGACGGAAATAAAACCGAAGTCGGCTGCGGAGACGTTTGCCAGCAGCGACAGGCCGATATTGGTTGGCGAGGTGCGGTGTGCAAGCACAGGGCCTGGGTCCTGCTGATAGTTATCAGGTGGTAACCAGTGATCTTCAGCGGTCACAAACGTGTCGAAGAACGCCCAGGTCTTCCGTGCAATTCTTCGTAAAAAATGTAGCTGCTCCACACTTAACTCGGCCTCATCGCGAGCCAATGGCTGGCCAAGCCACCAGCACAGAAGTGGCGCAACAGACCACAAGGCAGCGAAGGGAAAAATGGCGGACAGCCCCGGGAGCGTTACAGCAAACGCGACGGCGACAACGCTGAACGCCGTCATTGGCGCTACCCACATAACGCCATAAGCGGCGAGGATAGCGTCGATTTTCTCGTTTACGTGAATCGAGCGAGGATGACTCCCTGCCTCATAATCTACAGACGCGCGCTTCTCCGGTGAGATATTACTGAAGATGTCCCACTCCAGCAGCAAGCGCCGACTGACCATCAATCGCCAGGTAGTGCGTGTAATAGCGGAAAGCGTGATCAACGTTTCATAAGGAAGGCATGCAAACCGGAACAGAGCCAACACACACTTCTGCTTCACTGAATGCAGCACGATTCCAAGATGTCGCCGATAAAGGACCTCACGTGGACAACGCACTGCATCGACTACACTCACCAGTAATGACGGCATCAGGACCAGGCCAGCGACCAGCAGTGTCCAGCGCCACGGTTGCCCCGTGAAAAACCAGCCAGTCAGCAGTAGCAATGAATACACTGCGGGAAGCCCGCTGCGACGCAGGTTGTCGAAAATCTTCCACCGCGACAACAAGGACAAAGGATTCGGCCCGCTGTGCCTGCCGGGTCCGGGTACGCGCGGAAATAACCAGTTCGCAATCTGCCAATCGCCGCGAATCCAACGTTGCTGCCGCTTGATATCATCCTGGTAGCGCGCCGGATACTCCTCATATAAATGCACGTCGCTCAGCAACCCCGAACGTGCATAACACCCTTCAAGCAAATCATGGCTTAGTATGCGGTTTTCCGGAAGACGGCCCTTGAGGGAAAATTCAAAGGCATCAACATCGTAAATTCCTTTACCAATGAAAGATCCCTCGGCAAATACATCCTGATAAACATCAGATACAGAACGTGTATAGGGATCAATGCCTGGTTCATTACCAAAAAGCTGTGCGTAGCGTGATCGGTTCGACCCGGACAGGCTGGCAGCCATCTGCGGCTGGAGAATACCGTAACCGCCGGTAATAACACGTCGGTCTTCGTCGTAACGGGCTCGGTTCAGGGGATGAGCCATTGCGGCCACGAACTTGTGGGCAGCCTCGCGTGGAAGTTGTGTATCGGTATCGAGGGTAATAATGTACTTGACGCTCTTCAGCGCTTCGACGTTGCCAATCACCTCGGAAAATCTCTCCCAACCAGCACCACGCAGTGCCGAATTAAGCTCAGCGAGCTTACCTCGCTTGCGCTCATAGCCCATCCATATTGCGTTTTCGGAATTCCAGCGGCGTGGACGGTGGAGCAGGAAAAAAACGCTACCCGAACCGCTGGACAGCGTATTGGCCCGGTACTTTTCATTGAGCTGCTCAATACCTGATCTCGCAAGCGCGATCAGTGGTTCATCCGTGGGCAATGTCTCATTTGTTGCATCACAAAAATCTGTAAGCAGCGCAAAATGAAGGTGACGGTCGCGATTCCCGAGATATTGCACTTCAAGAGCTTCCAGTAGGTCAGCAATACCCCGCTCGCTACACAGCATTGTCGGCGTGACCACCAGAGTCTGATGATCGGGGGGCACCCCACCAGAATAATCCATCCGCGGCAGTAATTTTGGCTTCACCGACATCGTGGCCAACCAATTCACCAGCTCGGATGCCAACTGACTGACTGCCAGCACGAGCAGGACTCCCAACGCGAGGGTTCCCCCGATCCCTGCGCCGTCCCGGTACAGGGGTATCAACATTGCAGCTGCGAAGGCTACCGTTACCAGCCCGATCGAACCGAGATATATCAGTAAGGGCGCACGGGACATTCGTCGCCGAGCCCGCTCATAAAACGAGAGCTGTACGCCTAACTCCACCTCTAAAGCCGGCCGCCCCTCGTCTATCAGGTAGTACCCGACGTGGACGACATGGTTGTGGCACTCGCTTGCGGCTTCTTCATGCTCAACCGAGCTTCGTTGCGCCAAATCAACGGCCGCCTGCGCCACGGCGATTTCTGTATGCGCCAGATTCTCGGCAAAACCGGGAGTTGACTTCGCCAGGCGGTCAACCACGCGGCGATAGCAATCCCGAGTTGAAAAATCCATTGCCGAATATATTCCGCTAGCATCCCTGCGCAGAACCTGCTCAACCAGGCTGATGGATTCCACAAACTCACGCCAGTCCATTGCGCTCAAAAACCGCATGCTGCCTATGGTATTGCTGACAGACACTTGGTCTGCGGCCTGCTGCTGATTCTCCGAAAGCACCAGCTGCTCAATAGTGAAACTGGTCTCAGCCAGACGTTGCTTGATCCAGGTCAAGGGCAATGCAAGCTCCGGCCCGTGGCCCTGTAAACAGCGCGCCAACTCCGCGACAAAGGCACTCTCCATGGGCGGATTCGAGCGCGCCATATCTGCAACAACCAGAATAAGAGCCTTGGGGTCGTTTTCGACAGCCGCCAGCATTTCATTTGCCCAGAACTGGGCCTGGTTTACGTGCAGCCTTGAAGCGGCAACTCGCGCACTCACGCGGCGCAAATTCTCAATCATTGCCAGCCGCAACATGATCGGAATTGCCCACAGCTCACCCAGAAGGAGCGGCGTAACTCTCTGATAAGCTGATATAAAGAGCCTTAAATCCTCGCCATCGACACGGCCATCGCCATGTGAAATCACCTCCAGTGCAAGATCGTATACTCGAGGAAAGCCAGCCGAGGGGCCCTGTGCCAGACGGGGCAGCTCTCGACTATAGTCCTTCGGCAAGTGGCGTCTGGCGGTTCTGATCTGATCATCGATCAGGTAGAAATTATCCAGCAACCACTCTCCGGCTGGAGCGATTTGCAACTTGCTCTTTACTGCCTCAATTAACAGCGTCCGTGCTTCGTTCAGGCGATATTCATTGTTGTCCAGGCGTAACAGCAATTGGTCCAGGCGACCCGATTGGCCCAGCATATGCCTCTTCGCCAAGAGGCTTCCATGCTGCTCCATCTGCTCAGCACAGAAGATCTCTGCACGAAACGGCAGTTCACCGACGGGCCACTCTTGGGACAAAGACCGCCCGCGCAAGCGATCGCATAGACGACGCAAAGCGAGTAAAAGCCAACCCGCCGGCTTCCTTGGCGTGGGCTCTGGCGTCGCGTCGTTTTTTGTCATGGTAACTTAACGGTTGCTGATGGTGCCTGTTTAGCGTGTCTCATAGGCTTTCTAGTTCTATTGCAGTTCATTAGCGAGAACGCTCGCGGACTCCTTTCCAAAAAGCTGAAGTACTCTCGTTATCCTGGGCGGTGGCGGCCTGCGGATGAAAAACGCAAAGACACAGGCACCATTAAAACGCAGCTCCAGATACATTTTGATACGGTAATACCCTTGGAGGCAGGCGTCTGTACGCCGCCGAACATAGGCACTTGCTTGTACCGATGCTCGCAACCGGCCTGGACGCCTCTTGTGGAAGGTCTACCCATAGCTACATAGGTGAAAACGCGACACGGCGCTTATCAGAGGGATGTTGTTCTGGAGGGTAGGGAAGTTTCGCAAACGGGGCCGCTTTATCCCGTTTATTGGTGTTTATGGGAAAACTTTACTAATCTCAGCCGATTAACTTGGTGATAAAAATTCTTATTATTCAACCGTAAATCTCGCCCCTCTATTCCGCACTAAACACCAGGATATCCCCAGGCTGGCAGTCCAGAAATTGACATATGGCCGCAAGCGTCTCGAACCTGACGCCTTTGACCTTACCCGTCTTTAACAGCGAAAGGTTGGCCTCGGTGATACCGATAGCCCGCGCCAGTTCCCTGGAGCTGACCTTGCGCCGGGCCATCACCACATCGAGGTTTACGACAATACCCATCGTTATACAAACGCCTTGTTTTCATCGTTGATCTGTTGCGCCGCCTTCAGCAGATGCACTATGAGCAGCAGTACAACCAATTCGACCAGCGTGCCCGCTTCTATCGTGAGGCCAATATCCTGAATCGGTGCTACTGCCATCAGTAGCAGCGGCCAGAAAATGCCATAAAGAAAAGCGGCGGCCTTGAGCCAGACCAGCCAAACAATGCAACGCATACTGGCGTTGGTAAAGAAATGACCCTGATGGTATTCGCTGAACAATCGCTGTAGCCAGAAAACGCCAAGCACCAAAACTACACCAAAGGGCGCCATCATCGCGAGCGACAATGCCGGACTGATCAGGCCACTCTGGCGGAGCTCGTTGAGTTGCCCATCTCCCAGAATGAACAGCTCCTGATTGGTTAACCCCAGCGCAATAGAGCCACCGATCACCAGTGCAGCGGCCAGCAGCACAGTTCGAAGTACCCCGCTAACGCGCTGAATTTTTTCCAGTGGGTTCATGCTAACTCCTCCTCAGGCAGCTCCAGGAAATTCTAGATCGCCATGCCGTTATCTGTCAAAGAATAAGTTTTTATTGTTTTACAATAATTTAATATTTCACTATGATAACTGCATCCCTAATGGTGATCGCGTACAGGAACCCGCTATGGACCACTTGGTAACAGCAAGCAATGACCACACGCCGAAGAAACCAGCCTCAGCAGCCATAGTACGGAGGCAAGTCAAACGTCTGCCCGGCCTGCTGGCATGGTTGTGCATGGCCGCGACGCCCGTAATCCTCCTGAGTGGCTGCCAGCTTGTCGATATGGTTCGATTCAGTTACGCCAACGCAAATGCCACCATTCAATGGGCGGGCGACCAACAGTCGACCACAGTTCCCTTTACAATGGTCGACAACCACATCATCGTTCCTGTGCAGGTCAACGGCAGCCAGCCCCTTAACTTCGTGCTTGATAGCGGCGCGGGGGCCTCGGTCATTATCGACAGTCGTAACAGCCGGGCGTTGCAACTGAAAATGGGCGGTGAGATAACCGTTTCGGGACCCGGCACAGGGCCTGACCCCACCGCCCACATTGTCGCTGATACCGGTCTGTCGCTGGGCGAGGTAAGCCTGCAGGGACTGTCTGTAGTTTATTTGCCGCTGCAGGCAATACCCTTCTTTGACGATCTCGACCATGTCTATTTCGATGGCGTCATCGGCGCGCCGTTCTTTACGCGCTTTATGGTTGAAATAAATTATGACCAGCAACTGCTCACATTGAGCGAGCCCGCAGCCGCAACAGAGCAGCCGTCTAACGCAGGAAGCGGCTGGCGGGAGGTCCCCCTAGAGATTAGCTCCGGTGTGCCCTATATGAGCGCCCAGGTAAACCCGACTGCGGACAGACCGGTTACCGTAAAGCTACTGGTGGATACCGGGTTCAGGGGTGCTCTATCACTGACACCGGCAACCCACGTCGACCTTGATGTACCCACCGAGTATCTGGAGAGTGTCGGTCAGGGTTTATCGGGAGAGATTAGCAGCCGGGTCTCACTGTCAGATTCCCTGACGCTCGCAGATTACCAATTGACCGGCTTGCCCGTGGGCTATGCCATAGACGGCGGTGAGACCGAAAATGAGAGCAACGGCATACTGGGCAATGAGGTATTACAACAATTCAACCTGATCTTCGATTACCCCAACGAGCGGCTATTCCTGCAACCCAATACCCGTTTTGGCACTCGAATCAACGCCGATAGAAGCGGCTTGCAGATCAGGCCGCATGTGGCAGGCGGGATTATAAAAGAGATCGCAGCTGGCAGCTCCGGACAAGCAAGTACATTGCAACCTGGCGACATCATCACCAGTTTTGACGGCATACAAGTCAACTACCAGAACATAACGGAGTTAAAGCGGGTACTGGCGTCCGGGCATAGTAGTGTAAACCTGTGCTGGTTATCAGAGGCGATGACACATTGCGATGACCTGCCGCTGGCATCACGTATTACTGACAATCATCTGTTCAAGCCTTAAAACATTGACGCCAAAGGCTTCTCCGACAATGCGTAATCCCGCTTGAATACGGTGCCAGCGAGTGAATCGGGATCGGCTTGCCAGCTTCAACCTTCAATGTTGTGTCCAGAACCGAGACGAGTCGCACCGACCAGTGCGTTTCTCGGGTGGTTGGCAAGTTCTGCAGGTCATATACCCGCTTTGCGTTCATGTCTTTTCCCCATTGATTTGCATTGTTTACCTCGCCATTGTGCCCCGTTTAATTACCGCGCGGGCAACCATAAGGAGTCTGAAACAGCTGGAGATCCGCTTGGCATTGTCTGCAAATGAAGTGGGAACTACCGAGCCCGTTCAGTTATGCACAGCCTGATCGACACAAGTGGAGCCATCAACCTCCGTCCTGTTACGTGCGTTACCGCCCCGACAGGTATAGAGCACTACTTCAAACTCTGGCAGTACACACCGCGCTCACGCCACGCAGTCGAAACTGAAATCGCCGGGCCGAAGAGCCGAATACCCTGCCGCGATTTCAACAAGAGAAGAGACTTCATATGGCCGACTCCAAGACTATCCGCGTTGCCAATCGCCTGATCGCCACCTTGCCAAGAGAAGACCGTCAACGATTTCTGGCAGGCTGTGAAAGGGTTGAACTGGAATTTGCAGACATCCTCAATAAACCTGGTGAACGTATTCGCCATGTTTACTTCCCCACAGAGAGTTTCATTTCACTCATAGCACAAATTGACAATCAGGCCTCTTTGGAAGTGGGTTTGATTGGTGATGAAGGCATGCTCGGAATCTCACTCATATTGGGTGTTGACACGGCGCGACTACATGCTGTGGTGCAGGGGAGAGGGACGGCGCTGCGCATGAACGCTACGCTGTTTCTACGCGAACTCGCAAGGAGTCTCACGCTGCAGGTTGGACTTAACCGGTATCTTTCTGTGATGCTGGGTCAATTCGCGCAAAATGCAGCCTGCACCCACTACCATCTGTTGGAAGAGCGCCTCGCCCGCTGGCTGCTGATGACACAGGATCGGGCGCACTCAAACAGCTTTTATATTACTCACGAATATCTCGCGTACATGCTGGGCGTACGGCGTGTTGGCGTTACCAAAGCCGCCACTGCGCTGCGAGAACGCAAACTGATCCGCTATAGTCGCGGGGACATCACGATTCTTGACAGGAGAGGGATGGAGGCTGCTTCCTGCGTGTGCTATGGGAACGATCTGGCAAACTACAAAACGATAATGGGCAAGCAACATGCCAGAACTGCGCATACGATGCCCGCACGCAGGTGTTGAGTACCCGGTTAAGGAATATGGTTATCCGGGAGCAGTCGATCAAATTCAGCCTTCACCACTTTGTAGCATTCACAGACTCGTGCCTCCAGGCCCGGTCGATCTACCACCGTGATCTTGCCGCGGCTGTAGTGAATCAGCCCCGCGCGCTGTAAATTGCCGGCCGCCTCGGTGACGCCCTCGCGGCGCACACCCAACATATTGGCGATCAATTCCTGCGTCATTAACAGTTCGTTCGAACCCACACGATCGAGACTCAGCAGCAGCCAGCGGCAGAGTTGCGCGTCCAACTTATGATGCCGGTTGCATACCGCAGTCTGTGCCGTTTGGGTAATAAGCGCCTGCGTATAGCGCAATAAAAGCTCTTGCAATGGCCCGGCGAGGAAGAACGCGTCCTTCAGGAGCTGCGCCCGCAGTCGGTAGGCATGGCCCGCACCTTGCACTACCGCACGGCTGGTCGTGGTTTCTCCACCCATAAACAGCGATACGCCCACGATACCCTCATTGCCGACCACGGCGATTTCGGCCGAAGCGCCGTCCTCCAAAACATATAGCAGGGAAACGATGCAGGTAGTGGGGAAATAGACATGCTGCATGCGCATGCCCGGTTCGCAAACGGAAAGGCCAAGTGGCATATCAATCAGTTCCAAGTGCGGGAAAAGCCGCGCCCGCTCCGGCGCAGGCAGCGCGTCTAGCAAATGGTTCTGGCGGGGACTGTCAAGATCAGTCAAGTACGATACTCCGGCCGGCGGTTTCAAGTATGAAAATTAACGAATGCACCCGATCGTCTACGACAGGTATAGAGTATCCACTCCTTACCCTGTATGTGCAACAGCGCACATACGTGACCCGATGCACTACCACTAAGTGTCAAGATCTCCCGGTTGATCCGCAAACACCGCGAAGGCTGCATGTCCAGTGTTGGCATTGACACCGGCATTCTTATTGCTCACTAGTGACTCAAGATAGGCGCTCGGAGAAATTGTAGATCCTACTGTGGGATACCGAACAGACAGCTGTGCATCTATGGATTATGTTAGTCATAGTGCCTACCCTGATTCCACCGATTATCATTGGAGCTCAGGAAGCGCTGACGGTTTCCAGGTTATCCTGCCGCCCCGGCAGGAATCTTTTGGCACTCCCCGCTCCCTACGTTGGAGAGGGCAGTGCCTTTTTTCAGCGGACAAGCTCGTGTGCTAACTCATTTGGCCGACCACCGCCTACCGCTTGAAACCATTGCCTCTCTGCTACAGGTATCGAACGTGGTCGTAACTGTTTTGACGTGCTTCCCATCTTCAAAAAAGACGACTACTCAATGAAGAATGCCCGTAAAACCCACACTGCCCGAACAGCGACACTGCGGTGGGGGGTGCGGTTCGGAAGATTATTGAATTTCACTGCCCCATTGCTGCCTCATCAACAAACCAGATATCGGCCCCAACCTGCGTGACCGGGAGGGCTTCACCAGCGTACGCCTTGGCGAGGGCTTCACGTTTGCCCTCACCAGTGGCGATAACAATACGCTCGCCCGCATGCCTCAGCATATTCAAGCCCAGCGATATACGTTCACTCGGAGGCTTGGGGGCGCCGTGCACAGGCACGGCACTGCGTGGATCATCCAGCGCGGCATTCCCGGGAAAAAGACTGGCAGTGTGGCCGTCCTCTCCCATGCCCAGCACCACAATATCCAAAGTCCCAACGCCGTCCAATAACACGGCATAGTCCTTCGCGCCCTGCTCCGACCCGCGTTCCGCGGGGATCGCATGAAAATTGTCCATTGCCTGCGCATGCCTGGAAAACAACCGGGAGCACATCATGCTGTCGTTACGCTCAGCATGGCCCGCCGGGTAACACCGCTCATCTCCCGGGTACCAGTGAATAGACTGCCACGGCAAAGGTCTTTCAGCGAGCAATTCGAGGCAACGCGACGGTGTGCGCCCGCCGGGCAGCACCACATGGCACTGTCCTTTCACACTCACACAGCCTGTAATCCGCTCAAACAGATAACTCGCTACTGCCTGAGCGACCGCCTCCGGCGAGTCGAAAACCTCGACCCTATTCATGCAGGGTAGGTTTATGCCAGCCGCCCACACAATCCTTGGTCAGTTCATCCATGGCAGCCACATCCCATGTACCTGCACGGTAACGTTCGATGAAGACGCGGTCCTTCCATGCCTCCAGCACAGGCTCAACAATCGACCACGATTCCTCAATTTCGTCACTGCGTGAAAATAGCGTCCCGTCACCGGTGAGCACATCGTGCATCAGTATCTCGTATGCATCTGCAGCTTCGCTGGTATCGCTCGCGTACATTGCGCGCATCACCATCTCTTCGTTATCGGTGGTTAGCCCCGGCTTCTTGGCATTCACTCGTAGTACAACGCCTGGCTCCGGTTGCAAGCGAAACACCAGCGCATTGGCTGCCGGAACTGAGGCATGGCTGTCAAACAGATTGAAGGGCGGCTTGCGAAACCGAATCATCACTTCGGATACCTTGGCCTTCATGCGCTTGCCGGTCCACAAAATGAATGGCACGCCCTGCCAGCGCCAGTTGTCGATGTAGAAGCGCATTGCAGCGAAGGTTTCAGTCGATGAATCCGGCGATACGTCTTCCTCGGCGACATAAGCAGCCACCCGTTCGCCTCCAACCATGCCGGAGGCATATTGTGCAGACACCGTGTGCACAGCAATCTGATCTGGGTCAAAGCGGCGTAAAGCGCGCAACACTTTCATCTTTTCATCCCGCACTGCATCGGCCGTAAATTCCACCGGCGGCTCCATCGCTACCAGTGTCATCACCTGCATCAGATGGCTCTGAATCATGTCCCGCAGGGCGCCGGAGTTTTCGTAATACTTAGCGCGGTACTCGATACCGATAGTTTCCGAAACAGATATCTGGATGTGGTCAATATAATTACGGTTCCACAGCGGTTCCATGATGCTGTTGGCAAAGCGGTAAACCAGCAGGTTCTGCACGCTTTCCTTGCCGAGGTAATGATCGATTCGATAGATTTGGTTTTCTTTGAAAACCGCCTGCAACTCCTTGTTCAGAGCAGAAGCTGTTGCGAGATTGCTGCCAAACGGTTTCTCGATTACCAGTCGACGGTAGCCGTCTTCTTCACTCACCAGCCCGGCCTTGAACAGGCCCTGTGCTACCCGGTTATACCATTCCGGAGGGATCGCGCAGTAGAACATGGCATTTTTCTTGTCGCCGAGAGTCTCCAGCGCATCGGCCAGGCGCTGATACATAGTATCGTCATCGAGGCCGCCATCAACCATTTTCAGATGCGGCAGAAACTCTCGCCACTTTTCTTCATCCATATCGAGTTGCGGCGAATATTCGTGCAGCCCGGCGCGTATCATTTCATGCCACTCGGCTTCGCTACGGTTTCGCAGCACGCCAAGTATGCGACTGTCGCGATGAATCAAACCGCAATGCAACATGCGCATCAGCGCCGGCATAAGTTTGCGCTTGGTCAGGTCACCCGTTGCACCAAAGATAACGATGTTACACGGGGCAGCCGTTTCATAGTCCTGCCCAGAGTTTGACAGATTGCTCTCCACACCGGCCCCTCCTGTTTCTTCGGTCATGGGTCTTCTCTCTCGACGTTATCGCAACGCATTGATGCGTAGCACTTAACCCATCTCACACTTCATATGTGGTCGATGCGGTTTTACCGCCACGACCGGTCCAGTCGGTGTGAAAAAACTCGCCGCGTTTATGGTCAATGCGCTCATAGGTATGCGCGCCGAAATAGTCACGCTGCGCTTGCAGCAGATTGGCCGGCAGACGCGCGCTGCGGTAGCCATCGTAATAGGATAACGCCGAGGCAAACGCAGGAGCCGGAATCCCGTGCTCGATGGCCAGCACCACCGCTTTACGCCAGCCTGCTTCGGCCGATTTCAGTGCTTCGGTAAAGAAGCCATCGAGCGCGAGATTCTCTAATTCCGGATCGTTCTCGTAAGCTTCTTTGATATTCCCGAGAAAGGCGCTGCGGATGATGCAGCCGCCTCGCCACATTAATGCGACCGCGCCATAATCGAGCTGCCAGCCCTGGTCCCTTGCCGCCTCGCGCATCAGCATAAAGCCCTGTGCATACGAAATAATTTTGGACGCATAGAGAGCATCACGCAGGGCATCAATGTTTTCCTGCCTGTTGCTGCTTGTTGTCGTGGCTGGCCGCGACCCCAGAATTGCGGATGCACGCACACGTTCCTCTTTTAGCGAAGAGAGCACGCGCGCGAACACCGATTCACCAATCAGCGTCAGCGGCACACCGAGATCCAGCGCACTGATACCGGTCCACTTGCCGGTGCCCTTTTGCCCTGCGGTATCGAGTATTTTGTTCACCAGCGGCTCACCATCTTCATCTTTCACGGCGAGAATATCAGCGGTAATCTCGATCAAATAGGAATCGAGAATACCGTCGTTCCATTGCCTGAACACGTCGTGCATTTCGTCACAGTTCATGCCCAGCACTTTTTCCATGAGTGAATAAGCTTCGCAGATCAGCTGCATATCGCCGTATTCGATGCCGTTATGCACCATTTTCACAAAGTGGCCGGCACCGTCCTTGCCCACCCATTGGCAACAGGGCTGCCCATCCACCTTGGCAGCAATAGACTGAAAGATCTCTTTTACCAACGGCCAGGCCTCCGGATCACCACCGGGCATGATCGACGGACCGTAACGCGCGCCCTCCTCACCTCCGGAAATACCCGCGCCGATAAAATGCAGGCCCTTTTCACGCAACCAGGCGGTGCGTCGCGTGCTGTCCGGGTAATGGGAATTACCTCCGTCAATAATGACGTCACCCGGTTCAAGCAGCGGCAGTAACAGATCGATGAAGCGATCAACCACTTCACCCGCCTTGACCATCAGCATAACCCTGCGCGGCTTCGCCAGCGCCGCGACCAGCTCTTCCACACTCTGTGTACCGATAATTTGGCTGCCTTTCGCGGGCCCCGCGATGAATTCATCGACCGTAGTCGTGGTGCGATTAAATACGGCAACCCGGTAGCCGTGATCTGCCATATTCAAAACCAGATTTTGCCCCATTACCGCGAGCCCGATCAGGCCAATGTCCGCCTTAGCTGTCATTCGCTGGCTCCCTGCTTCACCGATATACGCGCTGTGGTCTCACCCATGCCTCTGGCGGCGTCCGTGACGATCGTGACCTTGCGCTTCAATACCGCCACCAGACGCTCCTTGCAGATAAACTATTTAACCCAAGCTTACCTCGCTTGCGTCACCTATTCCTAATGTTAACGGTTTCAGCCGGAACCCTGCGTCACCCAAGGTATCTCCTTTCACATTGGATAAATTGATCCATCATAAATTTATCCCGAGCAAAGCATTGCAAATGCTGCTCGGTACATAAAGGTTGCCGGGATTAAAAATCATCAGGCTCGGATATTTCACCGGTTTGGTATTTCTTCTGCTTGCCGTTATGGCGAGCAGGCGCTCAGTTCTTCAAAATTCCCGCAACAGGCGGCCACCGCCCAGCAAGGGTTGATCAAAACCGCTTCTTC
>JANQUV010000051.1:0-4535 GCA_030730585.1 Haliea sp.
GTCGTCGTGAGAGGTTCCGGCTTTGCTCGCCTTATTCATTTTCAGCCTCTTCTGGTGAAAAACGAGCAGTGAGCAGATGTTGCGCATCCGCCTCGGCCTCGGCCTGGGTCTCCTCAAGCGCCTGGCGCTGCCAGCTCGTGTTGCGCCCTGAGCTCGACGATTGTGGCCTCCATTGCCTTGCGCTTGCGCTCCAGCAACGCCTTTCTGGCACGCACATCTCTGCTGCGGTTCAGCGCGTTGGCCTTATCCCGGTCCATCTGCATGTGCCTGGCGCTACCGGTCAGGATACCGTCCGGCCCCATGTAGACCTTAACCAGATCTACCCCCTCGTCGGAGAGCATAAATTCGTGGATCTCACTGGAGTGGGCAAGACCGCGCGACTTGAGAATATAGACAAGACGGGTGCGTTCGTTATCCCGCTCCAGATGGCGCAGCAACAACCAAGTATCAACCAGTGGTGAAATTCCCACTTCACTGCGCTCAGCCGCGGCACCTCCTTCGGTGAGGCTGGTAAGCACACAGGTAATCTGGCGTGCTTTGAAGTAGTCCACCAGCCGCATCAGCATGAGATAGGCATCCTTGGCAGCGCCTGCTGGCTTAATGCCTGAGATTGGGTCAAACACCACGACCTGTGCCTTGAACTGCTCGGTAAGCCGCTGAATGCTAACCAGCAGAGCTTCCAGCCCGATGGACGTGGGCCGCACGGCTTCGATGTGCAGTACGCCCTGGTCTTGCCACCGTTGTAGATCGATTCCAATCGAGCGCATATTGCGCGTTACCTGGCTCGGCGACTCTTCAAAGGCAAAATAGAGGCTGCGTTCTCCCCGCTGGCAGGCGGCCTCGATGAAGTGGGCGGCAAGGCTGCTTTTGCCCGAACCGGAGGTGCCAGAGATGAGCACGGTTCCGCCTCGGTAATAGCCCTTGCTGTTGAGCAGCACATCCAGTTTTTTGACACCGCTTGAGATAAATTCATCAGATACGATGTATTGCTGGCTTATGGCGGTGTGGGGCAGCAGCGTGAATCCCTGTGCGTCGAGCAGGAAGGGGTATTCGTTGGTGCCGTGGGCGGAACCCCGGTACTTGACGATACGCAGGCGGCGCGTGGCGATTTGTTCATCAACCCGCTGATCAAGCAGGATCACGCAATCGGAAACGTACTCCTCCAATCCGTGGCGCGTGAGTACGCCCTCGCCGCGCTCCCCGGTGACGATGGCCGTCACCCCCTTGTCCTTGAGCCACTGGAATAGTCGGTGCAGCTCTGCGCGCAAAATGCCCATATTGTCGAACGCGGTGAGTAAAGTTTCGATGGAATCCAGTACGACCCGTTTGGCGCTGATGGAATCGATCACATAGCCGAGGCGGATGAACAGCCCCTCCAGGTCGTACTTCCCGCTCTCTTCAGTCTCGCTGGGCTCGATGCGAATCTGATCAATAAGCAGCTTCTTTTGATCGATCATCGCCGGCACATCGAATCCCAGGGACGCGACGTTTTTGATCAGGTCATGGCTACTTTCTTCGAAGGAGAAACAGACCCCGGGCTCGCCATAGTCCGAGGCACCCTTGGCCAGAAATTCCATGCCGAGCAGTGTCTTGCCTGAGCCCGACGAGCCGCAAACAAGGGTCGGCCGTCCTTTAGGCAGGCCACCCTGAGTGATTTGATCCAGGCCAGTAATCCCCGTGGGGCTCTTTGCGAAGGGGACGACTGATGGGGCCGGTGTGCGCGATTTTGCCATGGTGGTACTCGCCTTCAGGCTGCACTGGACAATTTCAGTGTAGCACTAGTACCACCGGGCGTGCGGTCAGGCTCAGCGGGGAGTGTGAGCCTTACCCTGTGGCACCTAAACCCCGAGCGGCTCCCGATAGGACTCAATGCTCGGGCAGGAACACACCAGATTGCGGTCGCCGTAGACGTTGTCCACACGGTTCACCGGCGGCCAGTATTTACGCTGGCGCAGAGAGGGCAATGGGTAAGCGGCTTGCTCACGCGTGTAGGCGTGCTCCCAATGCTCTGCTGTCACATCCAGCAATGTGTGGGGTGCGTTGCGCAGCGGGTTGTCCTCCGGGTCAAGGCGGCCTTCTTCCACCGCGCGAATTTCCTCGCGGATGGCAATCATGGCATCGCAGAAACGGTCCAGCTCGGCCAGCGACTCGGATTCGGTAGGTTCAATCATCAGCGTGCCGGCAACCGGGAACGACATGGTCGGTGCGTGGAAGCCGAAGTCCACCAGCCGCTTGGCAATGTCCTCCTCAGAAATGCCGCTGGCTTCTTTCAGCGGGCGAATATCCACAATACATTCGTGCGCTACGGTGCCGTTGCGGCCGGTGTACAGCACCGGGTAGTGCGCTTTTAAGCGGTGGGCAATATAGTTTGCGCTGAGAATGGCGACGCGGGTGGCCTGGGTGAGGCCCTCTGCGCCCATCAGGGCGATGTAAGCCCAGCTGATAGGCAGAATGGACGCACTGCCCCAGGGTGCGGCAGACACCACGTCATTGCTTGCAGGCAACCCGGGCAGCGGCACCACAGGGTGCGAGGGCAGGAACTGCTGCAGGTGCGCGCCGACGCCAATCGGGCCCATGCCCGGGCCACCACCGCCGTGCGGAATGCAGAAGGTTTTGTGCAGGTTCAGGTGTGAGACATCAGCGCCGAATTTGCCGGGCGAGGCGAGGCCGACCAGGGCATTCAAGTTGGCGCCGTCCACGTACACCTGGCCACCGTGCTGGTGCACGATATCGCACACATCGATGACAGTTTCCTCAAACACACCGTGCGTTGACGGGTAGGTAATCATGATCGCCGCCAGTTCACTGCTGTGCTGTTGGGCGCGGGCCGTGAGGTCAGCAAGGTCAACGTTACCGTCGCTGTCGCAGTCCACAATCACCACGCGCATGCCGGCCAGTGCGGCACTGGCCGGGTTGGTGCCGTGGGCAGAGGAGGGGATCAGGCACACATCGCGCTGATGGTCGCCGCGGCTCTCGTGGTAACGGCGAATGGTAAGCAGGCCCGCGTATTCGCCCTGCGAGCCGGCGTTGGGCTGTAGCGAAATGGCGTCGTAGCCGGTGCACTCTTTGAGCATGTGCTCCAGCTCTTCGAGTAATTCGCGATAGCCCTCGGTCTGGTCGGCGGGGGCAAAGGGATGAATGCCGGCGAATTCCGCCCAGGTGACGGGCAGCATCTCGGTGGTCGCGTTGAGCTTCATGGTGCAGCTGCCCAGCGGAATCATCGCCTGATTGAGGGCGATATCGCGAGTTTCCAGCCGGCGCATGTAGCGCAGCATTTCGGTTTCTGAGTGGTAATCGTTAAACAGCGGGTGCTGCAGATAGTCCACGGTGCGCTGCAGATTGCCGGGAATGACCGTGGCGGGTGCGGCCTGTTCGCGGCAAGGCGTTGCCGCGTTGGCGCCGCTAAAGGCTGCCAGCAGCTGGTCGATGTCTTCCGCCGTGGTGGTTTCGTCCAGCGCGATGCCGAGCTTCTGCGAGCCTACAACGCGCAGGTTCATGCCGGCGGCCAGGGCGCGCGCAACAATCGCCTGTTGCTGATCTCCCACGCTCACCGTGAGTGTGTCGAAATAGACGCTGTTATCAGCCACCATCCCAGCCGCCTGCAGGCCATTGGCCAGCAAGCCGGCCAAGTAGTGAATGCGCTCGGCAATGCGTCGCAGCCCTACGGGGCCGTGATACATCGCGTAGAACGCCGCCATAATCGACAGCAGGGCCTGCGCCGTGCAGATATTGCTGGTGGCCTTTTCCCGGCGAATATGTTGCTCTCGGGTCTGCATGGCCATGCGCAGCGCTTCGTTGCCGTGGCGGTCGATGGACACACCGATGATACGCCCGGGTGTGGAGCGCTTGTAGGCGTCACGCGTGGCAAAAAAGGCAGCGTGTGGCCCGCCAAAACCCATGGGCACGCCAAAGCGCTGCGAGTTGCCGACCACCACATCTGCGCCTTGTGCGCCGGGCGATTTCAGCAGCAGCAGTGACATCAGGTCTGCCGCTACCGTCACCAGAGTACCCGCCGTGTGGGCCCGTTCAATGAGTGGCTCGAGGTCACGCACGTGGCCATAGGTGCCCGGGTACTGCAGCAGCAGGCCAAAGGCTTCGGTGCTGCCGACCAGTTCTGCCGGGTCCCCGACAACCACCTCGATATCCAGCGCTTCGGCGCGGGTACGCACCACCGCAATGGTTTGCGGGTGGCAGTCTTCGGCCACAATAAACGTGCTGCTGCGGTTTTTCTTGTTCACCCGTTGCATCAGGGTCATGGCTTCGGCGGCTGCGGTGCCCTCATCCAGCATTGAGGCATTCGCCAGCTCCATGCCGGTCAGGTCCATGATGGTTTGCTGGAAGGTGAGCAGCGCCTCCAGTCGGCCCTGGGAAATCTCCGGCTGATAGGGCGTGTAGGCGGTGTACCAGCCGGGGTTTTCCAGCACGTTGCGCTGAATAACGGCGGGGGTGTAGGTATCGTGGTAGCCGGTGCCAATGTAAGACTTCAGCACCCGGTTCTTACTGGCAATGGCCCGCAGCCGTGCCAGCACGGCCTG
>JANQUV010000051.1:4635-6356 GCA_030730585.1 Haliea sp.
CCAGGAGAGTATATGGAACAGGTAAACCCCGAGACTTTAGGCCTCAACCCGGCCCAGTTGGCGCGAATCAGCGAGCACCTGCGTAGCCGCTATATTGATCCAGGCAAGCTGCCGGGTAGCGTGACTCTGGTGGCGCGCTATGGCAGGGTGGGCCTGCTGGATGTGGCGGGTCACAGCGACCTGGAGCGCGGCACGCCGATGAGTGCCGACACCATTTTCCGTATTTACTCCATGAGCAAGCCGATCACCTCGGTGGCGCTGATGATGCTGTTCGAACGGGGCCTGTTTGCGCTGGAAGACCCGGTTCACCGCTTTATTCCCGAGTGGCGCAACCTGGCGGTACGCACGGCAGGTGCGTTTCCCCTGTTTGCCACCGCACCCTGTGAGCGGCCCATGACCATGCGCGATTTGCTGCGCCACACATCAGGCCTCACTTACGACTTTCTGCGCGAAAGCAACCTCGATTACGCCTACCGCAAGCTGCAGATCGGCAACCCGGCCCCTGGCTATACCTTGAAGCACATGATCGACCAGCTGGCGCAGCTGCCGCTGGAATTCTCCCCCGGCACGCGCTGGAATTACTCGTTGGCCACTGATGTGCTGGGCTACCTGATTGAGGTGATCAGCGGCCAGTCGTTGCCGGACTTCCTGCAAGAACACCTGTTCGGGCCACTCGGCATGGTCGATACCGCCTTTAATATCACTCCCGATAAAGTGCATCGGCTCGCGTCCTGTTACGAACGCGACGCGGCAAAGAAGCTGGTTTGTAACGACGATGGCCAGAACAGCCAATTCCGCGACCGGGTGTTCTGGTCCGGCGGCGGCGGCCTGTTGTCCACCGCCGGCGACTACTTCCGCTTCTGCCAGATGCTGCTGCAGGGCGGCACGGTAGATGATGTGCGCATCCTCGGCTCACGCACGCTGGATTACATGACCGCCAACCACCTGCCCGGCGATGTCGACCTCGAACAATACGCAATGGGCAGCTTCAGCGAGACGCAATACGAAGGCGTTGGCTTTGGGCTGGGCTTTGCGAACAAGATTGACTCGGTAAAGAATGGTAACTTGGCGTCACCCGGCAGCTTTTTTTGGGGTGGGCTGGCCAGCACACTGTTTTGGGTAGACCCGGAGGAAGAGCTGGTGGTGCTATTTATGACCCAGCTTATGCCATCTAGCACTTTCAACTTGCGTGGGCAGCTGGAATCCATGGTCTACGCCGCGCTGGACTGAGTGTGGACACTTGCCCGCCAGTGCAGCCCTGCTTCGTTAACGGTTACCGCCCCGGGGGCTAATCTGCGTCAAGGCGCGGTGTAGTGAATGGCGCTGATATAAAACAGCTGCTCGCCGCCCGGGCTTTGCAGCGTGATCTCGTCATCGAGGCGTTTGCCGAGCAGGGCACGGGCCAGGGGTGAGTCCATGCTCAACTTGCTCTGGCTCAGGTCGAACTCGTCGGGGCCAACAATGCGGTAGCAGCGTTGCGCCCCTTCGTCGTCTTCCAGCGTCACCCAGGCGCCAAAAAACACTTTTTCATGGTCGCTGGGTACCCGGTCAACCACCGTAAGTTCTTCCAGTCGTTTGCTCAAAAAACGCACGCGGGAGTCGATTTCACGCAGCCGTCGTTTGCCGTAGATATAGTCGCCGTTCTCCGAACGGTCGCCGTTTTTCGCGGCTTCGTGCACCACGTCGGTCACCTGCGGCCGCTCCACTTTCCACAGCTGATA